>NZ_CP019602.1:2077500-2420000 GCF_001661675.2 Croceicoccus marinus | reverse complement strand
CGAGGCCGCGACGCCCAATCATCCCTCTCTGCCCGCCATGCGCGAACGGGTGGCGGCGCTGGCCCAGCAGGTCGCCGAACAGACCGGACGCGCCGTCGGCACGCCGGGCGGCATCGCGTCGAAGCTGACGGGCTATGAAACGCTGCTGGTCGAACAGGAATTCGCGACGCAGATGCTGACGGCTGCCAACGCCTCGCTGGAACAGGCGCGCGCCGAGGCCGTGAGCCAGCAATATTATCTTGAACGGGTGGTCGAACCCAACCGCCCTGACGATGCGCTGCTGCCGAACAGGCTCAAGAGCGTGCTGGCCGTGCTGTTCGCCTGCCTGTGCCTGTACCTGGTCGGCTGGATGCTCGTCGTCGGAATACTCGAGCACGCGCCGGACGACTGATGGAACGCTTTGCTGAAGGCCTGCGGATCCAGGCCAAGGTTATCAAGGCGCTGATGGTCCGCGAACTGGTCACCCGCTTCGGACGCGAGAATATCGGCTTCCTGTGGATCATGGCCGAACCGCTGCTGTTCGCCGGAATGGTGGGCACGCTGTGGTCCTTCCTTAAGGGTCCTGAAAGCCACGGGATCGGCATCATCCCCTTTGTCGTCAGCGGCTATATCCCGCTGACGTTCCTGCGCCATTCCTTCGGCCAATCGGCCAAGATTTTCGTCGCCAACAGCGCGCTGCTGTATCACCGGCAGGTCAAGGTGCTGGATTTCGTCTTCGTGCGGGTCGCGCTGGAAGCGATCGGTGCGATGATGGCCTATATCTTCGGTGGGATCGTGCTGATGTTCTTTGGCCTTTTCCCGATGCCCGCCGATGTCGCGCTGCTGATCGCGGGCTGGGCGATCTACGTGCTGTTCGTCCTCTCGATCTGTCTCGTCCTTGCCCCGCTGTCGGAAGTGTCGACGGTGGTGGAGAAGCTGGTCCCGGTTAGCGTCTATATCGCGATCCCGCTGTCCGGCGTGTTCAACATGGCCTCGTGGCTGCCCGAAAAGCTGCGCGATGCGCTGATGTGGTCGCCGCTGGTCTCAGGAATGGAGATGATGCGCGCCGGCCTGTTCGGCGAGCTGGTGCTTCCCTATTACGACGTGCCCAAGGCGCTGATCGTCAGCTTCGGGTTCATCTTCGCCGGGCTGGTGCTGTGCCGCCGGGTTCGCCGGACGCTGGCCGTGGCATGATCCACTGCCGCAACCTCCACAAGCAGTACCGCAGCGGCCCGGTCACCAAGACGGTGCTGCGCGGAGTCGATTTCACGATCAACCCGCGCGACCGCATCGGCCTGCTCGGCCGCAACGGCGCTGGCAAGTCCACGCTGATCCGGCTGATCGGCGGGGTCGAGATGCCGACGTCGGGCAAGATCGTGCGCAAGATGAGCTGTTCGTGGCCGTTGGGCTTCAACGGCGGGTTCCAGGGCAGCCTGACGGGCTTCGACAACGCCCGCTTCATCGCGCGCATCTATGACAGACCCTATCGCGAGATGCGCGATTTCATCGAGGAGTTCACCGAGCTTGGCAGCCAGCTGCGCATGCCGGTCAAGAACTACTCGTCGGGCATGCGCGCGCGGCTGGCCTTCGCCCTGTCGCTGGCAATCGAATTCGAATGCTATCTGATCGACGAGGTGATCATGGTGGGCGATCGCGCTTTCCAGAAGAAGTGCGAGGAGGAATTCTTCGAACAGCGACAGGACCGCGCGCTGCTGCTTGCCTCGCACAGCCTGGAGATGGTCAGGAAATACTGCAATCGCGCGATCGTCCTGCACCAGGGCATCGCCACCATGCACGAGGATGTGGGCGAGGCCCTTTCGATATACGAGGGGCTTTGAGGGCGCATCACTTGGCCAATGGCTTTTCAAGCGACGGGAAAAATGACGGGTTCGGGAATGCAGCAAGACATCATGACCATCAAGCAGAGCGGCTTGTTTGACGAGAACTGGTATCGGACCCAGTATCCGGACGTTGCCGACGCCGGGATCGATCCGGTCGAACACTATCTCTGGATCGGTGCGCATTTGGGGCGTAATCCTTCCCCGACTTTTGACACGGGTGCCTATCGCGAACGGCATGTCGGAAGCCTTGCCGAGAATGAGAACCCGTTGCTTCACCACGTCCGCACGGGCGCGCCTATACCAATTTCGGCGGCTGGGACATCCGGTCCGGTAGGTGCGGCAACGGCGTCATTGCCGCTGACCGATCCCGCCGGCATTGCCTTTTCCGTGATCATGCCGACCCGCGACCGGGCTCATTGCATCGTGGCGGCAATCGATTCGCTGATGGCGCAATCGCACCGCAACTTCGAGCTGGTGATTGTGGACGATGGCTCTACCGACGGAACCGAGCAGCTCGTCGCGCGCAAATATGCCGATGCTCTGGCCGCCGGGCAGATCGTCTATATCCGTAACGAGACTGGCTCCGGCGTGTGCATGGCCCGGAATATCGGCTTGTCAAAGGCATCGCGGAAGTGGATCACATATCTAGATTCCGACAATACGATCCGTCCGGAGTTTCTCGACACGTTCGCGCAGGCGATCGTACGTAATCCGCAGACACAGACGATTTATGCCAACTTCAAGGTAAACGGTAGCGACAGGATCGGTGGACGCGCCTTCGATCTGAAAGATCTGGCGTCACGCAATTTTATCGACATCGGCGTCTTCTGTCACTCGCGCATGTGCTACAAGATGCTAGGCGGTTTCGACAGCGAATTGAAACGCCTTGTCGATTGGGAACTGATCCTCCGCTATGCCAAGGTGTTTCCGCCGGTACATCTTCCGGTGGTGCTGATGGACTACTGCGACCGTGATTCCGACGAGCGTATCACGCGCAACCAGTCCTATCCCCAGGCCCGCATGCAGGTTCACCGCAAGCATGATTTCCGCCCTACGGTAACCATCGCGGTCCTGAGCTACAATCAAGAAGAATATATCCTTCAAGCGCTGGAAAGTGCGATCTGTCAGAAGGGCTGGTTCACCTTCGAAATCCTGATCGCCGATGACGGATCGACGGACCGCACGCCAGAGATCATAGCGGAGTTCGCGAAGAAGCATCCACATGTCGTGCGAAACATCTCGAGCCCATTCAACATGGGTATATCCGAAAATTTTCGCCGCTGCTTCCGGGAAGCGGCAGGCGAATATATCGCAATCCTCGAAGGCGACGACTATTGGGAAGCCGACGATAACATCGCAAGGAAAGTCCGCTTCCTGCGGGAAAGTCCCGAATGCTCGATGGTCTTTTCGAAAATCAAAATGGTGCGTGAGAAGAATGGGTCGCAGGAGGTCCGATATCTCGAGCGGCAGATCAAGCTGAAGACCGACAAGCTAACCGGTTCGGATTTCATCGCGGATCCAAACATGAATCTGATAGTCAATTTCTCAGCCTGCGTCTTCGTTACCGACCTTATGAGAAGGCTTCCTTATCATGCCTATACGTACCGTCTCTCTGAAATCACTGTCGCGTTCTTCCTCGAAAAGCATGGGCCGATCGGATATATCAATGACGCGATGACCGCCTATCGTCATCACAGTGGCGGAACATGGTCGGGCCTGACTACACCGGGCAAGATACGCAATGCGATGGAAATACGCGAGATCGTTCGCGATGTGGCTGATCCGAAATATCGTCCTGCGATCCAGGTTGTGATCGACGAATATGTCGAAAAACTCGAAAAGCTTGAAAGCCAATCCCGTGCCGCAGCCTGAGCCTGTTCCGGCCACGCATCGCAATGTCATGGTCGGCCGCGATGGCTGGCTGTTCCTTTGCCAGGATACGAATGATGTGATGGCGCAGGTTACGGGTCGTTATCCGCTGCCCGGCGATTTCCAGGATCGGTGGCGCCGCCTGTTCGAATACCGCGCCTCGCGGATGGCGGAACTAACCGATCGCTACTTCTTTGGCATCATTCCCAACAAGGCCTGCGTCTATCCGCAATAACTTCCCACCGAGATTGTCCTCGCGGAACGCCGACCGGTTCATGACATCCTTGATGCGGCACAGGGCCGTATCCCGCATCGTTACTTTCTGGACGACCTGATCGCCGGCTCGCTGGATTATCAGACCTATTGCGAGGGCGATACACACTGGAACCATCGCGGAGCCGCATGCGCCTTTAACGTGCTGATGCGGGAACTGGGGCTGCCAGAACTCGGCGCGGAAGATATTGCATTCGACCTGCGCACCATACCCGGCGATCTGACGGAAAAGATCGGCCAGACGACCGAAACGCAACTGGGTCGTATGCTCAACCCCCGATTCAGGCTGGTCGAGGATAATGGCGTCAATAATGTGGGCCGACTGCTGATCATGGAGAACGAGGATACCAGTCTGCCTACATTGGTATTATTTAGGGACTCCTTCGGTTCCGCGCAGATGCAGATGTTCGCATCGCGCTTCTCACGAGTGGTCGCTGTATGGCAGCCGAATATCGATTACGGCATCATAGCGCGCGAAAAGCCCGATTTCGTGGTCAGCCAGCAGGTCGAACGTTTCCTCGTCAGCGTTCCCGATGACGCTGCTGGACCGACCAATGCGGAGCATGTTGCGAAGAAGCGCACTGCAAGCTGATCGATAAAATCGCTGGCCCAATATCCAGAATAGGCAGGTCCCCGCCCCTGGACCCACCCACCCGCTTCAGCCGATCGGCTCGCGGCCTTCGTGCCTGCCGTGGCGCATGAAGTGAACGACAGGGTCCATGCCTTCGCCGGCCACGTCGGGATAGCGCTGCAGATAGCTGGCAGCATCGAACAGGCGGCGCGACTTGAGCCGGGCGTGTTCCTTGCTCCGCCTCCACGAGCGTGGCATCAGTGCCCACCAGCGAGGCGTGGCGTTCAGGACGGCGGTGATCTCGACCATGCGCTCGCTGTCGTCCGCAATCTTCTGCCGCTGCGTCTCCGCAGTCTTTAGCAGCCGGGTCATGGTGGCAAGCTCGCCATAGCGGGCGCGCAGGCTTTCCTCGGCCGCGCGCAGCTTTTCCGGCGTTTCGGACGATCCGGTCTGCTTTGGCATGGCTGCAGCCAGCTTTTCCACCTTCGCTCGCTCGCGCTTGAGTTGGGCAGACAGATTGCGGGTCGCCGCCTTTTCGGCCTTCAGTTCGGTTTCCAGCCGCGCCGCGCGATTTCGCACGCGTGCAAGCTCGGCTGCGAATTTCTGCCGTTCGTGGGATAGCCGGAACACCCAGCCATTGGCTTCCGTCAGATCTTTCTGCAGCTTGCCGGCTTCGTCAGCAGCCTTGCGATACTTGTCGCGCTCGCTGCTCGTCTGCGCGATTTCCTCCTCGCGCTGGCGCAACCTGCTTTCAAGGGTGGCCTGCGTGGCCGCGGCGTCCTTTCTTGCATCGTCCGCTGCCTTGACCGCCTGCTCGCGCTCGTCCTTCAGCTTCTTCGCGCTTTCGCGCTCGGTCCGCAGCAGTTGCATGTCCTCGGTCGGGCCGACGGACTTGAGCGGTTCGGCGACGCCTATGGTCCAGACGTTGAACCCTTCGACCTCCGCATGGATGAACCGGCCCGACAGGCCGCCTTCGTCCGATCCCTTGCGGAACACCGCGACAAAATCGTTCCAGTTGTCCTTCTTGCGCGGGGCGATGAAACTCTCGATCAGGCGGACTTCCATGTCCTGCGACGCGGCCCAGCGTTCGAGGGCACGGCCGGAATCGGGATAGAAGCGCCAGTGATCCTCGGGATAGCGGTGGACTAGCCCGTTGGACGGCGCGTTGATGTACAGCATGCCCCCCTCGCGAAGAAGCCGCACCAGGTCGAGGAAGGTGTTCCAGAAGGCGGGGTCATGCTCGAACACCGAGGAGGCCAGCACCAGATCGAAACTGCCGTCGGCGAACGGCAGCGGCTGGCCCGGCTTGACGATCATGTCGACGCCATCGCCCGCCTCCAGATCGACGCCGAGATAATGGCTGCCTTCGGGCTGGAACTGCCGAAGCGAGCCGTTCACGTCCAGCGAACCGATCTCGAGTATTTTCTGGCCGGCGCCGCCGCCGTAGATCTCGATCGCCAGACGGCCGATCTCTAGTGCAGTATCATGCATCCTGAACCGACGCGCTCCTGTCTGACGGAATGGTGTGACGCATCGCGGCGAGCGATGGCTGGCGGACCTTCGTGGGTCGTACCGCATGTCAGGGAAACGCAATTGCCCGTCAAATCCGGCGAAGGCAAGGGTGCAATTGCCGCGCCCGTGCCTAGCGCCCCGCTCGTTCGCAATCAGTGTGGGAAACCCGCCACATAGGTCTCGCTCGCGCGGTCGAGATGCGGGTGATGCCATGCATCGACATGTCCGATGCTGTCCCAGCGCTGCTGAAACACGGCGAGTTCGCGCAAATAGCGTTCCATGTGTTCGGGCGCGAAGTCCAGACCCCGCGACTTGCTTTCGTGGTGCACGAGCGTGGCGGCGGGGGTGTAAATATTGGACAGGCCCAGCGCGCGCAGCCTCAGGCACAGGTCGACATCGTTGTAGGCCACCGCCAGCCCTTCCTCGTCCAGCCCGCCGACCGCGTCGAAATGCGTTCTGGCCACCAGCAGGCAGGCGGCGGTGACCGCGCTGGCGCCGCGCGCGACATGGGCCTGCGCGAAATAGCCCGCCTCGCCCTCGACCAGTCCGCGATGCGCATGGCCCGCGGCGTTGCCCATGCCGATGACCACGCCCGCATGCTGGATCGACCGGTCGGGATAGAGCAGCCGTGCGCCCACCGCGCCGACGCCGGGCTGAACAGCCTCGCGCACCATGGCGGTCAGCCAGTCGGGATGCACGATCTCGACATCGTTGTTAAGGAGGCAGAGGAACTCGCCCGAGGCATGGCGCGCGCCATGATTGTTGATCGCCGAATAGTTGAACGGGTGCGGCCAGCGCAGAAGCTGCACGCGCGGATCGGCGGCGATACCCGCCATATAGTCCAGTGTTTCGGGATCGCGGCTGTCGTTGTCGACCAGTACGATGTCGAAATTCGGATAATCGGTGTCTTCGAGCAGACCTTCCATGCAGGTGCGCAGCAGTTCGACGCGGTCGCGCGTGGCGACGACGATACTGACGCGGGGGAGCGGCGAGGGCAGGTTCCATTCGACCGCGACCGCTCCGTATTGTCCGGCCCGGATGGTCGCCCGCCCGTCCAGCAGGCGCGCGACCGCGACGCGGCGGCTTTCCTGTTCACGCAGCCATGCACCCACCGGCGTACGGGCCGTAACGCGGGGGACGTGACGAACGGCAAGGGCGGGCCCCGCCGGATCGAGCGTCAGACGCAGCAACCGTTCGTAAAGCGCCTCTCCGGCGCGCGGCGGCACGGCGGCAAGATCGGCCCTGACCGCATTGACCGGAAGCGCGCAGGCATGGCCGATATAATCCTGCGACAGGAACAGGCGCGGGTCCCATTGCGGCTTCAGCCACGGATCGCGGCCATGGCCGCCGCCGGGTCCGAATTCGTCCTGATCGCCGTAAAGCAGGCAGGGGACACCAGAGGCCGTGGTCGCCGCCGCATAGGCCGTCAGCGCGTCGCCGGGCAGGGCGTCGCAGGCTGCCAGCGGGACCAGCAGCTCGATCCCCAGCCCATGCGCTGCATCGAGCGCGGCGCCCAGGCCGGACAAGCGGTCCGGAAACCGGCCGGCGACCAGTTCGACCGCGCCGTCCAGTGAGTCGGTCGGCGCGCCGTCGGCGGCGGTTACCAGAATGCGCCGCGCCGCAAGGCTCTGCCGCCGCGCCGAGGTGAGCGCGCGGCGGATCTGTTCGGGCCGGCCGCCGGGCTGCAGATGCAGATGAACGGCCAATCCGGGCAGCGCGTCATCCTCCACCCCCGACAGGACGCCGAAATCGTCTAGCGCTGCCGCCTGCATCCGGCGCTGGTGCGCGAAGGGAAGGCTGGCGATTGCGGCGTGCAGCCGGTTGCGCGCGCGCACCCGCTTGCCGCACAGCCTTGCCCAGCCCGCGCCCGCCAGCCTGCCCGGACGGAGCAGGACCAGCAGCAGCGCATCGCGTATCGCCGCGATCCGGCGGGCCGACTGAAGGTTTGAGTGTCGCGTCATTGCAATCGCATCAGGGGCGTTGCCCGGCCGGGACGGATTGTGCGCGAGGGGGGCATGGTCCTTTCCCGCACGGCGCAATCGGTTGGACGAGTAAAGCGAGTTCGGCCTTTGCCTGCCAATGGTAATTCGTTAGGTGGGCCGATCGCTATAACAGACTGGTTTGCAATTGCGCATGAATTTTAGATATTGCTTGGTGCCTGTCACGCTGGGCATCCTGTGCGGGTGTTCGACGCTGCCCAGCACCGGGCCCACCGGCAGCCAGATCCGATCGACTGCCGAAGAGGCGGTCGAGAGCGGAACGGGCCCGCAGATTGCTATTGTCGAAGTGGACCGCGCGGAAGTCGTGCCCCCGGTGCTTCCCCCCGTCGAGTGGACCCTGCCGATGCAGCCCACGACGCCGACCGACATCGTCGGGCCGGGCGACGTGCTGGCAATCAGCATCTATGAAGCGGGCATCCCCCTGTTCGGTAGCACGGGCGCGAGTGCGGAGATGGGCGGCAGCTTCGACCCCGCAGTCAAGATGCAGGCGCTGCCCGCCAGCCGCGTCAACGACGACGGTGAGATTACGATTCCCTATGTCGGCCGGCTTAATGTAAGGGGCCGCACCGTCACCGAAGTGCAGGAGATGATCAGCCAGTCGCTGCGGACCCTTTCGCAGGATCCGCAGGTGCTGGTGAACCGCGAGCAAGTCATCACCAATTCGGTGATCGTCGCGGGCGAAGTCGTGCAGCCGGGGCGGCTTGTGCTGCAGACGAACCAGGAAAGCATGTCCGACGTGGTCGCGCTTTCGGGAGGTTATCGCGGCGATCCCAAGGACCTCGTCCTAAGGGTGAAGCGTGGAGAGAACGAGGCGCGCATCCGGCTGAGCAAGGTCATGGCCGGCATGTACGAGGATCTGAAGGCCTATCCCGGCGACCGGCTGACAATCCTGCCCGAACCGATGATGTATTCGGTGATGGGCGCGTCGGGCCGGGTCCAGCAGTTCCCGTTCACCCGTGACACGATGACGGTGATGGAGGCGATTGCCAATGCAGGCGGCCCGGATCGCAGCACGGCGGACCCGCAGGCGGTGTTTCTGCTGCGCTTTACCGGGCCGAACGGCGCAGAGCCGGTCGTCTATCACTTCAACCTGATGAAGACGCCGACCTATTTCCTGGCGCAGCAATTCGCGCTGCGCGACGATGACATCCTCTACTTCGGCAATGCCGAGGCGAACCAGCCGCGTCTGCTGATCCAGACGATCAGCCAGCTGTTCGCGCCGGTTGTCACCGTGACCACCGTGGCCAACACCCTCGGCAACTGATCGTTCGCGGGCATCGGCCCCGGCACCGTACCGGGGCCGACGTCTTGCGAATCATTCCGGAAGCAGCGCCTTGCCCTCGAACCGGGCGACGGCATGGCGCACCACCTTTTCCAGCGCTTCTTCCGAAAAGAAGCCGCCGGGGATCAGGCAGCGATCGACCAGCACGCGGCGAAAGGCCGCGAATGTCTGCTGATCGGGGGCGGCGGGGTTCGTCCAGAACGCGTCCAGCCCGTCCTGGCAGGTGATGTCGGGAATGTCGTAGACCGCGTGCCCCAGCACCACCACCGGCACGCCCAGCGCCAGCGCCAGCGTGCCGCTGGTGCTGTTGATCGTTACCATGCCGCGCGCGCGCTGGGCGATGGGCACGATATCGCCCCAGCCCATGTAGTCGACCCGGTCGGAAATGCCGAACAGCGCGGCCAGGCTCTCGGTCTCCTCGCGCCAGTTGCGCACCCCATTGTCGAGCGGATGCTCCTTGACCACCAGGCGCGTATTCGCCGGGGCGTGGCTGGCGAAGGATTCCAGCACCAGCCGCATCGCGTCGGCCACGCCCGCGAAGGGCGAATGCAGCCGGATCTGCGCATCGCTGTCGAGCTGCAGCGGGAAAAGGTAATATTCCGGCTGCTCGATCACCAGCCGTTCGATCAGCGCGGTGGCCTGCCTGCGCACCGCCTTGCGGCGACCCAGCTTGCGCATCCATCCCACGCCTTCGATCACCGGGTGCCACGGGCGATGGTTGGTCCAGTGCGGATAGGCCCGCCGCGTCAGCACATCGCCGACATTGTACAGCAGCCCTTCCAGCGCGCGCCTGCGGAAGGACGAGGGCACTTGCCGGTGTTCGGGCACCGGCGGCAGCGCGGCGGCGGCGTCGCGGTACCATTGCGGATCGCGCGGCAGCAGCGAATGGCCGTTCACCCCGCCCAGTTCCAGCGTCACCCAGTCGGGCCTGATATAGCCTTCCTCGAACACGTGGACGGGCACGCCCATTTCGCGGCAGACGGCGGTGGCGGCCAGATGGTGCAACCGGCAATCGCCGAACAGCACGACATCGGTAACCTGCTTGTCCTGCAGGATCGCGCGCAGCGCCTCGGGCCAGTCCTCGAGCGAACCGCGATATTCGATACCGCCGGGCAGGCGCCAGTAGAGCCGGTCGCCGCCGTTGAAGTTCACCTTGTGGACCGCATGGCCGTCTTTCAGCAGTTCCTGCCCCAGCCGGCGGAAAAGCGGGCCCATCAGGCCCTGCAGCAGCAGCACGCTGCGCCGTTCGGGATTGCCTTCGTCGTTAGGTTCGGCGGCCGGCGTGGGAAAACGGCCGGACCGATGCCCCAGCGCCCTGTCGGGAACCGCCGGCACGGCATTTTCCTTGTCGGTCAAACGATACATATGCTGCTTCCGCTAATGCGTTCCGGCCCTGAATCCAATGGGATCGGACCCGTCTTACCCCATCAGACGAAGCCAGAGCGTAACTACCTTGACCATGGGATGAACTATGCGCACGGACGTTGCCCTGATGTCACAATTCAACCATGCCTTTGCTTTCCGACGGACACCCCGGTGATCCTGACCGTCCTGCTGCCGATACTTCCGCTGATCGCGGCCGCGCTGGTGCTCGACGGGCTGGCTCGCCCGCAGGCCGCGCGGCGTTTCGGCGCCGGCTGGCGCAGCGTGGAGGGCAGCGTGCTGCTCGCGCTGGTCAGCGTGGCCCTGTATGGCGGGTTCCTGGCCTTGTGCGGGAATGCGGCGCTGTCCGTCCTGCTGGCATTCGCGCTGCTGGCCCTGCTGACGCTGGCGTCGAACGCCAAGCGGGCGATGCTGGGCGAACCCCTGCTGTTTTCCGACCTGGCGCTGGTGGGCGCGATTTTCCGGCATCCGCAATTCTATCTGTCGGCGCTGACCAGATTGCAGATCGCCGCGATGATCATCGTCGCCGTGCTGCTGGCCGCGCTGGTGGCCTGGCTGCTGGTGCCCGAACCGCTGCCGCACTTGCTGGGCGCGGGATTGGCGCTGGCCAGCCTGGCGGCGCTGACTGCGATCATGCGCCTGCCGCGTTTCGGCGCGCTGGCGCTTGTGCCCGATGCCGAAGCCGATGTGATGCGGCTGGGGCTGGTGCCGACCTTGCTGCTGCACTGGCGCCGCTGGCGCGCCGTTGTCGAGGCGCCCGCCCGCCCGCCAGTCCGCCGCGCCATCGGCGGGGGCGACGCGCCGCAGCTGATCGTCGCAATCCAGTGCGAATCCTTTGCCGACCCGGTCGATCTGTTCGGCGATCCCGCACTGGCGCTGCCCGCGCTTGCCGGGGCGAGAAACGATGCGTGGCAATGGGGACGCCTGCAGGTCAGCGGTTTCGGCGCCTATACGATGCGCACCGAATATGCAGTGATCTTCGGGCGAGAGGAAAGCGAACTGGGCTTTCGCCGGTTCGACCCCTTCCTTACCGCGCTGCGTGACACGGCCTATGCCTTGCCCCGGCGGCTGGAGCCTGCTGGCTGGAACAGCATGTTCATCCACCCGCACGACATGCGCTTTTATGGCCGCGACCGGATCCTGCCCGCCAGCGGCTTCGCGCGCCTGGTGGGAGAGGACAGTTTCGACCCGCCCGCCAAGGGCGAGGGGCGCTATGTCACCGACGCGGCCATCGCCCGCAAGATCATGGAACTGGCCCGTGAAGCCGCCGATCCGACGCTGCTCTATGCCGTGACGATCGAGAATCACGGCCCGTGGTCGGCGGACGAGAGCGCCGAAGATGCGCCATCGGGAACGCAAGCCAGCCGCCTCGTCGCCAAATATCTGCGGCTGGTGGCAAAGGGCGATGCGATGCTGGCCGATCTGCGCGGCGAAATCGCGGCGCTGCGCCGGCCCGCCATGCTGGTCTTCTTCGGCGACCACCGGCCCAGCATCCCCGGCGCCAGCGAGCCGGGCGGCGAGCGCCACACGCCCTATGTCGTGCTGCGCTTCGATGGCCAGGGGCGGCCGATTCGCGGCGACGGCCAGCGCCGCGACCTGACGCCCGCCGCGCTGCATCATCTGGTGCTGGACTGCACGCTAAGCCCGGCGGCGGACTAGCCCCCGGGCGGAGCGAGGCCGCGCAGCAGGCGCGCGCGCAGGCCGGTGGGCAGCATCCGATCGATCACGCGCAAGGCGGCGAACGGCCAGGGCGTGACGAAATGGCCCTTGCCCGCCATTGCCGCGCGCGCGATCCGCCTCGCGGCTTCGTCGGCGCCTAGCAGCAGCGGCTTTGGTCCCGGAACCGCGCGCCCGGCGGGGGTGTCGATGAAGCCCGGCGCCGCCAGCGTCACGGAAACGCCCAGCGGCGCGGCGGCGATCCGCAGCGCCTGGGCATAGCGGGCCAGGCCCGCCTTGCTGGCCGCATAGGCCGCCGCAAAGGGCAGCGCATGCTGGCCTGCTGCCGATCCGATCAGCACCACCCGGCCGCCGCCGCGTTCGGCCATATGCTGGACCAGTTCGCTGGCCATCGCGGCGGGCACGCTGAAATTGACCTGCCCCAGGCGCAGCGCCAGCCCGGCGCTTTCGATGCGCTGTCCCGGCGCGCGCGTGTCGCCCCTGCCTGCGACCAGATAGGCCATGTCGAATCGCATGTCGGCATCTTCTGCCCGCAAGGCATCGAGCGCCGCCTCGCCATCGGCAAGATCCAGGCTGCGCACCTCTACCGCCGATCCCAGCGCGCGGCACTGGTCGGCCGCCGCGTCCAGCCGGGCGCGATCGCGGCCCCACAGGCACAGCGAAACGCCCGGCGCCGCATGCACGCGCGCCAGCGCCGAACCCAGCCCGCCCGACGCGCCGGTGACAAGGATCCGTTTCGGACCGGAAATGCCGGGAAATGTGCGACCTATTTTCGACATGTCGGCATCATCTGTCTTTCATACAGGCCATTTCGGTGCGAACCGCTTGACAGCGGCAGGGCCGTTCTGTCCAGACTTGGGGGCAATGAAACGCGCCGCTTCCATCGATAACCGCATGCCCCTGTTCCAGAACGCGTGGCTGGAGCGGCTGACGGTCGTATCGCTCTCGTGGTTCCTGGTGACCTGGGGCGTGCTGCTGCCGCTGATCGCGCTGGCGGGCTGGGGCGCGGTCGGTCCGCTGGCGGGGCTTGGCCTTTCCGCCGCCGGGCTTCTGGTGTGGAGCCTGTTCGAATATGCGATGCACCGCTTCCTGTTCCACTGGAAGGCGCGCTTCGCACCGCTTCAGGCGCTGGCCTTCCTGATCCACGGCAGCCACCATCTGCAACCGAACGACCGACTGCGCAATCTGATGCCGCCGGTGGTCAGCATTCCGGTCGCGCTGTGCATCTGGGGCATTTTCGCACTGCTGCTGGGCGATGCGGGCACATGGGCTTTCCTGGGCTTCATGCTGGGCTATGTAATGTACGACCTGACCCATTTCGCCTGTCACCAGCTGCCGATGCGCAGCGGGCTCGCACGCGCGATCAAGCGCCATCACATGCGTCACCATCATATTGACGAGAATGCGAATTACGCGGTCACCTTCCTGTTCTGGGACCGCGTCTTCGGAAGCCATCTGCGCTCGCTGAAGCGCTGACGGTTCAGCCGCGCAGGCTTTCGATGGCCTTGCGCGCGGTGGCCATGTGGGCACCCCAGCCGGGAGCCCGCCATTCGGCAAGCCGCGCCATCTGGCCGGTGTGCAACGATCCTCCGCCCGCGTGATCCAGCACCGCCTTGCGCCAGCCGGGACCGTCCAGCGGGTCGAGGTAATCGGGCGCCGCGCCGCCGACCTCGCGGTGGGCCGGCTTGTCGCTGGCGATGACGGGCGTGCCGACGCTCAGCGCCTCGGCAATGGGCATGCCGTAACCCTCGGCAAAGGACGGCATGACAAGGGCGCGCGCGCCGCGCAGCAAGGCGGCCAGCTGATGATCGGGGCAGCGGTTGATCTCGGCCAGATGCGGCCGCAAACCCTCGCACCGGTCCAGCAGGTCGACGATCTGCTCGTTCTCCCACCCCCGGCGGCCGACCACGACCAGCCGCGGCACCGTTTCGGCGGGAAGGCTGGCCGCCATCTCCCGCCACAAATGCAGCAGCAGCAGGTGGTTCTTGCGCGGCTCGATGGTGCCAAGGCACAGGAAGAAGGGCCTCT
Source organism: Croceicoccus marinus (assembly GCF_001661675.2). NCBI lineage: Bacteria > Pseudomonadati > Pseudomonadota > Alphaproteobacteria > Sphingomonadales > Erythrobacteraceae > Croceicoccus > Croceicoccus marinus. The sequence continues at coordinate 2,405,585 of NZ_CP019602.1, read as the reverse complement.
CGTCAGGAAACCGGAATGCCGGCACGTCGGCCACCGGCTCGGTCCCCAGCAGCGCCACGTGTACCGGCGGGACGCGGTGGCCGTTCGCCTGCAGCCAGCGGGTCAGCGACGCGCCGGTTGCCTGCGAATTGACGATCACCGCATCGGCATGGCTGCCGACGCTGTCCATGCGCCTGGCGTGCAGCTCGGCCCCGCCGGGGCGCGCATATTCGGGATATTCGATGGGGATCAGATCGTGGACCAGCACCAGATAGCGGCAATTTTCGCGCGCCAGGATGCGGCCCACCTGTTCCTTGCGGGTCAGATGATGGGGCGAGACCTGTACATAGACACCGCCCGACCCGATACCGCGAGCCGTCGGCCGCAGCGCCGACAGCCACGGCATCGCCGAACCCAGCGAGCGCTGGCGGCTGTCTTCGCGGTCATGCGCCCAGCGCCGCTCCAGCTCGTCCAGATAGGCAAGCGCCGCCTTGCGCCTAAGGCGCCCATAGAGGCCGGAGGGATGGACCGCCGCAAATGCGAGGCCGTCGCCATATTCGGCCAGCAGCCCGCGCGCATAGGCCATCTCGACCCGGTCGACGCCCGACGGAGTCACATGGCGCACGCGCGAAATCAGGCGCGAGATATCGAGGATCACGCCGCTCATCACGCGGTGCTGCCCAGCTTCCGCACCCGCGTCATCAGGCGGCCCTGCCAGCGGCGCAGCGGACCGATCCAGCCCTGCCGGTTGACCGCGCTGTCCCGCGCCATGCGCGCCACCAGCGTTTCGGGAGGGCAGGGGAGTCCGGTCACCGGATCGAGATAGCGCGGGTAGAGGATGAGCACACCTGCAACGAGTTGGTCGATGTCCAGCCTGCGCCCGCGCCGGTCGGGCACCGGGGCAAGATCGCGCGTCAGTCCCCAGCCCGCATAGAACGGCGTGCCGTGGCAGACCACCTCGCGCCCGCGCATCAGCGCCTCGAACCCGGTCAGCGAGGTCAGCACATGCACCGCATCGACATGGTCGAGCAGGGCCGCCATGCTGCCCCCGCGCATGATGCGGTCGGCATGGCGAAGCGCCTGTTCGTCGGGCACCGTCCCCAGCCGGTGGCCCGCATCGACATCGGGATGCGGCCGCCACCAGATCTCCGCCTCGGGCTCTCGCGCGCGGACGCGGCGCAGCAGTTCCAGGTTCGACGTCAGCCCGCCGCCGCCCGCCAGCACCGACATGTCGTCCTCGACCTGGCCGGGCACCAGCACGATGCAGCGACCGCCCTTCCGCTGCGGCAGCGCGGTATCGCCGCGGCCAGCCGCATATTTGCTGATACCGGCGGACAGGATGGTCTGCGCCAATGCCCGCGCACGGCCCAACAGCTCTTCGGAGAATTCAGCGCCCGCCAGTATGTCCTCCAGCGCGCTGGGGCCGGAAGGGTCGAAATGGATGCCGCGGCGGTCGACGATAATCGAGGATGGGGGCACCAGATTGCTGCCCAGCCCGACCGAGCGAACGAAGCCGTCCTCCACCCGCACCAGCGGCACGCCCTTGTCGTGCGCCGCGGCCAGCAGCGCGGGCGACACGCGCGAGGGCCAGATGGCCAGCGCGCCGCCCGCCCGGGCCGCGACCGCGACTGCGCGGCGCGGGCTGGACACGATCCGCAGCCGCTGCCCCGGCGTCCACAGGAAACGGCGAATTTCGGCACGTTTCCACCAGGCGATCCCGCAGGCCGCCACAATGGTCTCGCCAGTATTGCCGCGATTGGCGTCAATCACCCGCCGCCAGTCCGCCAGCAGGGCGGCGGTCTGCGGCATGGTCAGCCAGCCTTCGCCGAACGGATCGGCCATCGGCTGCGCCAGCGCCGCCGCAGCGCGCGCGCCGAGCGTGTCCGCGCCGTCCCCCGGATCGCCATAGGGGCCGGGGGACAGGATTTCGACCTGCAAACCGGCGATACGGGCCAGCGCCGCCCATTCGTCATCGCCATGCGCGTAAAGGACCGATGCACCGCACAGCACCGACCACGGATCGACATCGGCCATGCCCAGCGCCCGCCCCGCGCCCATTTCGGCAAGCAGGCGCAGCAGCGCGGCATCGTGCGTCGCCCACAACACGCTTTCGCTTTCCGCCTTGCGGGCAAGCGGCAGCAGCATGCGCACATCGGCCAGGCTGCGCGGCCTGAACACCGCGCCGGCCGGTCGGGACAGAAGGGCGGGGGGCAACCAGAAGTCCCCGCCCACGCGCGCCTGCCGGAACTTCTCGAACAGGAAAGCGCGTTCCGCCCCCTCCGGAACGAATGGTGGCGGCGGATCGGACACCGGGATCGCGGGTTTGCGTCCCGGAAAGGGCGGGACGCGCAGCAGGGGAGGTACGGTCATGGCCGGATGCCCCAGCCCTGCAGTTCGAGTGCGCCCGCTTCGCCCCGCCCGATCATGCCATAGCCGCCGGTCGGCAGCTTTAGCGTGGAGGCCGCGCGCGCCCCCTCGGCAAGGCCGCGATCCGCCAGCAATGCGAAGCGCGCCGCGCCATTGCTCGTCACCAGCAGCACGGGGCCGCCGGCATCCGTCTCGCCCGCGAACAGCCCGCGCCAGGCGGACAAGCGCGCTTCGGGATCGACTTGCCAGCCGGGCGGCGGGATGGCGCGCGTGTCCCAAGCGGCAAGCGCATCCTTTCCGATGCGGGCGAGAATGGTGTCCTCCGCCTCGTTCTCGTCCGGGCCGTGGTCGATTTCGCGCAGGAAACCGGCTGTCTCGGCGCGGGCGGCGGGGGCAGGCTGATGCGCCAGGATTGCGTCCGCGGTCTGCCGCGTGCGCAGCAGCGGGGATACGAAGGCGCGGGCAAAGCGGATGCCTTGCGCCGCGAAATGCCGCCCCAGCGCCTGTCCCTGTTCACGGCCCTGCGCGGTCAGCGGCAGGTCGGTGCGCGAGCCGATGCGGCGCGGAAGCTCACCGGTTTCGAAGGTGTTGCCATGGCGGACGATGATGAACATGCAGGGTTTCGCATCCGGCGTCACGCCGGCGACTGCTCCGCGGCGGCGGGAAACGGATCGCCCAGCCGCGCGATCGCGTCCTCGGCAAGCACAAGGTCCTGCGGCGTATCGATGCCGGACAAGGCGTGATCGGGCGCGGCCACCGGCACGGTCGCCACGGTCCAGCCGTTTTCCAGGAATCGCAATTGCTCCAGCCCTTCCATCGCCTCGTAACGGCCTTGCGGCGCGGCGGCGAACCATTCCAGCGCGCGCATCGTATAGGCGTAAAGGCCCAGGTGCTGCCACACCGGCGATAGCGGATCGGCGATGCGCAGCCCGGCCTCGTCCCGCAGGGCGGGCAGGATGGTCTTGGAAAACCACAACGCGCGGCCCTGTGCATCGCGCACGCAGGTCGTGCCGCTGAACGGAGCGGTCTGCTTGTGCGCGCGCAGCCGGTCCAGCCGCGCCCAGTCCAGCCGGTAGACCGGCGTCGCGACATCGGCGGAACCGGATCGCAGCGCGGCGATCAGCCCGGCGATCACATCGGGCGCGACGAAGGGCGCGTCCCCCTGCAAATTGATGACGTGATCGGGCGCAATAGCGCATTGCAGCGCCGCGGCGAAGGCGCGGGCGGATCCGGAATCGAGATCGGGCGAGGTCATCCGGACGTCCGCGCCCAGTTCGCGGGCGTGGTCGGCGATCCGCTCGTCATCGGTCGCGACGACGATGTCGCAGTTCCCCGCCAGCCTTGCGGCGGCATTGGCATTCGCCAGCACCCGTTCCAGCAGGGTGCGCCCGGCGATGGACAGCAGCGGCTTGCCCGGCAGCCGCGTCGATCCATGGCGAGCGGGTATCACGACCAGCGCGCGCGCCGCAGACCTTTCGCCGCCCGGCACGCTTCAGCTCCGCTCGATACCCAGCTTGACGATGTCGTGCATGTGGATGATCCCGACCAGCCTGTCCTGACGGGTCACGAACAGGACCGAGACGGCATTCTCGTTCATCACGCCCAGCGCTTCGCTGCACAGGCAATCCGGATCGATCGACACCGGGTTGAGCGACATGTGGCGGGCAATGTCTTCCTTGAGGTCATAGACCGTGATGCAGCGGCGCAGGTCGCCGTCGGTGAACGCGCCGACCAGCCGGTCCTGGTCGTCCACCACCGCGGTGCAGCCGTAACGCTTGCGGTTCATCTCGATCGTGGCGCCCATGATCGACGTGCTGGTCGACACCCGCGGCACCGCGTCGCCCGTTCCCATCACGTCGTTCACCGTCGCCAGCAACGCGCCAAGCCGTCCGCCGGGATGGAACACGCGGAAATCGTTGGGCGAAAATCCCCGCGCCTCGATCAGCGCGACCGCCAGCGCATCGCCCAGCACCAGCTGCAGCGTGGTGGACGAAGTCGGCGCCAGCGCATTGGGACACGCCTCGCGCACTTGCGGAAGGGACAGGCAGATGTCCGCCGCGCGCCCGGCCGTGCTGTCCGGCTGCGCGGTCGCGACGACCAGCGTCACGCCGTAATGGCGGCAATAATGGAAGATGTCATTAAGCTCGCGCGTTTCGCCCGACCAGGTGATCGCCAGCACGACATCGCCCGGCGAGATCACGCCAAGGTCGCCGTGGCTCGCTTCGCCCGGGTGGAGGAACAGCGCCGACGTACCCGTGGAACGCATGGTCGCGGCGATCTTGCGCGCGACATGCCCGCTTTTCCCCATGCCGGTCACGACCACGCGGCCGGAGGTGGTGGCGATCGCATGGATCGCCATTTCCAGCGACTTGCCCAGACCCGGACTCGTCAGCGCGTCCTTGAGCGCAACGAGACCCTCGATCTCGATATCCAGCGTCCTGAGTGCCGACAGCCTGTGCGGCGACGGCGCGACGTGAAGATTCATTGTTGATATCAACTTTGCATCGGGCATGGCGCCCCACCAGTTCTGCGACCCCGTGGCATAAGCCAGAATGGTTACCAATTGCCTGACAGGTATTTTTTTGTCAAAGCGGCCCCAGACTTGATCCACCGGTCAATATATTCAAATTGTGTTAGTATTAACAGCGCCATTCCCAAGGTCTGGCGGGATTGCAGCAACCACTTATGATCCTTTGCGGCCACCAATTGTCGACGACCAGCCCGCTTTTCGCGATAGCTGGTCCTTGCGTAATCGAAAGCGAGTTCCATGCACTGCATGTTGCGGACAGTCTTGCCGCCACCGCGCGCAGGCTGGGCCTACTGCTGATCTACAAGAGCTCCTTCGACAAGGCGAACCGCAGTTCGGACCAGTCCTTCCGCGGTCCGGGCATGGAGGAGGGGCTGCGCATCCTGGAAAAGGTGCGCGCCGAAACGGGCCTTCCGGTGCTGACCGACGTGCATGAACCTGCACAGGCCGCCGCGGTGGCCGAGGTGGTGGACGTGCTGCAGACCCCCGCATTCCTGGCGCGGCAGACCGATTTCATCGCCGCCGTGGCCGCGACCGGCAAGCCGGTGAACATCAAGAAGGCGCAGTTCATGGCGCCTGCCGACATGCAGCAGGTGGTCGCCAAGGCGCGCAATGCCGCGCAGGCCGCCGGCCATCCGGGCGACAATATCATGCTGTGCGAACGCGGCACCTCGTTCGGCTACAACACGCTGGTGTCCGACATGCGCAGCCTGTCGATCATGGCCGAGACGGGTTGTCCAATAGTGTTCGACGCGACCCATTCGGTGCAGCAGCCGGGCGGGCTTGGCAGCAAGTCGGGCGGGCAGCGGGAATATGTACCGCTGCTGGCGCGCGCGGCGGTCGCCGCCGGCGTGTCGGGCGTGTTCATGGAAACCCATCCCGATCCCGACAAGGCGCTGTCCGACGGGCCCAATGCACTGCGGCTCGACCTGTTCGAACCCTTGCTGAAGCAGCTTATGGCGATCGACTCCTTGGTAAAGCAGGGCGAGCGGGCGGCATGACGGCGAACCGGCCAGGCTAGGACGGTGACGATGGCTGCACGGCTCGCAAGGATCTTGCTGGCGCCGCTGCATGTGCTGCAGCTTGCGACCTCGGCGAAAAGCTTCCTCGACCATCCGCTGATCGGTTCGAGACGGCTGAACCGCATGGGGCTGCACCGCGCGCGCGTGCGGCTTGCCGACCGGCTGTGCCGCTGGCGCCGCCGCCGATTGGCGCGCCATGTGCGGGCCGACTGGCGCAAGGCGTTCGACCGCGACGGTTTCGTGGCGATCGGGAATGCAATCGATCCGCGCGACTTTCCCGCGCTTCGGCAGGCGCTTCTTTCCTATGAAGGTCCCGCGCGCGAAATGCGGCAGGGCGACGCGGTGACCCGGCGCATGGCGATCGACCCCGCCATGCTGGACGCCGTGCCGCAGCTGCGCACATTTCTGGCGCGGCGCGACATCAGGGGGCTGTTCCACTATGTCGCAAGCTATCGGACCGAGCCGCTGCATTACATCCAGACCATCGTCAGCCAGTGCGGCGGGAACGATCCCGACCCGCAGGAAACGGTCCACGCCGACAGCTTCCACGCCTCGATGAAGGCGTGGCTGTTCCTGAACCCGGTGCGGGCAGAGGACGGGCCGTTTACCTATGTGCGCGGGTCGCACCTTTATACGGCCCGGCGGCTGGACTGGGAGTATCGGCGCAGCTTGTCCGATCCCGCGGCGATCGACCGGCTCTCGGCGCGCGGATCGCCGCGGGTCAGCGACGACGACCTTGCCGCGATGGGCCTTGGCCCGGCAGAGGGGCTGGCCGTGCCCGCCAATACGCTGGTGGTGGCCGATACCGGCGGGTTCCACGCCCGCGGCGCGGCGGCACAGGCGGGCGAGCGGGTCGAGATATGGTCCTATGCGCGGCGCAACCCGTTCCTGCCGTGGCTCGGCGGCGATATGCTCAGCCTGCCCGGCATCGCCGAGCGGCGCGTGGGCTGGCTATGGGCCTTTCGCGACCGTTTCGCGCATCGCATCGGGCAGCCATGGCAGCCCGCGGGCGTGCGCCGGCCCATCGACGCCCCGGCGGAAGACTAGCGCCCGCCCGAGCCCGCAATCGCGCTGCCGGTCCCCGCAAGGGGAGTTTATCCGATATGTCAGGGATTATTTGGTGCCCCATAGAGGACGAAGCTGGGCACTCAAATCATTGGGAAATCGCCGCTGATTTGCCCTGATCGCTCCCGCTTGCGCCCCAACTTCAGTCATTGGTTGCCTTCCTTCGACCGCCCGAAAGCCGATACTCAAATCACACCCCTTGATGCGAAGTTCAGGAACGAAAGCCACTTCGCTGCGTGGATAGCTTCTGGCGCATGCGCAGAGACGAGGCAGGACTACTTGGTGTCCGCATCCACGATATAGGGGATGCGGCGAACCAAAGGAAACTTTGCCGATGATCGGGCGCCTAGTCAGTCATGCCAATGTCTAGACGAGCGACCGCTATGCTCCCTTGACGACGCCAATTCACGTGGGACGGTTCAGCAAGTTGGCGAGGCTATTGCATAAGCTCTTCAGTAGCTTCGGGAGCAACGAATGAGCATCGTGCTGTAGACTTCTCAACTTGCATGTGCATCCTGCGTTTCGAGGGGGGCATCAATGACTGGGTATTCGATCATACACATTCTTGGCGGTCTGCGTTGAAGTGGACGCTGATCTCGCAGGGTGGAGCGGCAGACCAAACGCTGGGTAAGGCTTTAGCCGCTTCCAGTGCGGTGGGAAATTTCGACCGTCTGGATGTCGCCGTTGCGTACGCCACCTTACCCGGCGTGAAAGCGCTCGCCTTGGCGGTGGGTGGCATCCCGCAAGTATCAAGGTGGGTAGTCGGTCTAGACGACGCGATCAGCCAGCCAGAAGCGCTGGAGTACATAGAGCAGTTGCCCGGTAGCGAACTGCGTGTTGTGAAGCTTACACCATCACGCAGATTTCACCCCAAGATGTATCTCCTTTGGTCTTCGAGCGAAAAGAGCAATGCTGCTGCCGCCATTGGCTCGGGAAACATGACGGTAAACGGTCTCCGCAAGAATGGTGAAGTTGCCGTGATACTGACCGCCGAGGCCGCAAAGGAAGCCAACGCCCTTAAGAAGCAATGGCGGGAGATGTGGAACTTGGGTCACTCTCCCTCCGTCCAGGAGCTTACAGACTACAAGGAACTGTTTAAAAAGGCGAAGAAGCAACGAAAGAAGGTTGCTGACATTGGAGCCGCTCCACCTGAACCTGATCCCCACGAGGTTGTAGGCGAAGAACCCACGTTTGATGGAAGTCCGAAAAGTGCAACTATCGCTTGGCTCGAAGTCGGTAGCGCAAATGCTGGCGGGCGAGACCTTGAGTTCCCAAAGGCAATGATGCCCTACTTCGCGTTGAGTGCTTCACCGGAGAAGAGAAAGTTCGTCACTGTTGATGGACAGGAGCACGCCCTCGTTTTCACGAAACGGGTGCAGAACGACATGTGGCGCCTGATGCTCAATTCGGCGTCCATCCAATCCGCAGTCAACAGAACAACAACGAGGCCTGCATCAGGAGCGAACCGTTCCGATCTTGCAATCGTTTTCCGGAAACTTTCTGGAACTAAGAAATTCGAGATGCAGTTGCTCAAAATAACGAGCCAACGATTCAAAAGTATTGTTAAACAATCGAAGGGCATTGATGCCCAGTTTGTGACGAGGAATGGGCCCGGCGGGCGACGATTCGGTTATATTTGATCCGTACTATTCGTTTGCCGTGCGACGGATTTCTGCAAGCGAGAGCAGGGCATCATAAATCCGGTCCAGATCGATATCTAGTCGGAAGGCATTGAGGACCGCTTGGTCGAATTCACGACGATCTGCCTGCTCTAGCTCATCGGCAATCTCAAGAATATCGCGCGAAGTAAGAGGCGTGAACGCCGCTTTGATCGCCTCAATGCCTGCCGTATCGAGTTCCCCCGGATCGAGGCAGTGCATGTAATTTTCAATGCGATCCTTGTTCAAGTCCAAGGCACCCAAGCCTCTCCCGAACCCCATACCTTCGATTAGGAACATTGATATCGTGCTGTTGAGCAACGCATGCATCAAATCGATGTCGATCTCGCGAACTGGGTCAAGCCGCACCAAACGCTGATCTGCGAATGCCGGCGGATCAACACGACCGACAAACAGACGGTCACCATAAGCAATAAACATCACCAAATCGGTCAGCGTGTCCGCGCGCATCTCATACCAATGCATGCCATTCCGGCTCAACTTGGCAATGTTTTCGGGCGTCTCGAATCGCTTGATCCAAGCTAGTGCTCCCTTGTGCCCCAGAGCTTCAAGTTCCGCCTTGGATCGGGAACAAGAGAAGGCCACCTTTGCGGCGGGACTTGTCAGTCGGGCGAAATCGCTCGGTCCTTTTGCTAGCGGTTTCACGTATTCCGCCTCGATGCCATGCCCAGCATCAGGGTAGAAAAGCGCATTCATTCCCCGACGTTCTCCACGCCGGATTGCGAAGTGATCGGTCAGCGGGCTCAGCGGTAGGTCTAAAATCCAATCACAGTCGACGAATTGCGCGTTCCCGCCTAATCCGAATTGTCGATACCGGGCGAGGTCAGCGTGGCTGACTTCGCGAATTGTCATCGTGTCATTCTGCGTCTGGCCTAGCTCAATTTGAGCCGCTGCGATCTCAACCGCTTCCTCATCAGCAAGCTCTTCTAGCGGTCGGGTCAAGACCACGTATTTAACATTGCCGCTGGGCGTTGATGGATCAGCTTTCTTGTCGAGAATCAGGATGTTGGTAACAACCTCGCTGTTCTGAAACCAGCGTCCAGCGCCCGACGTGATCACACACTTGAGATCATAGTAGCGTCCCAGTAGCGAGTAGAAATCGTCGCCCCAATCTGTACCAAGCCACGCATTGGTAATGATGATTCCAAGACGCCCATTGTCATTCAAAAGCGGATGTAAGGCGAACGGCAAATAAGCTGAAACGTCGGCGCGCCGAGTGAACCTTTCACCACCTTGGCCGAGGCTTGCAGCCACACGGTCAAGGGCATTCCCATATTGCTTTCGCCCAGCCTGCGCTACGAAGGGCAAGTTGCTGGTAATGGCGTCAAACTGGCCAACGCGTTCGGCAAAGACATTGCCGTTTGTAGGATTACGGAAGTCAAGATCGGTTTCGCGTTCTAGAGAAAAAGCGTCCCTTTGGAATATACGTAGCGGCTGATGCATCAGGCTCGCTTTTGCCAACGCGAAGGTCGCGATCTGCACCGCTTGTGGATCTTGGTCGCCTGCAAAAACCGTCGAAGCCACCCGGTCAGGATCGACACTCGCCGATAACTTCTGTTCAATTGCTGCGCGCGCAATTGTCCCGCTTCCGCAGCACGGATCGAGAACCCGGTCCTCCACCGTGTTCCGAATACAAAGGCTTGTGAGGAGGCGCGCAAGCTCGATTGGTGTAGGATATTGCCCGCGAAGTTTGCGAACGGCCACCTCGACCGTAGCTTCCAGTACTCCAGAGAGCTGCCCCTGGTCTACCGAACCGACCCGCAGGTCGGACAGCAATTTGTGGAACTGTAAGAGTTGGTCCCAGACCGGCGTGGGCACCAGACTTAGCCCTAGGCTATCCGAGAATATCGTCCAGAAATTGCAGTCCTCGGACAATTGCCGGAATAGGTCGAGCGCTTCACTAGGAGTGGTGTCTTCATCAATCGCAGCAACTCGCCGGGCGCGCACATCCTTCTCTCTAAGGATATGTCCGAATAGAATTTTCCCAATCCAATTGGATATAACTGCTTGCGCTAAGACCTGCTCCTTGGAGCCCTCGCCATATTCGGCCCGGTATCGGTCCCACCACAATGTCATCTCGGCTCGTAGTCGAGAATCTCGGCGCGCGGCGTCCGTCAACGCCTGTGCTACCAACCCCGAATTTTCCATAATGAGAGATGTTACGCCACCGCTGCGATAAGCGTCGATAAACTGTCGACCTTCGAGCGACCCGCGGTCAAAAAGGTCATTCAGATGCCCGAAAATTTTCTCTGCTAAGGCTTCCCACCGTCCTCGGCTGCTTGCCACGCTAGCGCGGGTCTTGATGTCCGAGAGTTCATCCCAACGCTCCGCTGCTTCAAACTCGCCCGTTTCATCGTTGCGGGTGTAAAGCCGCGCATGCGACACGTTCCAAAGCAGAAAACTATCTAGGCCGAGAGCTCGTGCTTTGGTCTCCGCGTTATCACGGAACTCGAAATCGTCGATGCTCGTATCGGGCATCTTCAATTCCCAACCCTGCAGAATCCGTGCGGTTGAACGATCGCCGAAAAGCAAGACATCCGGGAAGAGGCTACCCCCTTCCGCCTTGACGGTTTGCTCACCGCCTGCATCTTTGATCGAACGATTATCGCGGGCGGCGAGCAACTTCATATGGCCGATCAAATCAATCGCCCATGAACGCTCGTTGTAGTTAGCAGAGGGACCACTCACGCGGTTAGCTTCTCTGAGTCTCTAATGACCGCATCGACGTCAACCATACCCCGACGGTTTGGCTGACCAGCTCGTGCCGCAGGTTGGAGTGCCGAATATAACGGCGGTGCGGGGGTCTTAGCTTTGATGGCTGCTTCAACCTCTGTAAGCCGCTCCTTGGCGACCTTGATGTAGTCAATTTGCTTTTCCTTGAAGAGGTGGACCTCCTCGTTCTTTTCGATTCCGATGAAACGCCGCCCCTCAAGCGCTGCGGCAACCAAAAAGCTTCCGCTTCCGAACGCGTTGTCCAACACAACGTCACCCGGCCCAGTGAACATCCGTATCAGGTAACGACCCAACGCAACGGGCTTTTGTGTGGGGTGCCACACTCGGCCGCCTGCTTCGCTTTCTGCTGTCTTGCAGTAAAGCGTATCGGTCGGAAACCGCTCGCCGTCACTCTTCACCTGGACAGGCTTAAAGTCCCCATAGCTTCCGGTATACTGCGCTTTGCGGGTCCCCTTATCGTACGGTTCACCCTTCGACATGACAGGCCTGTAATTAGGTTGTCTGCCGTAGAAAATGCAGATGTCCTCGTGTTGCCGAAGGGGCTGGCGACGAGCATTAAGGAAGTTGGTCGGCTTGCTTTTTACCCACACGAATTTGTACTTAAACCACGCCTCATTGCTCAGCATCAGGCGCGCTGTGAAGATACCTTGGGATGACAAAGCGATCACGCCTTTCGGCTTGATAATCCTTCGATACTGAGACCAAAGCTCGTCCAACGGAATGACGCTGTCCCACTTATTCTGTGTGGTCCCATAAGGTAGATCGCAAAGGATCAGATCGACTGACTGATCGGGCAAATCAGCCATTACCTCAAGGCAATCACCTTGGTGAATATCTCCGCCAAGATACTTCATCCTTTCGGCTTCCCGAACGGCGAGCTGCCTGTTCCTGCGATAGCGAGGAGGGGAACTTCTTTCCTCTCTTTGGACACTAGAAACTCCACGATTGCATGCCTTCCAACCCACGCAATCGAGCGGTCGGCTCTCGTCGCAACGTCAACGAGAGCTTCGTATTCTTCGTCCTCAAGATTGATCGTGACTCGATTTTTGGCAGCCATCGCCATTCCCCTTTGCAGCACCTTGCAGCACTCTGAGGCACTTTGCAATAGGTGAGAACATTAAGGGAACATATGCGCAGAATATGCCAAGAGGCAATACCCTGAAGTGCGACGCTAATCACCAGGGGAAGTTGGCATCTGATCAAGGGTATTTGGTCCCCATTCCGGAACAAATAGCCAAATTCAGGACCAATCCGTCAGAAGTGCTTTCTATAAATTTCGGCGCTCGGTTGTCGCGCGCGGCCGCCTATCCAACTTGAAATACAACAATTTTCTGCGGGATTCTTTCAGGCAAATTTCCTGGTCACTGACGCGCATATGAGTATGGGCTTGACCCAGCACACCGGACGCAGCCTAAGCTGCATTTATGGAGCAAAACCTAGTAAAAACAGATAGTTCGAAATTTCTAACCCACCGGCAATCTGTGGGTGGGCAAGGCACAGCCGTCACCCACAAACGCCAATCCAATAAGCTGAAACTGACCGGTCATGTGGCCCGTCGAGCCTCACTTCCGCTCGGGATTACATGGGATAATGAACTGCCTGGCTTCGGACTGCGCAAGCGCAAGTCCGGACACCTTAGCTGGATAGTGAAGTACAGGCCCCGAGGCGTGCAGAGGATGGTGACGCTGGGACGCGCGGGAGTGGCGGCAGGTGCGCTGGGCGCTCCCGCCGCGCGCGCTGCCGCGCGCAGATTGCTCATCAGGGCTACGCTTGCCGACCTGCCGTCTGCGCCCGAGCAGAAAAAGGTCCCGCTCTTTGTCGACTTCGCCGAGGAATTCTGGACCGACTATTCGCCGCACTGGAAGCCGTCGACCAGGACGAGCTCGCGCTCGCGCATCGATCAGCTGCTCATTCCGCATTTCGGCGAACTTCCGGTCGACATGATCGCACGGTCAGACATCAACCGCTGGCGCGACACCATGACAAAGAGGGAAGGGAGCTTCAATCGCACCATCCCGATCATGTCTGTCATGATGCAGTATGCGGAAAAGCTCGGGTATCGCGCCAAGAGCACCAACCCTTGTCGCGGTGTTTCCCGCTTCAAGCGCGAGCTCCCGGAGCGCTACCTTTCCGCCGACGAATACCGCCGGCTCGGCCGCGTGTTAGCCAGTCACGAGTTTGCGAACCCGTTCGTGATCCCGGCGCTCCTCATGTTCGTTTACACGGGCGCACGTGCCTCTGAGATCACAACACTGCGCTGGCGCTACGTCCAGATTCCTCGACTTGCCTTGCCCGACAGCAAGACCGGCCCGAAGACCATCTATCTCAACCGGCAAGCGATTGACGTTCTGAATGGCCTCGACCGCCGTGCCGACGACCAGCTTGTCTTTCCGGCGTTGCATCGGGAGATTCCAATCGATCTGGGACAGCACTGGATCAAAATCAGGCGCAAGGCCGCTCTACCCGATGTCCGGCTTCATGATCTTCGCCACAGCTTTGCCTCGGTGGCCATTGCCAAGGGCATTCCGCTCGCGACCATCGGCAAGCTCTTGGGGCATGCGTTGCCCGAGACGACCGCGCGCTATGCGCACCTAGCCGACGACATCATCTTGGAGAGTGCCGAGCGGATCTGTTCGAGCCTCGCCGGCGCACTGGGCATCGCGGCGTGACGGGATACGACCTCAAGCATATCCTGGCCGAGGAACTCGCGCGCGTTGTTCCGGGTGAGGCGGGGAAGCGGCGAACGAGGTTTGACTATGTGCTTCCGGGCTTTGGCGAGCGCATCCACATCTCAGGACGCAAGAGCTACGTCCTCCAGCGGACCATCGGCGGCAAGCAGCGGTTGATAACGATCGGCGATGCCGCCATTGTTACCGAGCGCCTCGCGAAGGATGTTGCCCGCCGACTGATCCTCCGGATCGAGCTCGGGCAGAACCCGGCAGACAAGAAGAAGCGCGGCCGGAAGACGCCGACCTATGCGGCGTTCCTTCAGTCCTACTGGGATGTGGCGGCACCGACCTGGAAGAAGTCGACGCGCGAGATCCACGACATCTACCGCCGCACCCATCTCGATCATGCGTTCGCGGACAACTTCATCGACGAGATCGGTCATGCCGATGCGGTGCGCTGGCACGCGGAGGTTACACGCTCGGCAGGGCCGGGTGCAGCAAACCGCGCCATGGAAATTCTGAAAGCCATGTTCGCCAAGGCCGAGGCCTGGGGCTATATTCCTGAGCACTCAAACCCCTTTCGAGGCGTGAAGAAGAACAGGGGGCGCAAGATCGAACGGTTTCTGAGCGACGCCGAAATGGCGCGGCTCGGGAAAGCCCTTGCCGACCGGCGCGCTGACCAGCCCGTCGAAGTGGCGCTAGTCACACTGCTCGCGTTGACAGGATGCCGACGCGGCGAAATCCTCAACCTCACCTGGGGCGAGGTTCAGGGGAGGAAGCTCAAACTGACCGACTCCAAGACCGGCCCGCGTATCGTCTGGCTTGGCGAGGAGGCGAGGGCGGTGCTGGATGGATTACCGCGCGGGAAGAGGGATGAGCGGGTGTTTCCATTCAAGGGGCAGTCGGTTTCAGCGATTGACTGGTTCTGGCGCAAGCTCCGACGTGATGCCGGTCTGGATGACGTCAGGCTCCACGATCTGAGGCACAACTATGCCAGCCTGGCAGCGCGATCATCCGAGACTTTGCCGATGATTGGAAGCCTCCTTGGCCACAGGCAGGTTTCGACAACAGCTCGGTATGCACACTTGGATGATACCTCCCTCCTTGAGGCTGCGACCGAAATTGGTGATGAAATCGCGTGCAGACTGGCGCTATCCGAAGCCCCCTGGCGTCAGTGAGATTTCGCGCTCCAGAGATTCGAATTCAATGTCGTGGGGTCTAATTCGCTTGGCAGCAATGCGCCCCAATATTGGACATTTCATCGTTCTAATCGCGATCCTGATACCTGCCATTGGATTAGGTAGTAGCTTGGGGGCGGCTTCGTGCCCTCGATTCGGAAATCGAAGATACAGATGCCGATATCGAAAGCCGACATTCTCCAAGTGCAAGGTAGACTGTTCGCGTAAGGCTTTTGACAGCACCAAATCGATGATCTAACAGTTTGGCTTCGGGCATTTATTCCGGCGCCCGGTAAGGCAATGCGCCCAAGTCCGGCCCGATGGGCTGTGTGCGAAGGACGCGTTGATGAATTCTCCCGGTAAACAAGTCTCCGTAGATCAAGGTCCGATACCCTTCTCCGAGGCTGTGCGTGTTTGGGCGCGGGTCGCTGCCCTGAGCTTCGGCGGACCGGCTGGCCAGATTGCCGTGATGCATCGCATTCTGGTCGATGAGAAGCGCTGGATTGGCGAGAACCGATTTCTGCATGCACTCAATTACTGCATGCTCCTGCCAGGTCCGGAGGCTATGCAGCTTGCAACCTATATCGGTTGGCTGCTCCACGGCGTACGCGGCGGCCTTGTCGCGGGATGTTTGTTCGTTCTTCCCGGCTTTCTCAGCATTCTAGCACTCAGCGTGCTCTATGCCAGCTTCCAGGAAGCCAGTTTCGTCCAGGCGATTTTCTTCGGCATTAAGGCCGCAGTCCTTGCAGTGGTCATCGAAGCCCTGGTTCGCATCGGAAGGAAGGCGCTGAAGACGTGGCCAATGTATCTGATCGCCGCGTCTGCGTTTGCGGCCATATTCGTTTTCGATATCCCCTTTCCGCTGATCATCGCCGCTGCCGCGCTGATCGGATTTCTCGGCGGCCATTTCGATCCTGCGCGCTTCCTCGTCATCCGCACCCGCGAGACATCCGAGGACGGGGAGGGCAAGACGGAAGCCGTGCTTCATGCTGGGGGAATGGCGACGGTTCGGCCGACGTGGCGCGGAGCCGTTCGCACGGCAATGATCTGGGGCAGCATGTGGGCGGCGCCCATAATCGCGCTGATCCTTCTCGTCGGCCCCGATCACGTGTTCACGCAATTGGCGATCTTTTTCTCGAAGCTGGCGGTCGTCACATTCGGCGGCGCATATGCGGTTCTGGCCTATATGGCGCAGGAAGCAGTGCAAACGCATGGTTGGCTGGCCCCGGGGGAGATGCTCGATGGATTGGGTATGGCGGAAACCACGCCGGGGCCACTGATTCAGGTTGTCCAGTTCGTAGGATTCATGGGGGGATACCGCGAAGGAGATTTGTTGGGCCCGGTAGCTTCGGGTATTGCGGCCTCGGTGATCGTGACTTGGGTCACATTCGTGCCCTGCTTCCTCTGGATTTTCCTTGGCGCACCGTTCATCGAGAAATTACGCGGTGTGAAGCTCCTGACGGCGGCGCTTTCGGGCGTCACGGCGGCGGTCGTGGGCGTGATCCTCAACCTCGCTATCTGGTTCGCGCTGCACGTTGCCTTCTCACAGCTCAATGAGGTTCAAGGTTACGGCGCGCGACTGCTCGTGCCGGATTTGGCGACGATCGACCTCGCGTCGGTTGTCATTGCCGCCGCAGCGTTGGTTGCAATGCTGCGCTTCAAGATCGGGATGTTGCCTGTCCTTTTTGCAAGCGCCCTCATAGGGGCGCTCTACTTTTCTGGAACATCGCCAGGCGCCTGACTTTCCTAGAACAGCCCCGAGCGCCTGAAAACACATCGAAGGAGACCGGAAAATGAAACCTTTCCACAAAACAATGCTTGTTGGCAGTCTGGCTTTATCGGTAGCGGCGATGCCGTCGCATCTGCATGCACAGGACAATTCGGGTAACTTCGAGGCGCTCGTCTTCGAAGCTTCGCATGCAACCGTTACCATGACCGAGGACGGGGTGGCGCGCATTGGCTGGACGCGCGACGATGTCGAGGTGATGGTCGACGGCATGCGCCTCGATCCGCCTGCGGGTCTCGGTTCATGGGCTGCCTTCAAACCCGTCGATGGCGGGGTCATGGTCATGGGTGATACGGTCGTGTTCGAGGACGAAATCACTGCTGCAATGGATGCTGCCCTGGCGAACGGTCTTTCGGTCACCGCGCTACACAATCATTTCATTTTCGACGATCCACCCGTGTATTTCATGCACATCGGCGGGCACGGAGAAACCGCCAGGATGGCAGCGGGCGTGAAGGCGGTCTGGGATGCCATCAAGGAAGTGCGCGCCGCCTCCCCGACACCGCGGCGCAGCTTCGGCGGCACGACACCGGCTGCTGACGGAACGATAAATGCCGCGCCTCTGAGCGATACCCTAGGCGCCGAGCCCAGCATTGGCGACGGCGTTGTGAAATACACCTTCGCCCGTCAGGGCCGCATGCACGGCATCGATATCGGAGGATCCATGGGGCTGACGACGTGGGCGGCATTCTCGGGGACTGACGATCTTGCTGCCGTCGATGGCGACTTCATCATGACCGAGGACGAAGTTCAGCCCGTCCTTCGCGCCCTGCGCCAGAAAGGAATTCATATAGTTGCGCTTCATAATCACATGATCGGGGGCGAACCGATGTTCTACTTCCTCCACTACTGGGGAGTGGGTCCAGCGAAGGAGCTTGCAGCGGCGATTGCTGCTGCCCGTAACGCACAGGCGGAACCCGGATAGGCGCAACCATTCCGATAAATTCGGTAAGGCCGCGATCGCTTGCACCTCGTTGCGACAGGCATCGTCTTCGAAATGGCAGGGAACGTAAGTTATGTCGTTAACTTTTGGGCTTGCCTTTGAATGCGATGTGGATGTGGCACGCGCCCCGATTTGAATTGCGAACGGATTGTCCGTTTTGTTAGGAAAACTCCCGAAACCAGACTGTCTCGAAGCGGCCCCGTAGCCGTCCGTCTGCAAGGCGCCCCAAAGTCGGTCATCTAACCCTCGACCGCGATTGCCTGAAAACGGACAAAAGCAATCGACTGCACTCGCCTTTCTACCCTAATAGCCCCCGTAGTCGTCGCCGGGGAGTTCCCATTCCTCAAGCAACTCCTGAGCATCTATTTCATCCGCTTTCCAACTCCGAAGGGCAGCCATGTGGCGAACGAAGGCATCCGATGGCTTCTTAGGCTTGCTGCGCCGAACATTCTTGAGACGCCGCTCTTTATCGTAAAACGACACGTTCCGCCGTCGGAGTTCGGCAAAGTAGGGGTGGCTCTGAACGAAGCCAGCAGTGGGAGGCGTCAACCAACCTTTCAGGTCGGCTTCGTAGGCTACGAGCCACAGATTGGTCTCAAGGCCCTTTTCTGTCATCGCCTGAGTCCAGAGCGACACGTCAATCACCCCGTCAATAAGGCCCATTTGGCGCAGATCAAGCAGGACCAAGGCACAAGCCGAGCTCTCCAGCTTCGTGACGGGCTGCACCCATTCCGCTGCAAGAGTAATCCTCAGCATCTTGGCGAGGAACAAGGCCCAGACGATTTCAAAGTGGGCAGCTGATGGCCCACACTTCGCGATGGTATCCTTTATGAATTTTGCAATCCGGTCCTTTTTTACCGGAAAGCCCTTTGCATTGTATAACGCTAATAGATGCACCACCATCGGTATGGTGGTCGCGTTCGCCCGAGCGGCCTTCAATAGGTACGTCTCGAACTGAGGCCAATTCACCTTCAGTATATCGACGCTTCGGAGAAGGTTGACGGCGAACCGCAAAACGTTCGACCGTTTATGTTCGGCAGCGAATTGGAAAGCTTGGGCGAAATAGTGATCGATAGTCTTGGATTGCTCGGAAAATTCAGAGGAAATAGGGCTCTGGCGTAGTGCGGTCGGCCAAACAGCCTGTACCTCGGTGGCCGAGTTCACCACCTTCGTCTTCTCTGGGTGTATTTCCAATTCGTAGTCGCGGGCGGCGGCGGCAAGCACTGCTATCGCCTCTTCGGCCTGTCCAGCATTGTCAAAGCCGATGTACCAATCGTCCACATTCCGAACGATGCTGTCAGCCTCCAATTTCAACTCAGCCTGAACTCTGGCGTCAATGGAGACCGCGACAATTTCTGCGATGATGCGGGATGTATCGGGCCCAACGGGAATGCCGATGGTCTGATTGTCTTGGCCCTTGCGTACAGCCTTGTCCAACCGCGCGCCCAGCGAGGCATTGTACACGGGTGCGTTGTTCAAATTGGCCTTAGCCCACCCCTTGGTGTGCAACCCCCAAGGGATCGCGTGGGTATAGAGCGTTCCATAAAAGCGAGAAATGTCCGCAACGAGCGCATGGTTATGGATTGCCGAAATTTCCGAATGGCGAAGAGCGACCAGCCTGAAATCCGGGGTGGAGACGGCTCTTGTTTGGTCCGACTTTATCACGACTTCTTCGACGCCAAAGCTGCATGAAGAGAGGTGCTTGCTGATTTGCTGCCAGTCGTCGGCGATGAGCTTAGCCACATGATACTGAGCGATCGGATTAACGATGGCCAGTTCCCTTCGCCACTCCGTTACCTTCGGAATGCTGAAACGTTCTGGGCTTGTCTTGGGATATTGAGGATAATTTGGAAGCGCTGCCCAAGCCGTGCCAATGGCGCGACGATACTTTGCAAAGTCGGCGGTCGTGAACGAAGGCGGCAATTCCTCAGGGAAAAACCCGGCGGCCAATAGCGCTTTCAGTCGTTCGCTTTTTGACATTATTTCCCCAGTTCCGCTTGGCCCAATGGAATTACATAGCGGGGATTTGTTATCAACGACTTATCGTAATGAAATTACGGCGTGGCGAGAGCGAAGCCAGTCGATCGACTAAATTGCCGAGCCGGCTAATGGGACGCCCTGCATTTTAGAGCGCTCATCTATTTGGCGCCGCGATACCGGCGACGGCAGCAAATAGGTCTCGACCTGTCCACGCGCTTGTGCGCAATCCGTCGAAAATGTAGTGGCGGGTTTCCAACTTCACAAGGCAATTCCGGACATTCGGCTTCCGGCCCACAGTCAGCCAATGGAGTTCGGTTGCGGAAAGGTCAGGAAGTGCGCCGGTTGCGGACTGTAGCAGTGACAGCAAAAACCTAGAGTAGTTCAATCACCAGTGTCATCGCTTAGATCTAACCCGGGTGGAGGGGCCAGCGGCATGCGGGGCGGGGCCGTGCGCCACATGAGAGCAACTTCCTCGTCGGTCAGGCCATAGGCGCGCTCGACCATGGCAGCGAGGCTGCGCTCATGGGCCAGCAATTCGATCCGTGCCTGCCGGGCAGGCTCGGCGGTCTCGGCAAACGCTTCGCGCAGCCGACGGAGTTGGGTCGGGGTCAAGCCTTCACGTTTGGGCAGGGCGGCGCGGACCGCTGAGACAAAGCCGTCGCTGTCGAGCTTGCTGGCCTCGGAAAGGGCGGTGCTAGTAACTCTTGGGAACTCGAACCCAAGCCAGTCAGCAATGGCTCGATCCGCTTTTTCCACGATGGCGGTGTTCGTCTTAATGCACTCAACATTATCTTGGAACGCTTCCCGCTTTCCGTGTTCAAGCTGCGGAATTGGGAACTCACGGATATAAGGAATATCAAAAGCGAGCGCCTCATCCTTCGTATCCGTCCGGTGAAGGCCGCAGCGTGATGCCGACCGGAGTGTAGGTCGGGTTACGCGGCGATCGCGTTCGGACGGGGCGCCCAGTTCCAGGGCAGGAGTTCGTCGAGCCGGGTGGCAGGATGATCGGCGATGCGCGCGAGGACATCGGCAAGCCATGCCTGCGGATCGACGTCGCCCAGCTTCGCGGTCTGGATCAGGGTGTAGATGATGGCGGCGCGTTGCCCGCCACGATCGGATCCGCAGAACAGCCATGCCTTGCGGCCAAGCGGGATGCAGCGCAGCGCGCGCTCGGCGGCGTTGTTGGTGAGGCAGATGCGGCCATCGTCGAGGAAGCGGGTGAACGCATCCCAGCGCTTCAGCATGTAGAAGCAGGCCTTGGTGAGGTCATGACCGCGCGATAGCTTGGCGACCTGCGCGGTAAGCCAGGTGTGGAGCTCGGCCATCAGCGGCGCGCTGAGTTCCTGACGGACTGCGAGCCGCTCGGCAGGACTCTTGCCGTTGATGCCGCGCTCGATGTCGAACAGGGCGTCGAGACGCTGCACGGCTTCGAGCGCGATCGGATAGATCATGCTGCTGCGCTGGCCGCGGCTCTTCTTGCGGGCTGAGCTCAGGACATCGGCGAGCTCGAAGAACTTGCGCCTCGCATGAGCAAAGCAGCCCGCTTCCAGCACGGGACCGGGGGCGCGGTCCCCGCGATAGAGATCGTTGTAGCCACTATAGGCATCGGCCTGCAGGATGCCGGACCATGCCGCGAGATGGGCTTGCGGGTGCTCGCCGCGCCGATCGCGCGAATAGTGGAACAGGGCAGCTGGAGGATCGGTGCCTGCAAAGGGACGATCATCGCGTACGTAAACCCATAATCGCGCCGTATCGGTCTTGCCCTTCGCCATGACCGGCACGGTGGTATCGTCACCGTGGATCCGGGTTGCAGCCAGAACATGCGCCTCGATGAGCTTGTAGATCGGCATCAGCGCATGGGCAGCTGCCCCGACCTGATCGGCAAGAGTCGAGAGGCTGAGCGGCACGCCTTCGCGGGCAAACCGCTCGGCCTGGCGGTTGAGGGGCTGGTGCTGTCCATACTTCTCGAACAGGAGCATCGCGAGGAAGCTGGGTCCGGCCCATCCGCGGGGCACCACATGGAAGGGCGCGGGGGCCTGCGCAATCTTCTCGCAGTCGCGGCACGAGAACTTCTCGCGCACCGTCTGGATCACCTTCCACGAGCGCGGGATGACCTCGAGCGTCTCGGTGACGTCTTCGCCGAGCTTCGAGAGCCGATCCCCACCGCAGGCCGGGCAGGAACAGGGCGCAGGCACCACGACGCGCTCGCGCGGCAGATGCTCGGGGAACGGCTTCCTTGTCGGGCGCTTGCGCTCGAAGGCGGTGACCGTGGCGGTCTTGGCCGCCGCTCCCTCGGCGATCAGGTCGTCTTCGGCGGCATCAGCCTCGAGCTCTTCGAGCTGCAGCTCCATCTGGTCGAGCAGACGGCGGCTGCGTTCGGCGCTGGGGCCATACTGCTCGCGCTTGAGCTTGGCGATCTGCAGCTTGAGGTGAGCGATCAGCGCCTCGATAGCGCTCTGGTGGGCCATGGCGTTGGCAAGCCTGGCCTCTGCCTCATCGGCCTTGCGGGCCATCGCCACCACCAGCGCCTTGAGCGCTTCGACATCGTCCGGAAGGGGCGAAATGGCGGCTTCCATAGACCGGAGTGAATCATCATCCACCCTCTGCTGCAAGGGCAAAACACCGCCTCGCGCCGATTATCCGGCGCTCTGCGGCCGCCATGTATACTGCGGGCTGCGCCAGTCGATCCCCTCCAGCAGGCAGGCCAGCTGCGAGGGGGTCAGCGACACCGTTCCCTCAGTCGCTGAGGGCCATACGAACCGGCCCTTCTCTAGCCGCTTGGCGTAGAGCGACATGCCGATCCCGTCGTGCCAGATGATCTTGATCAGCGAGCCTGCGCGGCCACGGAACACGAACAGATCGCCGCCGTGCGGATTACGCTTGAGACCCTGCTGCACCAGCAGCGCCAGGCCCTGCATGCCCTTGCGCATATCCGTGTGGCCGAGCGCGATCCACACCCGCGCGCCCGAAGGGATCATCGCAGCCCCTTCAGCGCCGCAGCGACCAGGGCCGGCGGTGCCGCCGCGAAAATGCTCAGCCGCTTGCCGCGCGGCAGGTCGATGATCATCGCGGGGTGCTCGGCAGCGCCGGCCGCCATCACATCTTCGTCGATCACCGCTTCGGCGAACACCGGCGTCGGAAGTGCCTCGGGCAGCTCTGCTTCCCGCTCCACGCCTGCATCGAGCAACTTGCGCCGCCAGGTGTAGATCAGCGCCGAAGAAATATCGTGCCGTCGGCACACCTGGGCGACGCACGCGCCCGGCGCGAAAGCCTCGGACAGGATCTGCAGTCGCTCCTCATCGCTCCACCGCCGCCGCCGCTCCGGCCCCGAAAACACCGTCACCTGACCCATCGACCACTCCTAAGCACGCTCACAAGAGCACGCTTAAGAGCGCTCGATACCTATCCACGCAAGGCGGCCCTCGCCGGAGGGGTACCATCCTTCTTGTGCGGGAACTTTTTGAATTGGAAATACCAGCCGATCGGTGAGTTGAGGCAGGCGACGATCCATTCATCAACGGTCGGCAGTATCAAAGCTGAGTCATTGACCATGTATTGGCCTTGGTCAGTGCAAACTTGGGCATAGAAAGCGATGCGCCGCAAAAGGACCTTCGGGCGGTCAAAATCCTCAAAGTAGTCGACAGCATCCTGAATCTCATACCAGCGATAACTTCCGGCCTTCCGACCTGGCCATTTCGCATCCTTCTTCGGAGGCTGCCAATTAGCTGGTTTGGGTTCTAGCTGTGTTCGGAAAGACTCGAGATGCCGAAGTACGCTCGGATATTCTTCAATGTCGATACCTCGCCGAGCGAAGATCATCCAGAGCCCGTTCCACTCCGGCAGCCAGCGGCCAATGTCCTGACCGCGCAGGTAGGGCTTGATGATGTCGGCGGCTTTCGGGTCATCGCCAACAAGCTGATCGCGTGTGGCGGTGTCGATCAGAAATGCCTCATTGAAGCCCGTCTTCACGCCGTAAAGCGGACTAGCCCCGGCATATTCCTCAAGCGATACGCCGCGCTCACGAATCTTCTTGAGCAGGGCGGCTACGTCTGGCGGCTCCAGCACCCATGCTTCTTCGGTCAGGTCGGAGCGTTCGGCACGATAGGTCGCGGCGTGGACTGCTGCCGACAGACCCTCACGCGGAACATCGTCACGCGGGATTACCGCAAGATCGTATTGCTCGGGCACAGCGTCTGCATCGGGCTTCTGCACTGCGATGACGCATGGAAAGACGTCGGCATCCGGGAACAAATGGCGCGCGTGGCCGAAATCGGCCAGAAATTCGACCCACACATCCTCGGCGAACATCCGCCGAAGCTTCTCTGCATAGCCAGCCTTCAACCACTTGTTGGTGACGACATAGCCCATTCGCCCGCCGGGCCTGAGCAGCTTGGTCCCCTGTTCGTAGAAATAGACGTAGAGATCGGCGGTGCCGGCATAGGTGTCGAAGGCTTTCGACAGGGCGGGCTTGATCGGGGAGATTTCTTCCTGCCGGACGTAAGGCGGGTTGCCAATGACCGCATCGAACCCGCCTGACCGACCCGAAGAGGACAAGTCGCGCCATACGCCGGGGAAGGCCACTTCCCAGTGGAAGAACCGTTGTTCAGCCGCGATTGCGCGCGCCTCGCGCACTAGGCTGTCTGCCAGCGCGCGGCGGCGATCATCGGGCCTGTGGCTTGGCATCAGACTGCCCTGGACCGGCTCCGGTGCATCCAAGCTTAGCTCGGTTAGAGCGTCGGCTGCGAGCACTTCGATTTCACCGCTTGCGATCCGGCTGGGATCGCCGAAGGTTCCTTCGTGGACCAGCTTCATCGCTTCAGCCCGGTCGAACTTGCGTTCGGCTTCGCGCGCCTTGGCGACCGCGCGGTCAATCTTCGCAGATTCCTTTTCGAGCGCGACCCGCGCCTTTTCCGCCTTTGCTTCGTCGGTGCTGTCGGCCAGCGCCTTGCGCAAATCGGCGAGGCGTTTGTCACCATCCTTGCGAATGGCATCAGCCGGTTCGCGGGGTCGGCGGACATTCGTTTCCAGAACGCCCATCAGATCATCCGCCTTTGCCAGATCGAGGATCGCTTCGAGCGGAGCGCTGGCTTCGGAGACGGTGGTGAAGAGGCTTTTCGACTGGTCAACCTGAGCAATGTCGGTGTCGGTCAGCCCTTCGATCTTTTCCATCTCGCGCACGATGTTGGCGAGCGGGGCGAGGTGGCGGTTGGAAATAAGGGCACCGCGTTCTTGCATCCAGTCCATCGTCGGGCGCACCCACGCGCCAAGCACGCTGTTACCGCACCGCAAATGATGGTCGAGGAACGACAACGGCGCACCTACGGTGAAGCTGTGCAACCAGAGCGCGACCTTGGCGAGCTCCACGGCCATCGGGTTGAGATCGACCCCGTGGACGCAGCGCTTGAGTACCATGCGGCGCACGATATGGCGGTCATCCAGCTGGTCTTCGACGATCGGCCAGTTATGCTCCCGCGCGTTGGCGACGATCCCCTCTCGCAACTCGGCAATGAGCTTCACGAGAGGAGAAGTATAATCGCCCTCGGCCATGCTTTCGGCATCGCCGACTGCGGTCAAGACCTTGTCCGAAAGCCAATCGACCAAGCTGACGAGGAAATGCCCGCTTCCCATTGCGGGGTCGACGATGCGGAGCGAAAGCAGTGCCATGGCCGGATCGTGTGCGCGAAGGTCATCACCCTTTGCGCCGCTTGCTAGAGCGGCTTCGAATGCCTCGCGCTTCTCTTCGACGAGCGGGCCGACCGTTTTTTCGATGATCAGCGATACGAGCGGTTCTGGTGTGTAATACGAACCCGAGCGGTGCCGTGCCTCGTTGTCCGAGCGCGGTCGGACGGTGCCGGTTTCCTCGATCTCGACACCGTATTCGAGGATCGATTCATAGATCGAGCCGAGCTGCTGAACCGAAAGGTCGCGGTAGTTGATGTAGCGAAGCCGCCCTTCTTCCTCGCGGTGTGAGAGCGGTAATATAGCCTTGGCTAGCGTCTCGTCCGACAGCTTGATGCGACTGAGTAGCGAATTGCCTTCCGCTGCGAACAGGCCGCCGTTGTAGGGCGGAATGCCAAGATCATCGTCGCCTTCGGAAATTGCGCCGAAAATTGTCTCGAGGCGCGACCAGTAGGCAGTGCTGCGGGCGAGCTGTGCTTGCCTTTGCACATGCCGTTCCTTGATCTCCTCTCGAAGACGGGTCAGGCAATAGTCCGCGTAGGGACCGCGCTCGTCGGGGAGCAGATTCCGATCTTCGGCATAAAGCACAAACAATAGACGATAGAGAAGGAACATGGCCGCTTGGCGAACCTGCTCGGCGTAGCCATCATCGAGCGTCTCGGGGCGATCCGGGTCTGCCAACGAGATGGCAGTAATCAGTTCGGGAAAGACGGTTTCGAACACCGTATCTGCCAGATCCTTGCGGACCCTTTCCTCCCACCGGCGCGCATCCTCGATCGCGATCAGGTGAAAGCTGCGGCCCTGCTCGCTCGGACGAAAAGCTTCGCGACCAAAAATCAGCACGAACAATCGGAATGCGTAATCTGGATCGATCGGTTCGTCGAGTAGATCCGGTTCGCATCCGGGCAGACCAAAGACCTTGCCCAGGTCAATTTCGAAGAAGTCCTCAGCGACAGAAAGAGCGTTTTGGTAGTAGAGCCGCCAGTGCCGTCCGTTAGTCAGAATGCCCCACGGCATCTTTCCATCTGCCACGACGGCAGCGCGGCGCAGATAATGCATGATTTGGGTCGACGGAACACCCTGGTCGCCTTGCCCTTCGCGATCGAGCGGGCGGTTCCAGCGCTTCGCTTCGACAAGAGCAGCGCCATGACGGAAGCGTTGCCATGGCTCGAGTGTCTTCGCCTTTTCTGCGGCGTCGCCATCGGCGAAAAGCAAGGCATCGGGAACGTCCTTGCGTCCCTTTGTCGTCATGTTCTGTTGAACGGATTTGTGTTGCCAGCCCAGCAATTCGAGCAGCGGATAAATAAGTTGGTCTTCGGTTTCTGCTTCGGTTGGCTTCTTGTGGCCTGAATGTTCATGCAGCAAATGCTGGGCGCTTTCGTAGAGCTGCTCAACTTCACTAATTTCGAGATTCTGCCACTCAGGGGATTCGGTGACCCCTTGCTTCAGCCAATCACGAGTGAACAATGCGCCTTGGAACACTAAGACCCTCCATACCTTGAGTGGAGTAGCCGAACTTACATCGACTTACACCCAAACTGTGATTGTCATGCACAATGAACGACCGCGTCCCACGCCCAAGGTCTGCCTCGAAGCCCAGAGGAAAGGAGCCCGAGCGGGATATGCCACGCCTTGGACCGAAAGCGGACCGTAGCCAGGTGACCCGTTTAGCGATCAGTGCACCGCGCTCGCCGGCTGATCACGGAATTCATCAAGCCACCCGGGATCGAGTGACAGGCGATTCCGGTTCAATTCGATAGCAAACTACTTCCCCCTTGTGTCAGGATGGCCCTACAGTCACCTTCGAGATCTTCGAGCCATTTGAGATAATGACCGCATGCGCCTTGAGAACATTAAGATCCGAAACTTCAGGTTGCTGCGCCGACTCTCAATCGATCTCGCCCAGGACAAAACGACGACCATTTTGGTGGGGCCGAACAATAGCGGGAAAACCTCAGTAATGGAGGCTCTCCGGCTGTTTATCGGGCAAGGAGCCGAGGCTCCTAAAATCTCCTTCCACGACCTCTCTCAGCTTCGCCACCGGGACCTGAAGCGGATCGAGCGAAAGGTTGCGGCTGAAGCTGATCCAGAAAAGAAGATTGAGCTGCTTAGGCGGCTTACACCGCGTATGCGGCTCGATCTGACCTTTTCCTATGGCGAAGATCCCGCCGACCTCGTTGCAGCCACCAAGCTTTTGATGGACCTTACGCCTGGCACAAGCAGAGTGCGCATGCGGATCGACTATCGACTGGAGAACGCGAAAAAGCTTCTCGACGAGTTTGGGGCCAGGCCTCGCAAAGACGTCTCGCTGTGCGACTATCTGAAAGAGACGTTCAGAGATCATTTCAAACGCGTTTTCTTCAAAGTGTCCCCTGACGGCAAAGAAGTGGAACAACTCGAAGACGGCAATTTGCTGAAATCCCTACTGCGCATCGACATCGTGCCCGCTCAGCGGCACGTCGATGACGATGAGGGAAGCCGGTCCGCGAAGCTCTCAAAACTTCTCCACGATCATTACGAACGCTTCTATCGGGTCGATGACGCTGCCGGTTATCAAGCGATCGAAGATGCACTCACGGCGAGCGCAGGCGACCTTACGGGGATGTACGGCAAAGCCTTTGGTCGTTTGACGAAGCGCCTTCAGAGTTTTGGCTATCCGCCAGGCCAAAAAGCGCCGGACCTGAGGGTACGTGCTGAACTGAGCGCAGAAACAATTTACCGTGACAATGCGCGAATATATTATGCCAGCGAACACGCCGAAAAAGAAGGAGTAATGGAGGAGTTCGAGCTGCCCGAAAAATATAACGGGCTCGGCTACAAAAACCTGATTTACATTGTCCTGCAGCTGGAGTCCTTCCGCGCTGCGATCGACGCGACGATGGGCGACAAGCCGCGCGTTCATATAATCGCGATTGAAGAACCCGAGGCGCACCTGCACCCGCAGATGCAGACGGTTTTCATCAGCGAGATTTCGAAGGTTTTGGAAACGGACGGAGGGACGACAGCACAAGTTCTGCTCTCCACACACTCGTCCCACATGATCGCTCATTCTGAGTTCGAGCCCGTGCGCTATTTCCGCAGGGTTGGCCGTCAGGTCGTCATGCAGGACCTTTCGCAGCTACCGCTGCCACCAGACAACCCCGACCTTCTCGACTTCCTGCGCCGCTATATTCGACTGACTCATTGCGATCTGTTTTTCGCGGACAAGGCCATCTTCGTGGAAGGCCAGGTCGAGCGGCTGCTGCTCCCAATGATGATTGAGGAGCAAGCCAAGGTGGCTGGCTGCGAGACGCTCGGAAGTCAGTATGTCAGCATTTCTGAGGTGGGCGGGGGGCACGCCCATAAGTTTAAGCCGATCATCGACTTTCTTGGCATTCCGAGCCTGATCATTACCGACCTGGACTCGGTCGATGACGGAGGAAAAAAATGCCCGGTCGCGACGGGGAAAAGCACTAGCAACGCCTGTCTCCGCAAATGGATTCCCGAGAAGGAAACCGTCGAAGAATTGCAAGCCTGCGATAATGCGGCCAAGACGCAAGGCTGCATTCGGGTTGCCTATCAGGTCACCCAGGACGGGCATTGTGGTCGTTCATTCGAGGAAGCATTCATCTACGCCAACATCACTTGGCTGACTGACAATCATGCCAAGCTCAGCACGACTAAGGCTGCCGTCAAGAAAGCGATAGACGCAGGCCTGACAGCACAAGCGTGGGAGTTGAGCGGCAAGCTCGGGAAGGTCGATTTCGCCCTCGATCTGATGGGCGCACCAGGCTGGGAGATTCCCCTCTATATTCAACAAGGCCTCCAATGGCTGGCCGAGCATCCCGCAAAATGATGACGGAAGCGGACGAAAAAATCCTGGATTGTCTGCACACGCGACAGAGCTTCCTGATCGACGCCGGGGCGGGCTCGGGCAAAACATCGTCCCTCATTCGCGCTCTTGATTTCATTCGAGGACCGGACCGTTCGAGCGTTATCGGGGAAGGCCAGCGTGTGGCCTGCATTACTTTCACGAATGTAGCAAAGAATGAGATCATCGAGCGTACAGAGCACGACCCCTTGTTTGTGGTCTCAACGATCCACGACTTCTTATGGGCCTCGATCAAAAACTTTCAGAAAGAGCTGAGGCCCGCCCTTCTTGCGTTCAATGACCGGTTGCCTGCAAGCAGCCGCAGAAAGCAAGATCAGGAGCAATTGGCAGAAGCTTTAAAGACGGTACCGACGATCGCCTACTCCGATCGCGGCGCAAACTTCTTGGAAGGCCGAATTTTTCACGACGACCTTTTGGGCGTGGCTCACATTATGTTCCACGACCATCCGCTTTTATCGAAAGTGGTCGCCGCTCGATTCCCGTTCATATTTGTAGACGAATACCAGGACACTGATCCGCTGGTTGTCTCCGCCCTGTTGGATCATCTTCTTAAGACAGAGCATCCCCCGCTGATCGGTTTCTTTGGCGACAAGATGCAGAACATCTATTCGGGAGGGGTCGGCGAATTGTCGGCCGATCAGCAGGCACAGCTGGTTCAAATCAAGAAGGAGGAGAACTATCGGTGCTCCAAGGCGGTGATCGACGTTCTCAACAAGGTCCGAACTGACATTCAGCAGGAGCCAGCGGGTGCCAATTTACCGGGGGGCGCGGTGTATGTCAGTCTCACCGGCACGGCTCCGGACGCGGACATTGCCGAACTCGCCGTCCAGAAAGCGCAGGATGTCTTCGGCTGGAGTGTACAGGGCGAGTTGAAGGTTCTATTCCTCACTCACCGCCTTATCGCCCGCAAGGCCGGATATGCCGATCTATTGGCAGCCTTCGATAGTCGGGGAAGCTTTACGCAAGATAAGTTTCAGAGCGGCGAAGACCCGATTGCAGCCTTCTTCCTTAAAAAAGTCGAGCCATTTATTACTGCTTGGCGTGAAGGGCGGGTGGGGCGCGCTATCAGTTCATTGAAGGAACGCCCGATCCCGATCGCGGGGGCAGCCGAGAAGGCGCGAGTGAAGGCGGCCCTAGATGACCTCATCAAACTAATTGATGCCGGAGGAACGATTGAAGCAATCTTAATGCATCTGCGGGCAGCGCAATTGGTCACACTCCTTGATGACTTGGAAGCGGCCGTGGCAGGCCCTGTGGTGGCTGCCGAGGCAGGATCGCCCGAGGCAGCGCATCAGGCCTTTCTGGATCTTCTTCTGGCGGTCCCCTATCTGGAAGTCAGTCGTTACCGCGCCGTGCTGGAAAACAGCATGCCGTTCTCAACCAAACACGGCGTGAAAGGCGATGAATTTCAGAACGTGATCGTGGTTTTGGATGACGCTGGCGCGAACTGGAACCAATACTCGTTTGGCAAGCTGCTGGCAGGAACCGACACCAGCGAAAGCCGGGAGCGGAGAACCCGCCACCTCTTCTATGTTTGTTGCTCGCGCGCCAAAGACAAGCTGATTGTGGCTGACCTCGGGGTTGGGGCCCAGGCCAAAATCGAGGCGCTTTTCGGGGCCAGCGCGGTAGCCATGTGATCAAGTGGCAGCGCATGTTGGACAGGCCGCTAGTACGAGCCCCAGGTCATCGTTGAACTATGCAGCGATGCGCGTGCCAACCGCGACTTTCGATTCACCAGCAGCGACGGCGTTTTGATCCTGCTCCTGCACTGCGGGCCATCGGCCCGACGGACGACCACTTTTAAGGACGATGCGAGCCATGTCGAAAGGCTACCTAGAGGGCGCATTACGGACTTATCTGCCTCAAATTACGCTGCCGCTGAGCACTTTGCCCTGTGATCGTTCCTGCACATGTTCGGGTCAGCCCCCGATCTCGATGTGGCGTTCGAGAACGAGCAAGACCGAGAAGCAGCCTGCAACTTCATGGATCTCCTGGAGGCATCGGAGGGCGATGGCGTTAGCTGATTGCAGGAAAGGTCAAGTGAGCCTGCAGACCCACACCCGATACCCATCCGGCTTTAGTCGCGAACAGTCCTGAACCAGGTCAGCTGAGGACGGCAACCCGTTCCTTTCCGGCCGTGTTGGCAGCTGCGCTGCCTGCCCGCACCACCCGTCATGAACAGGTTTCCCTTCGGCCCTTCAGGCCTTCGGTGCAGTCCTCCCATGCCCTGCTTCTTCTGGATGTTCGCAAGCCGGAGATGGTCTCCGGTTTGAGGAACTGAAGGAACCTATTTCATGACCAATATCGCCATCCTCACCGGCCGCCTCGCCCGCGATCCGGAAGCCCGTACGACCCAGAGCGCCACCAACGTCACCGGGATCACCGTCGTCACCGATCGCCCCGCACGCGACAAGGATGGCAATACCTACAAGGACGAGAACGGCTACACCGCCAAGGAAAGCGAGTTCCACCGCGTGACCTGCTTCAACGGCCTCGCCAAGACCGTCGGCCAGTACTGCTCGAAGGGCCAGCTGGTATCGGTCCAGGGCCGGATCCACTACACCCAGTGGGAGGACAAGGACGGGGTCACGCGCTACGGCACCGAGATCCTCGCCGACAAGGTCGACTTCCTCTCCCGCGGCAACGGCTCCGGCGAGAACGCCGACAACAAGGATGCTCCCGGGATCGACTGACCTCTCCCGTAGATCTCTCTCCCGAAGGGGTCCTGTCCATGTGGGACAGGGCCCCTTTGTGGTGTATGAAAACCCAGAGATCTTTCAGTAATCGTTTGCAAAAGCGGTGCTACGAAGAATGCCATGAATGACCAAGCGATAGCCCTTTACCCGGGAGGGGCTGCAACGCCTGCTGAGGTGGTGGCTCTTGCCGATGAGTATCGGTTCGCGGCACAACTTCTCGTCCAGAATGGACGGCCTGGAGAGCCGAGGTCGCGGGCACCGTTTCGCATGGTCGCGATCCATGCCGTCGAACTATACTTGAACGCCTTCCTTCTTCAATCCGGTCACAGCGCGGGACAAGTCCGGGGGCTTCAGCACAATCTCGCGGCAAGGGCGGAGCTCGCTGTCGAACGTGGTCTAGTGCTTAGGAAACGGACGCGCGAACATTTGCACTCCATGTCTCAGTCGCGCGAATTCCTTTTAACGCGATACGTGCCCAGCAGTACCAGCCTATCGGAGATTAATCGACTTCAGGCGACGCTCACAGAGGTCGCGCAGAAGGTCTCGGGAGCAATCTAGCTTGGGACCGGTGGGGAGGGGGCCTGGCTCACGTTCTCCCATTCTGATGGCCGTGCAACAGGCGCGTCAAGGACGGCAGGGTCCCACCATTTTGACTCCCCTTCGCTACGCTACGGTCCGACAAAATCGTTACCCCTACCGCCGCTTCGCGGTCGCCCAAGTGGGCGATCCCTGACCCGCCGGCCGCACGCCCATCCGTCCTGCTCCTGCCGTCAACGGCAGACATCAGGAGGATACAATGGCTTCAATTGCTCGGATCAATTCGAACTCGGAACGCTACTTTGCCGCGCTGGCTGTGGCAGAGCGTCGGGCGTTGCACAGCTTCTTCGATCAGCATATCGTTGAGGACCGAGAACTCGGATACTTTGCTTTGGATGAGGGTGACTACAACGCGCTTCCTGCGCATCTTGCAGCGCGCGTGGTGCATACGGTTCATGGGGCAATGCTCGATGAGTTCTGACCGTAGGATCAGGGCGGGGACCGGGAACGGTTCCTGCCTTTTTTCTTGTTCGCAGGGTTAGGAGAGATGGGTATTCCCGATCGTTCTGCACCTCATCTCCATTCGATCTTGGGACAGTCCGGTGATGGCTATCTGGTCCCTATGATCCTCTCAAACGACCGGGCAATTGGCCCGCCTGGGGAATGACCCGCCGAGGGGGATTCTCACATAACTAAGGCCAGTTGGTAGCCCACCGGCATTTTCGCCCTGAATCTCGCTTTTCCCTACGAGGACACAATTGCTCGCGCTCCAAGAATAAGGATTAGAATTCAACCCATTGAACGGAACTCAGGGCCTCCTGGAAAGCCCCGCACACATTGGAACTTGACAGGCACACCGTAAGCAGCGGCTACGCCTGCATTGGCGGAGCATCGCAAAGAAGTCGACCCGCCGCTTCCAAGCATGAGCGGCCGGTGTCGGCGCTAAGACTTTCTCCCTTGCCAGCCTTCTAGCGGCGACTGAAAATACGCTGATCACCGACCGGGCATTGCGGGTGATCACCTGGAAGTTGCATTTCACGCTCCCAGTGATCGAAAATCATTTCTATTGTTGCATGGGCCCAGCTCCGGCCCATGCTCACGAGAGCTCGACGGACATCGGCATGCTCCAGCAAATCCATTCTGCCGTTCACAATAGCGGCCGCCGCACGTTCGCGTTGCGACAGCTTTAGGTCGCCATCATTAAGACGCTTTGACGCTTGCGCAATTGTATCGAAATCATATCGTGTCAATCGGACGACACGGTTGTTCATATCGTCTATCACTCGCTTCATCATCACGCTTCCTCCTTTAATTAATATAGTCAGAAAATCGGTTCGTTAAGTCAGGCCGCCTTATCCAGTTTTATCAGTTCGACGCAGATACTATTAACATTGCGTTTGATCGCTTTTCGCACTGATGCGAGTCGGGCTCGATCTGTATTGGCGAATTCGGCGAGCGCTCTCCCGCACAGGCCTTGGTCAATGCCGTCGACCACCCTTTCGATCTCTGGCGAGCCCGCGACGACGTCGTCGAAAGCTTGTCGCCAAGCGGCGGCGCGTTCAGCGATTTCGCATGCGTCGTCCGGCGCCAACGGGGACACGACCAGGTCGAGTTCGCTGCAATAACGGGCTTCGTCCCTCTTGCGCCTCGCAATGATGGCGCTTGCGATCGAACGCATGACCGCCATCAAGAAATACTCCATCTTGAGTCCGGCAGGGCAGCTGCGTGAGGTCAGCGCCCGCAGGATCGCTTCCTGCAGGATGTCTTCGGCGTCGATGCCGGCGGTGAAAGCGCGAAACCGCGCCATTCGCATGAGCTTTGAATTTGACCGAAAGTCGATCGCCGCAATCGCTGCGCGAACCTGCGGCTTCGTGAGATACGAGCGTGTTGCGTTATTCGTTGATGTATGCGCGACACTGCCCGAATTCGGACAGGCGTTCGTCGATTTATAGATTTTGTTGCCGTTACCGGCAGTTCCCTTTGCCATGGTTTCCTCGCGGGGCGAGCGAGACCACTGACGTGGGTTGTGATGTCGAAGATGTCATTTCGTGACCTCGAACGCCAATGAACGCGCACCGTCTCGGCGCGGGTTCGTGGGTTGAAGCGACACAAAATTGAAGGCCACCGGCTTGGGGGACTATCCCAGCACGCTGTGTTCGCGGTTTCTCCACGATAGGCCATAGACGATTAAGAAATCGTTGCCGTCATCTGAAAACTCAGAGTGGAGAGGTTCGATAAGATGCGCCGGACCGGCGGTGTCCGAATTTCACCAGTCCGGCGCATATGTAGGGTGAAGGCTCAGGCCGCGATTTCGAAACCCTCGGCGATTTTCCCGTGTAGGCTCCCAATATACGTTCGCAACTCGCCAGCCAGTCCATGGTCCGGACGTCGTCGCAAGAACCCCTCGACCAGCGTTACGATGGCAGGTTCAAGCCGTAGGCCATTCATGCCCTGGGCAACCAACCATCCGATCTTTGCGATGGCGAGCAGAAGACAGTCCAGTTCGACATGATCGCGCAGGTTTCGCCAGGCTCCATCGCTGGCCGGGCGCGGGACATTGGACTTCGCCGCGACAAGATCGAACGGCACGTTCATTCGCAGCAAAAGCTGGCTGAGATGGGTCCAGGTTCTACCTCCCCCTTTCATCATCAGGCCGAGATCGAGATGCGGCCGAGGGCCTTTTCGGCCAGGCTGGTCGACGAGCTGCGGTGGCAGCCGCAATCCGTGCGCTATGCTAGCGTGTAGCAGGATCGGCACGTCGGTGGCCAACCCACCATAGGTAATAACGGGCTTGTCGTCGTTCGCCCGCAGGTAATCGAAGACCCTCATGACCACGCCAGCCTCGTCAGCCCAGTCCCGCTCGCACCAGCTGCCAATCTCGCCAGTACTCACCCGTCCCTCTTCGTCGATAGTGAACTGGAACGCAGCTGCAGCCATGACACGCTTCACCGCGACCGCGTGACGATTGGAGTCAGGATCCATGGCCTGATGTAATTTGTAGAGGTCCTTGTCCCAGAAGAATTCCGCGTCGAGCGCGATATACGTTTTTGCCATTCCGCTTTTCCTTTCAATTAGTGTTGGCATCATCACGCTTCGTCAGAAGGGGAGCGGGCGCGCCCGCTCGAGCGCCCGCCATGCCTGCCACGCGGCGGCGAGCGATGTCCGCTGGTGCGGCGAACATTGCGACCACAGGAACGCTGCCCACAGGCACTGTGCTTCCTCCGGCGCCTTGCGCGATCGTGACAGCATGTTTGAACCGGGACCGGCTCGCTCGATCCGGTATGCGGCCGCAATTTCTTCCAGCACGCTGTTCGCGCATTCGAGCGGGAGGATATCCAGGTCCGGGCGATCACGCTGGAGAAGTTGCAGGTCAGCTGGCGGCAGGGGCCCTCCGGCGCTGAATGCCTGCCTCAGGTAATGCTGCGACGTGCGTGACGCACGCGCGATAACTGTCGCGCCTGCAGGAACGCGCTCGGCCAGTCCGGCCAGAATCTCGGCCCGGTTCGCTGTCCGATCGAATACGCGGTGATCGATAGCGAACCTCGCGCCGCCTCCTTGTTCACGAGTCACGGTGAAGATGGCGGTCGAACGAATAGCGGATCGCGGGCTGCTTTCACCGGGATCGCGGATAATCGCGAGCGAGCATAACACCCGCGGATGGCGCCTGTGGGAATGGGGCATGATGAAAATCCTGTTCTGAGAAACGCGGCAGGCGGCGCCTCCCGTTGGAGACGCCGCCTGCTCGGTGTTTGTAATTGGCGTGGAGCCGCTCAAGCCATGAAGTCGGCGAAGGCCTGCGCATCGGCGAACAGGCTGAAATAGCCAGCTTCCCACTGCTCAGGATCGACCTCGACCGTGATCATGGCAGCGCGGATGTCAGTCCATGCGCGTTCGACGCCGCGCTCGACCTTCGCGCTCGACGGCACGGCGCACGATCGCAGCACACAGCGTTTGTCGAGGCGGAAGGCATGGCGGCGATCGGTGGTGACAAGCAGGATCGGCTTTCCACGGCTCAGGCGGCACGGCTCGACCTGCATGATCTGCGCTCCGTCCTTCGTCCGGTAGATCAGCGCGATCCCAGCGCAGATGCTGATCTGATCGTTGGCGAACAGCGCCATCAGCGAGTCCTGCCTTGCCTGCATCGCCGCCCGGGCGACCATCTCAAGCGCGGGTTCGGATGGATAGTCCATGGTGCCGATTGTCAGCGCATCGGTGCCGGCGCCGGGGTCGGTGGGCAGACCCAGCGCTTGCGACAGCGCACAGGTCAGCTGCTGGCGGGGGCATGCCCCGCCGATATCGAGATCGATCATTCGTATTTCCTTGTTGTGTGGGCCTGTCGGCCGGAGCCCTTTTCCGTTCAGCCGGATGGCTCACGTTTCTTGCGTTCTTGAGGTTTATGCCCCTCAGGCCGGGGTCCACGCTGTGTGGAAACGATACCGCTCGCTCGCAGGCAGCGGGACGATCACCGGCTCCTTACCGATCGTCGACACGTACCAGTCGAGCTCGGCCTGGTAGGCTTCGGCGCGCACGTGTTTGTGCCACAGATCGTGCAGCCTCCCCCACGCCCAACGATAACGTTGCTCGCGCAAATTTTCTTTGTATCCGTATGGCGCCCCCTGCGCCTCGAAGCGCCACGCCGGCGCATCCATCGCGGCCAGCGTTTTGGCCATGACGGTCTCGCCATCATCGCAGACGTGATCAAGAAGCTGGACCAAGGCAAGAACGTCGTCTTTCGCGCGGTGCGCCGAGGGCATGTAGTACCCTGCCTGCATTACGGCGTACCCCTGTGGTCCCGGTTCGAATCCAAGCTTGCGCCACGGCACGTCAGCCATTGCGCAGCCCCACGGCACTGCCACATGCCGGTCGATCATCTTCTCGACGAAGGGGCGATCAAAGCCGGCATTGTATGCGACCACTCCCTCGCAGGAGGCTAGCATCGCTGCGACCTGATCCTCGTCTATGGACCGTCCGGCAAGATCCTGATCGGTGAGCCCGGTCAGGTCCACGATCTCCGCTGTCAGCGGACGGCCGGGATCGATTAGTCCGCTCCTGACGACTTCGACAGCTACGATCCGACCGGCATCGTTCACTTGAACGATAGCCATGCACAGTTCGATGACCGTGTGCCGCTCGGCGGACAGGCCCGTGGTTTCGGTGTCGACCACGGCGATCCGGCGGACTGCATCTCCCTCCGGTGCCGTGCGGGGCCAGTCGTTCCGGACACGGACTGGGCGAAGGATGCGCTGGTCGACCGGACATGCTTCGCCGATGCTGGATCCATCCAGCCGCTGTTCTGAATCTTTCATGGAATTACCTCGTGTCGCGAGGCCGACCGAGGGGCTTTTCCCCTCTACCTACCGACCTCGGACAGCGACGCTGGACGGGCAGAATTTTCCCGGTGTGGTGGCACGCGAGGGCAGTGGAAGTAGGCGATTTCATGACTGCTTCGCGCCCCAATATCGGCCATTGAAGGTTCGTCGCCGTTTCCTTGAAAGCGGACATCAAGGCTTTGCAGGCGGAAGCGTTATTCCAAAGGAACCCTAACACTCATTTATTTCCGAGCCCGAAATGCAATTACTCGTTGCCGTCTCGGTCACCTTCCTTAGCTTCAAGCCGCTCGATGTGCATGAGCAACACCCCGATGAGGGTGATCAGCCCCCAACAATCAAATAGCGTTCGGGGCCTTCCCCCTTCATTAAGGCTGTGAAGACGACGATTATCACGAGCGCTCCCACCCAATGAGGCTTAGGCCGTTTGGTCGGCGTGGGCTCGGGTGTGCTTTTAGTCATGAGCTTTCGACAGGTATCCGAGTAAAGCTAGACTCGATTTCATTGACCGTCATCTGCGCGGCGTCTTCGAAAGGCTCTAGTATTACGTCTGCACCTAGACCTTCTACATGTTCGACATCTGAATGCCGATAAACTGCAATGGCTATCTTCCCCTTGAAACCATCGGCCTTGAGGGTGCGCATCATCGTAAGTCTGGGATCCTGATCCACTAACGCCGGCCCATGATGTTGGAGAGTTGAAATTACCCACTCTGCTGATTTCAAGGGCAGCTCCGCGACGAAATGGGGATCACTCACATCACCGTAGACCGCGTCGAATCCCCGATCCCGCCATTTCACCACTGAGGATGGATCAAAGTCCACACCGAGGGCAGGTATCTTTTTTCCATCAGCCTAGCGGCGAAAGCACCTCCTAACCCGGCCAGACCCAACAGTATAACGGCCGGTGGTGTGGACTTGTCTTTCTCCTCCTCTTGAATTTCTCGAGCGGGGTCATCTCTCTCAGCAAAGCCCAAGTACGGCTCCAAAAGTTTGTAGATTTGATGCGAATAGGTGATCATGTAGGTTGAAACTGCGATCGTGATCAGCCCGACGAGCGTTACAAGCCCGAGTTCGCTCCCGGTCAGGTGGCCCAGCGTTACACCCATTCCTACGAAGATGAGGGAGAATTCGCTTATCTGCGCCACGGTAAGGCCTGCGAGGAAGCTTGTGCGCTTTCGGTAGCCCATTCGTCCCATTATGATCAGCACGATCAGTGGGTTTCCGATTAGTACGAACGCCGAGAGAAGGAGGGCTGCGGGAATGTTGCTCCCCAAGGCGCCTAGGTTCAATTCGGTGCCAAGGACTACGAAGAAGAACAGCAGAAGGAAATCACGCAGGGTGGTGAGGCGAGATGAAATCGATTCCCGGTAAGGAGTTGATGCGAGCGCCACACCGGCAAGAAGGCCGCCGATCTCCAGTCCCAGCCCGAGATATTCACCGATCGCTGCGAAGCCCGCCGCGAGACCCAGCGCGAAGAGAATGAGCAGTTCCTGATTTTCAGCCAGTTTCTTAGTAATCGGCGTCGCCGCGAATTTCACGATCAATACGACCACGCCGACCAGCGCCGCTGCGGCGATCGCGGCTTGCGAAAACGTTACTTCGCCACCGTCTTCACCCGAACCCATACCTATCGTAGAGAGCGCGACCATTGCTAGGACCACGACGATATCCTGGACGATGAGGAAACCCAGTGCCGTCCGACCATGCAGCGAATCCAGCTCCCGCTTGTCTGAGAGGAGCTTGACGATGATGATCGTGCTGGAAAACGTGAGCGCCACGGCGATGTAGATGCTCGGAATTAGGCCAAAGCCCAGCAAATAGGAGATCATGAACCCGAAAGCGGCCGTGAAAATCACCTGCCCGAGACCTGTTGTCAGCGACACGGCTCCGAGTGACCGTATTAGCTTGAAGTCCATTTTCAAGCCCACCAGGAAGAGCAGAATGGCTATCCCCAGCTCGGACAGGAGTTCGAGAGAGCCCTCCGATTGAGCGAGGTTCAACACCGATGGACCGGCAACGATTCCGACGAGGATGTAACTCACGACGAGCGGCTGTTTCAGCATGTGCCCCGCCAAGCCGATCATGCCCGCAAGGATCAGGAGTGCAGACACTTCGGTGAACAGGGAACCGGCGAAGATTTCGAGCATGGAGACCTGTTAGCATCTATCTAGACGAGATAACCCTCTAACATCATTTCTGTTCACACCGATACGGAATGATGCTGGCGAAGGCATCCGTGCCAACTGCCCGACCCTTCCGAAAATGGCCTATCAGAAGGCACGATGACAAGGGCGTCGTCACCGCAGTTCAGGTCGAAGGCGGGTTCAGCGGCGCATTCACTAAGGCCATTTCGCATCCTAGGCACTGGGGCCGGATGAGGGACGGCGCGCGGGCGCGGGTCCGCTAAGGTGGCCGCAGTCTGTCGACCAGGACCGCTTGTACACTAAACGCAGCTCGGGATCGCCAGGATCGGCATACCGGTACTAATGGTGGCGCCCAGACCGATGCACCCTATCGCGATGCCAATCCGCTCCATCTGTGTTTCATGCTGCTTGAGCAGCCAGAGCATGAGCAGGCCGTGGGTAACGATCAGGATCCCCCATACCGCCAGCAACAGCACTTTTACCTGCGTCACGCCAAACAACGAGGGTCCGGTCCATCCGAGCGAGCAGCCGAAGCCGTGAAGGGCATAGAGGATGCTGAAGGCCGCCGCCCAGAGAACCAGGCCTGAGACCATGCGGGTGAGCGCCATCACAGCGCGTCACCCGAGAGGGCGAGCAGCCAGGCGACCACGATGGTCACGCCCGCGCCGTAATCGCTCCATACCGCGGCGATACGGAATTCGTGCGGCCACGCGGCGTTGGCATGGCCGCTGGCGATTCGGCGCCGGACGAAGCACTGGGTGAGCAGACCGACAGCGGCGGAGAAGATTGCATAGCTCGTAAGCACCCAGCCCACTGCAGCGAAAGCGTGCTCGGTCGGGCCGGGCAGGTGGTGCAAGGCAGCCCAAAGCAGCCCGCCAATCGCGAGGGCGAGGCCTATGGCTGCCAACGCACTGCCGACACTCGCCTGCCCGAAATCGTATTGTCCCATGCGCGCTCCCAAGAGCGCGAGAGCGGCTGCCGCCGTGATCAGTAGGGGTTCGAGGAGATATGCGCCGTACTCCCCCGGTGGCGGCCAGTTTGGCGCAACCACCCAGAGGAAGAAATAGCCGAACACGAGTGAGGCGAACAAGGTTCCGTTTGCTGCCGACGCGAGCACGCTGCCCCAATAGCCCACGCTGCCGCCGACTGCGAAACTGGTCGGCAGCATTACTCCCGCCCCGACATCGATCGGGCCGGGGTCGCGCGTTGTTCCCGTAGTGCCCGCCCAGCGCCAGACCATGATCGCTGTGCCGACGACGAAAAGCGGAGTCAGCCAGTAGAGGCTGAGCAGCATCGACAGGAAAAACCCACCGATGACCATCGCGGTAAAGAGCGGCAACAGGCTCGGCCCCGGCAGGATCGCGACGTGTTCGGGCGCGCCGGTGACCATGTCGACAGCCAGCGTCTCGCGCCGCTTGTCGATCGCGCGGCCGAGAAGGCCTTTTCCCGCAGCAAGCCCCGCGCCGATCTTCCGGTCGCGAGTCAGCGGCTCGCGACTGTCGACCGTAGGCAGGCTGGCGAAATTGTACTGCGTGGGCGGTATGGGCATGGCCCATTCCAGCGTCTCGGCATCCCACGGATCGCGACGCGCATGGTTGCCGATCCGGCGCTGGAGAGCGATGTCGATCGCGAACAGGCCGAAGCCGAAGGCCTGCATGAAACTTCCGATCGAGGATATGAGGTTGAGCCAAGTCCACCCCGCTTCCGCTGGATAGGTGTACACCCTGCGGGGCATCCCCAGCAGACCCGTCAGGTGCATGTGCAGGAAGGTCAGGTTGAAGCCGATGAATATTAGCCAGAATGCCGCGATCCCCAGCCGCATGACGCGCGTTCGCCCCGTGGCGTGCGGCATCCAGTAATAGGCGGCGGCCAGCATTGGGAACACGAAGCCGCCCACCAGCACGTAATGCAGATGCGCTGTGACGAAGGCGGTATCATGTGCCTGCTGGTCGAAGGGCACGATGGCCAGCATCACGCCCGTCAGCCCGCCAAGGACGAAGACCACGAAGAAGCCCAAGATGTAATACATCGGCAGGGTAAACTTGGGCCGGCCCGCCCAGATCGTGCCGATCCAGGCGAAGATCTGCACCGCGGTCGGGATCGCCACCAGCACGGACGCCGCCGAAAAGAACCCCAGCGCCATGTGCGGGATGCCGGTGGTGAACATGTGGTGGACCCACAGCCCGAAGCTGAGGAAGGCGAGCGCCATCACCGCCGTCACGATCGCGCCGTATCCGATCAGCGGGGTGCGGGCCATCACCGGGATGATGGTCGATAGCGCTCCCGCTGCGGGCAGAAAGATGATGTAGACCTCCGGATGGCCGAACAGCCAGAAGAGGTGCTGCCATAGCAGAGGCGATCCGCCAAATTCGGGCTGGAAGAACGGCCAGCCAAAGGCGCGTTCCACCTCTAGCAGGATCGATCCGAGGATCAGCGGGGGGAAGCCGAACACCATCATCCCGGCGGTCGCGAGCAGGTACCAGGCCATGATCGGCATTCTGGTGAGGCCCATATTGGCCGCGCGGAACTTGAGAATAGTCACCACGATCTCGATCGCGGCGCACATAGCGGAAATCTCGACGAATGTGATGCCGAGCAGCCAGACGTCGGAGTTGACGCCGGGCGTGTATTCCTTGCCCGAAAGCGGCGGGTAGAGGAACCAGCCCGCATCGGGTGCGACACCGCCCAGCAGCGCCAAGATCATGATGGTGCCGCCGAATAGATAACACCACCAGCCGAGAGCCGTGAGGCGCGGATAGGCGAGGTCGCGCGCGCCCAGGATCTTGGGCAGCAGATAGATAGCCAGGCCCTCCAGCATGGGAATAGCGAACAGGAACATCATGATGCTGCCATGCATGGTGAAGATCTGGCCATAGACCTCCGGCCCGGCAAAGGCGCTTTCGGGCGTCGCCAGCTGGGCGCGGATCAGCATCGCGAGCACGCCGCCGATTCCGAAGAACACTGCCGCCGCGACGACGAAGCGCTTACCAAGATCGGTGTGGCTGACGCTGCTGAACACACCGCGCCAGCCGGGCTCGTTCCCCCAGATGCGGGTCAGGTCGCGGTGGAGGCGGATTGCCTTCAAGGTGCGGTTCCTCCTGCGGCAACGCTTTCGCCTATATCGTAAGCTTCGACCACGAACCGGTG
Source organism: Croceicoccus marinus (assembly GCF_001661675.2). Taxonomy (NCBI): domain Bacteria; kingdom Pseudomonadati; phylum Pseudomonadota; class Alphaproteobacteria; order Sphingomonadales; family Erythrobacteraceae; genus Croceicoccus; species Croceicoccus marinus. The sequence continues at coordinate 2,362,254 of NZ_CP019602.1, read as the reverse complement.
ATTGGCATGGCCGATACCGCAATATTCGGCGCAGACCGCTTCGTAGGTGCCGGGCACGCTCGCCTCGATCCTGAGGCGGTTCACCTGACCGGGGATGGCGTCCATCTTGCCTGCCAAACGCGGGATCCATAGGCTGTGGATCACGTCGCTGGATGTGATGTCGAGATCGACGGGCTGACCGGCAGGGATCCGCAGCATGCCTTCGCTGCAACGGCCGTCCTCGTCACAGAATTCCCAGCCGTAATTATAGGCCCGCACGTCTATGGTCCGGGCGGCGGGACCGGTCGGCAGATTGCGTTCGCCGACCGAGAGGGCAAAAGCCAGCAAGACCATGAGCACGGCGATCGGCATGCCGAGGCCGAGCCAGCCGATCCATACCCGCTTTCGCTCGGGCGTCTTCCTGTCCGCCACGCCTCGCCGGAAAAGCGCGACGAGAAGCAATGCGAACACCAGTGCGGACAGGATTGCTGAGCCGCCCAGCATCCACCACCACAGGCTCGCCACGCGCGATGCGGAGGGACCCGCCGGATCGATGGTGGACAAAGACCCCGCGCAGGCCGCAAGAAGAGACGATAGAAGGATCGGGGCCCCGAAGCGGACCCGCTTGCCCGAAGGACGAATGCGATGAGCAAGACGATGCACGAAAAGGTTGCCGAGAAGAAGCTTGTCGAGGCCGATCCGGAAGAGCTGATCGATCCGATTGAAAAACAGCCCAATTTCCATCGACTGGAATCGCGCATCGCTCTCGCGGGCCATCCCCTTCACGCGATGCTGGTTGCCTTCCCGATCGCACTCACCGCCTGTGTGCTGGGTGCGGACGTCTTCTACTGGTGGACAGGCGACCTCTTCTGGGCGCGTGCCGGATTGTGGGCGGCCGGAATGGCATTCCTGTTCGGCGTGCTGGCCGGCGTCACCGGAACGGCCGAGCTGCTCAGCGTGCCCGGCATTCGCCAGCGCGCGGCCAGCTGGACGCATTTCATCATCGCGGTGATGCTGCTGTCGATCCTGGGCATGAACTGGGGCTTCCGGCTGCTCGGTTACGAACAGGCCGTGCTGCCCTTCGGTATCATGATTTCCGCCTTCGCCGTTGGCTTTACCGGCTTTACCGGATGGCACGGGGGCAAGCTGGTGTTCGAATATCAAATTGGCGTCTCGTCAACCGGAAGTTCGTGACCGAGCGGCTGGGTGAGCCAAGCGGGCGCGAAGCTTTCGAGCGCAGGTTTTCCCAGCACCAGGAACAGGATCGCCACCATCGCGATCATGATCGGCAGGAGCGTGGGAAGCGCGCTGCGCGGAGCGTAGCGGCCGCGCCGTTCGCTCATCAGCACGACCAAATGCCCGATCCAGGCGTGAAGCGAAACCAGCACGCCGACCGCCAACAGCTTCACGAACATCCATAGAGTGAAGGCGCTTGCTAAGAAGATCAGCGCGGTGCCCGCCGCGATGGCGATGATCGCCGCGGGTGTGACGAAATAGGAATAGGCGCGATGCGTCAGCAGGCGCAACTGACTGTAGCTCGCCTGGTTTTCGCCGATTTCATGCTTGCTCAGCATCAGCGGCAAGCCCACGAGCCCCGCACACCATATGATGAGCGCGGCGATATGGATCGCCTTGACCAGCGAGAGGATCATCTCAGACGGGGTTCCGGGAGACGACCGGCGCGGGCTGCGCCGCGTTCTGGCGCGCCCACGCGTTTCGGGCGATCGCAGCCGCGCCGATCGCGAAAGGCGCCATGCCGCCGACCCACATGATCAGTCCGGCAAGCTGCTGATCGGCCAGCGGCGATATTCCCCAGGATGGGGCGGCGGCGATGTGAATGCGATAAAGAGGCTCGGTCGCAAAGGTCAGAAGCGCGCTCAGAAAGCCCATCTGAACTGTCCCGCCGAGCAGTCCGCCGACTGCGCCAACCGCGCTCGCCCGGCAAATGGCCAGCCAGAAGGCGAAAGAGGAAGCAAGGATCGAGAGCTGCATCGTCCAGTACACCAGCATGTCGGCCAGCGCGGCATCGTAGAGCGAAGGCACGCGCCAGCCCCACAGCACCGCGGTCATGCCGATGGTTGCCGGGCCGACCGGAACGCGCCGTCGAAAGAGCGAGCGCGCAAGCCGGCTCGATACCTCGCTCTCGCGCATTGCCATGGCGAAGCACAGCGCACCAAGGATCAGCAGCAGATGATGGAGCGAGCGGGCGGAGAAGAGCGTCACGCTCGCGGCGCACAGAGGCGAGACGAAAGCGATGGCGAGAAGCGCCATTCCGACGGTCGCCAGCCGGTTTCCCGCCCGCAGGCTGAGCGCGAGCCCGAGGGCCAGAACCGCGAGAAGGGCGGGATCGAAATTCCAGCGCGTCGCGACTTCCGCCAGGCTCGGCGGGCTTCCGCAGTAGCTGCCGGCAAACATTCGCATCGCTTCCCCAAATCGAACGGATCAATCTGCCGTGGCCACCTGAAATAGGGGAAGACCCGGCATTTGGGGGGAACATAGCTGGCGCGATTGCGGTTTGAAAGTCAATCGCAACAATTTTTCCGGTTTGTCCGGCCCAAGGAGTATAAAAATTGAGCCAGAAACGCATCGCAGTGTTCGGCGCCAGCGGAGCCACCGGTCGCGAAACCGTGAGACACGCCTTGCGCGCTGGGCTGGAGGTGGTCGCGATCGACCGCGCGCTGCCCGACGAGGCCGACCGCATCAACGGCGTGACCTATCGGCAGGCGGATGTTCTTCAAGGCGGCCTCGCCGAAGCCATGGAAGGTTGCGACGCGGTGATCTCGACGCTGGGCGTCGGTTTCTCGCCCGGCAACGCCTTGTCGCCGCCGCCGCTCTATATGGACGGCACGCGCCATATCCTGGACGGGATGGAGGGGGCCGGGATCGACCGCATCGCGGTGATTTCCGCAGCCTTCGTGATCGATCAGCCCAATCTGCCGACATGGTTCAAGCTGACGGTCGTGCCCGCCCTGCACAACATCCTCGAACAGATGAAGGAAATGGAGGCGCTGCTCGAGGAACGTCCCGGACTTCGCTGGACCGCGGTACGTCCGGGCTGGCTCATCAATAAGCCCGCCTCGGGCGACCTGCTGGTCGAGGAGGAATTCCTTCCAAAACTCGCTTTCCGCTGCCGCATGGGCGATCTCGGCGCCTTTCTGGTCGATTGCGTGCAGAACAATCTTCACATCCGGAAAAAGCCGGCAGTCGGCGCGCCGGAAGAGGAAAAGTTCGAAAGTCCACTGGCGCTCGGAGAGGAATTCGCCAATTTGTAAACGAGATCGAACTGGCGACTTCTTATACTGACTTAAGATCCGAGCGGTCGATGTCTAGTTCCGTTGTGGTCATGCTTAGACCAAGGAGCAGACAGTCCGCTACTGATGCTGTGGACGGCTCTCCACCCTCCTGCGGTAATATCGCGTGGTTGAGCTGGAAGGAGAGTCGAGATGGGCGAAGTCGTTACGATCGGTCTGGATATCGCGAAGTCGGTGTTCAAGGTGCATGGTGTTGGAGCAGGTGGCGAGGTGCTGATCCGCCGCCGACTGACGCGAGCCAGGATGCTGCCATTCTTCGCGAAGCTGCCGCGGTGTCTCGTCGGCATCGAGGCGTGCAACAACTCACACTACTGGGCGCGAGAGCTGACCGCACTGGGTCACGACGTGAAGCTGATGCCGGCGCAGCACGTGAAGCCCTACGTCAAGCGTGGGAAGAACGACGCTGCCGATGCGGAAGCGATCTGCGAAGCGGTGACCCGGCCGACGATGCGCTTCGTCGCGGTGAAGAGCCCGGAGCAACAGAGCTTGATGATGCTCCACCGTGTGCGGTTGATGCTGAACCGGCAGCGCACCCAGATCTCGAACGCGATTCGTGCTCATATCTCCGAGTTCGGAGTGGTGGCACCTGTCGGTCGGCTCGGCGTCGAGCGGCTGCTCGAGGTGGTCGCGGATGCCGGTGATGATCGCGTGCCCGAGGATGCCCGCCTCTGTCTGCAGATGCTGGCAGCCCAGCTGGATGTCGTGAAGCGGCAAATCCTCGAGAACGATCGGCGTGTGCTCGCCAGCGCGCGGCGGACCGAACTCGGTCGCAGGCTAATGGAGATCCCCGGCGTGGGCCCGCTCCTTGCGAGTGCGTTCGTTGCCTCGGTTGCCGATCTCAGTGTGTTCAGGACCGGCCGCGACCTGGCGGCTTGGATCGGGCTCGTGCCCAAGCAGAACTCGTCGGGCGGGAAGGACCGGCTCGGCAGCATCACACGCGCTGGTAACCGATACCTGCGGCAGATGCTGGTGGTCGGAGCGATGGCGGTGATCCGTTACGCACAGCGTCACGGCACGAAGCGACCTTGGCTGGTGCAGTTGCTTGCTCGCCGCCCCGCCAAGGTCGCCGCGGTAGCGCTCGCGAACAAGAATGGGCGCATGGTCTGGGCGCTGATGACCAGCGGCGAACATTACCGAGAACCATTGCCGATGGCGGCGTAGAGTTAAGGCGCGGAGCTGCTGCGTCGACGAGGTTGGAAAGGGCAAAAAGGAGTTGATGCACCAAGCCGGTTGAAACCGCCGGATCGGGAAAACCCATTTTGGGCCGTGGCGCTTCGAGCGCGAGCTATAGGTCGGGACCCGGTTCGCGCGAAAGGCATCATGGCCAGCGGCGCATGACATAGCCGCAATCAAAGGCCGGACACATGGCCGCCTCGACCAGCGCAGTGCAGAACTTCGAAAATCCCTTGCCAACGGAGGGCCGTCCACACACGGCCCATCATCTGCCATAGCCTGTATCGCTTGACCAAGGACCCCTCGGTCGCGAAGCGACTACCCTGCCAGAAGAAACCTTCGACGAATAATTCCCGTCCTCGCCCTGTTGTAATAGCAATCCGAGAAAAAATTTTTCCCGCGCATCCTGTTCGTTCGTATGGTCTGCGCCCGATGTAAGCCGATGCGTCCTGCGCAATGCTTCCTGAACTTCAGGGCAGTCTCGCCATCTTCGGAAGATGTCGAGCACCTCAGCGGAAGATGGGTGGGAAGGTTGCCAGAATTCTTCGCCGAACCAGAGTTCCTCGCAAGTTTGGCGGGCCATTTCCTGAAGCTCCAACTTATTGCGAGCGTGGAAGCGCGCGAGCCGGTCCTGCATTTTCGCATCGGCGATTTGCTCTGGAAGAAGCTCGGCGCGCTGCAATAGGGCTGCGGGTAAGGCAACTCTCCCTTCGGCATCTTTGGTTATGACATGCCGCTCTTGCTCCAGAATTCCGAGCAGTAGCTGTCGCGCCCTGAAGGTTTCAGCCGCTAATCGTATCGCTTCCGAGTTCGGTTTATGAATGGGTTTGCGCTTCTCTTCCTCATCTCGATCCTGCTCTTGCGCGCGGACAAAATCACGGCGAGCGGGGTTGGCGATAGGGTCGGTTTCTGTCGACGAACCTGGCCAGGCCTCGTCGCGGTCGGTCCGGATCACAGGAAACGACTTGCGATTGGAGGCATCCTCAGTGGAGTCAGAAGGAACGGGCACTGGCCGCTTTTTTTCGGTTGTCTGAACTCGAACCGGGCCTGTTTGTGAACCGAGCGCCTCCGACGCAGCGGGTGATGCGTCGCCCTTTGCAAAAGCCTTTGTTGCACTGTCGCCAGTCTTGACCGACTGCGCATCGACAATCGACTCCACGCCTTTCGGTATACGATGATCGATGACACGGCTTCGCAAGGTGGGAGTGGCGTGCTCGTCATTTCTCGAAACCACCGACGGAATTAAAGGCCCCTCAGACAAGAACTGCGCCATTGGAACCAGTGGTGGTGAGGCTTGAGGTCCTGCCGGCAGGTTGCGGTCACACGCTGCGTGAAGCTTGGCGACGCTAGCCTTGGATTCTGTTCCGGAGGAGACTGGCGAACGCGGCAATGAGGCCTCAAGTTGAAGCCTGGCCAAGCCCATTTTTGCCGGTTTCGAGAAGCTTAGAGCCTTCGGAATGGACAGCACCGATACCGAAATGCGGGTCAGAACGCTGTGTTTGGCCGGTGGAGAAATCACGCGCGGTAAAGGCCCAGACACTGCAATCCGCTGGAACAGTTCCGTAGTCTCGACCTGGGCAGGGCGTGCGGCCTGAAGCCGGTAATCAATCTTGAGCGGTTTTGCTGGAAGCGTCATCCTTCCGTAAATTGCTGTAGGGAGGGGTGGGATCGTATCGTTCTCCAACGCCTTGAGCTTTAGCGATGGCGGTATGATCGAAACACTGTTCGCGATGCCAGATGGGAGCGCATCAGAATGCTGCCCGACCTTCGAATCCACAGAAGCATTGTTGTCATTCACCGCGGCGGGTCCGGTTGGGATCGACCATCGAGCATCCAGAACCTTCCAAGGACCAGGTCGAGCGTGCAGATCGCTCAAGGTAGCTGAAACGTCCAGGGCCAAGGTCGCGGCACGGTGCAAGCGCTCGACCGCGTCCGTGGTTTGGGAGACCGTGGCGAGGAGCTTCGCCCTCAGATCTCGCACCGCCCGCACCATACTGTTCCGCATCGCGATGCGATGGTTCGCTTCGTTGACAGTAGAGCGTTCACCGCGCCTGACCTTGGCGGTCAGTCCCTCGCCCAGATGGGTTTGCGGTATGAAATCGACACCTGCTGCGGCGTACGAGAGATGGGTGAAGCGCTTCGCTACACCGGCCTTCTCGCAAGCGTGATTGAGCGCTTCGGCCCACAAGAATCGAAGGCGCGAGAACTGTTCCGGGGTATCGAGATCGGTCCTGAGGTACTTGCCAACAGCCCATTCGCCTTCACCGATCTTGCTCATCGGCCTGAAGGAATAGAGGAAGTGGACGTGCCAGTTTCGCTGATCGCCCTCGGCACTCGGCGGATGCAGAACGACCAAATATGGTAGTTGCTGTCGCCCGAATACGTACTCGGCATAGTCGCAAGCCAGTTCGAATTGTTGTTCCGGCGTGAGGTCATGACACGACTGCATGATGCCGTGGAAAAGCGTTTTCGCGTCCAACGAAACGGTGCGATTGACGCCTTCGGCGACGTCCATTCCAGCCACGATTTCCTCGAATGTGTCGCCGACATTGCTGGAGATGCAGTCCCTGCCGTCGCCTAGAACATGTGCCCCTTTCATGGCGTAGCGTGCGGCGTCGGCGCCGCGGCCCTGCTTCGAATTCCGGGCCGAATAGTAGCGTATCCGCTGGAAAACGAAGAGACGTCCGGCCTTATCGGTCAAAGCATGGGAATATCGTGGCAAGGTGCCTCCGGCGCTGTGCATTGCGACGACGCGATGCAGGACATGACGCGGCACACCCATGCCCTTTTCCTTGCCCCAAGTGGCTTCTCTTGTGACCTTGAAATTGCGGTGAGGCCGATCCCATTCACGCTGCGCTTCTTTCGTTTCAAGCTCCAGTCGCTTCACGGATTTCACGTGCTGATATTCAGCCCACGCTTCCCGCCGCCACTGCCGTTCTGCGAGCACCGCATACCGAAGATCGCCGCGCGGCGCAGCGCATTGCCGCCGCTGCTCCGGCGAACCGACAGCCAGGCAATCCAGTTCCGTTTTAGGCTTTAACTTCATGGGCGGGTTGCATGCGAAAGGCGGGGCGAAGCGGACGCTTAAGTGTGCATCATTTATTTCGCCAAACCCGCCCTACTTTCTCCTTAAGTGCGCTTAAATGGCGGATGGGATTGTCTGTCTCCATCGAGCATTCAGCAACCGTTTTCCCGTTAATGCGGCACGGAAAGCGAACCAACGGGTCCCTGATGTTTGGGGTGCCGCTTGTCGGCGATCTATAAAGGGGCAATGAACAACCCTGACCTTGCCAATCCGACGAATGATCTGGGATCGCATATTCGCGATCTTGATCGCATGCTCTCAACGCTAGCCGGGATCGAAGCGCGCGCCAGCAAGGTGCAGATCGCACCTGGCGAAGTGGTGTACCGCGACGCGCATGACGCCTACCACCACATCACTACAGGCGCCGTGCTTTCCGCTTACGGTGTTTCGGCACATTACGCGCGTCGCCTCGATGGCTTTCTCGCCCTCGACATTCTGAAAGCGTTGAACGACGAAAATCTCTTCAACGAATGGAAAGATTCGTTCACGCGGAAAAGGACCGTCGGCGAAGCCTTGCTCTGTTTTTTGGATCGCGCAGCAGCGTTCCTCGAAGCGAAAGGCCGACACGCAGAATGGCGTCGCAGGTTCGACGCCTACATGAGAAAGACCGAGGGCTTCCTCGCTGCCCTCGATGACGAGAAGCGGGCAGCGATGCTTCGCAAGCCAGCGACGCGGAAACAGATCTCCATGGTGCGTTACACCTGCGAGTGTCTGCGCCTCGATTTTCCTGCGCTGGAGAATCGCTGGATAGCATTCGCATGGCTTCGCGATATCGGAGCCAACCCCCGCTACCGCGAGGTGCATCCGTGACTGTCACCTGGCGGCGCCCAGATGGCGAGCGCGTGACGCTTTCCACGCTAGCGGACTTCTCCGTGGCGCTGGAAAATATCGAAGCCGAGACAGCCAAGGCGCGACAAGAAGGGCGCTATACCGACATTGCCCTGCTCAACGCCGATTATCAGCAAATTTTCGCGCGGTGGAGAATTTCGCAGCGGGCCGAACTCCAAGCTGACGAGACACATCTTCATCATTCGCTCGAAATCGTCGAGAAACGCCTTGCATGGTGGCGTGAGCTGTCGGTTACCGACGATTACGACGAGCCGATCGAAGTCTCGAAAGCGCAGATGGCGATCTTTGCCCCGGGGAAGATGTCACCTGCAAGCTGGGACGAGGCGAAGGCCGCTATCGCTTGGATGCCCGAGTATCGTCTCCCCGACGATATCGACTTGGTGAGTGGGATCGCCAAACTCGAACAGCTTCTTGAAGCGGGCCGGACACTGCAGCCGTTATTCAAAGATTTTATCAGACAGCTCGGCGACACGACTTTCACCGAAACGGGCTGGACGGAATTTCGAAAGGAGCGCTGGAATATCTTCGTGCAGGCTGTCCGCACTTACAATGAGATCGCGGAGCGGATCGATGCCTAGAAAGCTTCCCGGTCTTTCGCCAGCCTCACCGGGTATGTTGGTCATAGCCGAACTGATCGGTGGGGCGATCACTGCTCAAGGTATGAATAGCGCCACTTTTTCCAAGGCGAGACGCCGCACAAGTACCGCACTTGATCGCGCGTTTGCTGCATGCTCGTCTATGCACCCTGCCGGAATGAGAATTCCGCTTATCAAGGGTTCCAAGCTCGATAAGGACATAATCGCTGCGGCGAAGCGGATCGACCAGAACACCAAATACGCCGAGCGGGGCTATCCGAGCGAGAAGGAGTTGGAAAAGCTTTGCGACTTCCGGTTCCGGCACCTCGACGTATACCACCGTGGCGAATGGCTTCAGCACAGGAAAGCGATGGACCCGACTGCCGAAGAGGCTTTGCGGGTTTGCCATCATCCGACTTCGAGAGACGTAGCTTCTGCATTTCGAGTTCTCTATGAGAACGATCGGTTGCGCGCTGGAAATTGCAAGGCACTGGAATACGCTTGGCGACGCGATTTTGGTCGTCTGCGCAGAAGCCTGGAAAGGATTGAACTCACCTCGACCGGCGGCTTCGCCAGCAAGTTCGCCATGCTGATCGATGCATTAGGTGTCCGGGGGGCGGTCCTCTACGTCCTCGAGCAGGCCTTCGAGTTTGAACGAACATTCGAATACGTTGCTGCACATCTGATCGATTTTCGGAACTTGAGGGGTGGCCTCGGCAAGAAGGGTCTCATCTTCGGCGATCAGGATCCGAACATGATCCACCTAGCGCTCAGCATGAAGCAGCGGATCAAGCCAAGAGACTGGGACGGACACGCGCGTCTCAATTACGAAATTTTGAAAAGCGCACGACTGGATCATCACCAGGCGCAGGCTCCCGAGGGCGATCGCTGGCACCTCGTCCTCGGCAGGCCACCGCTGCACTTCATCACGCAGTACCTCTTCCATACCCACGACCGCTTTGCACCATATCTTCCCGCCGTGGCCTCTTCGCGCTTCTCGCTGAATTCCGCGATCTTCAGAATTGCATTGAACATCCTTGCACATATCGACGCGGATGAGGCCCAAGCAGAATTGGTCGCGCGCATCTCGCATGCCAATGAGCGCGAACGTCCGAATGGCGGTACGAGATCGAAAGGTGGGAAAGAGCTTCCTTCTCTGCTCGAGCGTGCAATTCCACGCGACCGGTTCGATCCATTCTCATCTCGGGGTTCTGATCTGCCGTTCCAGCAGATCGACGATCCGGATTGGGCCGACGGTTATGTTGCAAGACTGCGAGACCGATATGACAAGCTGTTGGCCAACGGCTTGGTCGAAGAGGAAAAGAATCCGTTCGCTAGGGCGTTTCCGTTTGCCCAGGGATGGTCGAGATCGCGAGTGACGACAGCCTTAGAGCGCGTTTGGTATAGAGCCCGATATGCGCTTGAAACCTTGGATCCTCGCTATGCGTATCCAGGCCATCGTAACGGGCACCCCCTCGGCGCTCGGGAAATCGACCTATCCCTATCACTAGCAGCCGATTTGGTTGAAACACCCAACCCCATGAGCAAGGCGAGATCTCTCGGACTACCAATCCACGGCGTCACGACCTGGATACCCCAGGCGGACGCGTGGTGACAAAAGCGCATGAGCTAAGCAGAGCTAATTGAGATACTAAGTCCTTGATATATAAATACTTGCAAGACGAAAGTTCCACCAAAACTCATTTATCAAGGCACCTGAATCTGCATAATTTCCCAGTCCTCTTGAACGACGAGGACTGCCATGACCCCTTCCACCACGCCCGCCCCTCCCCACGGCAATTTCTCGGGGAGCAGCAAAACGCCGTCAGGTGATAAATACTCGACCGCAAAGGCAAGCGAGATTTCTTGCCGCGCGGACATCTACGAACGCCGACATTACGATACGAGGGATATCGAGGCGCAGCACCTCCGGGCAACCGAGCCCCACAATTGGAGGACGTTTCCCGTCGTCATCGGTGTGGATGGATACCGTCTTATAGATGGCGGGAGTCTCATCGAGGCAATCTGCCATATCGATCCCGAGACGGAAGTCCCGATCGAGATCGTCAACGTGGCGGAGGGGCTGCGTATTCGTAGCCAGAACAATGCAAGTTCGTCCCGCCCGGAACCCATGGCAAGGGCCCGCCGTGCGCTCATTCTGCGGAACGAAGGATACACGAACGCGCAGATCGCCGTATCCGTCCGGTGAAGGCCGCAGCGTGATGCCGACCGGAGTGTAGGTCGGGTTACGCGGCGATCGCGTTCGGACGGGGCGCCCAGTTCCAGGGCAGGAGTTCGTCGAGCCGGGTGGCAGGATGATCGGCGATGCGCGCGAGGACATCGGCAAGCCATGCCTGCGGATCGACGTCGCCCAGCTTCGCGGTCTGGATCAGGGTGTAGATGATGGCGGCGCGTTGCCCGCCACGATCGGATCCGCAGAACAGCCATGCCTTGCGGCCAAGCGCCATCGCCCGTTCATTCTGCCCATGTCGGCGAAGAGCGGGAAGTTCACTATCCTTGGCATCCCTATTTCGGGCGGAAAGTCAGCGTACGGCGGGTAGAGGAGCGAGCGACGGGGCGCTTTCTCAAGGTCGAAGGCCCATCTGGCATCGTCGTTTCGATGCCTGGTTGGATGGTTGATCCGGTCGCCTGCTCCAAGATGAGAATCGGCCCGCCCCAAGTTGATGTTGCAGCGCTTTCCGATTTGAAGAGGCTGGTCACCGCGGTCGCTGCTTCACCAAACTCCCAACGCGATGATGGAGTCGCATTGGAGGAAGTCGATGAACAAGCACGACACGCCCGCACCGGCCTCGGGCAGACAGATGAGCCTGATCTTCGAGCCCCGGAGGGTGGACGGGATGAGCGAGGCGGAACGGACGAAGGCCGTAATCACGCTTGCTCAAATCCTGATGCAAGCCGCTGGCCTCGTCGTCGAGGAGCTCGGCGATGACCGGCACTGATTTAATCCCGGCGCAACTGCTGAAGCGCAAGGCCGTCGTCTACGTGCGACAATCGACACAATCCCAGGTCATGACCAACCTGGAAAGCCAGCGGCGGCAATACGACCTCGTCGACAGCGCACGTCAGCACGGTTTCACCGATATCGAAGTCATCGACGATGATCTCGGACGATCCGCGAGCGGAACCGTTGCGCGGCCCGGCTTTGATCGCCTGGTCGCATCATTGTGCGCGGGCAAGGTGGGTGCCGTGCTGTGCCTCGATGCGTCAAGGCTCGCGCGAAATGGTCGCGACTGGCACCATCTGCTGGAACTGTGCGGGCTCGTTGAAGCCCGTGTCATCGATCATGATGGCGTGTACAATCCTTGCCAGCCCAACGACCGCCTACTCCTGGGAATGAAGGGCAGCATCAGCGAGTTCGAGCTCGGCGTTCTCAGGACGCGAATGCTCGATGCCGCGAGGTCGAAGGCGCGCCGCGGCGAATTGCGGTTGTCTGTCCCGTTCGGCTACATCTGGCACCGCGAAGCGGGCCTGGGACTCGATCCCGACTTACGCCTTCAGGAGGTAATCCGGCTCATCTTTGCGCGCTTCCGAGAGCTGGGCAGTGCGCGTCAGGTGCTGTTGTCTATGAAGGCCGATGGAATCCACTTCCCGCGGCCTTCGGACGAAGGCCGCATGACCAGCTTCACATGGTTACCTATCCGCTATCGCAACGTCATCGCCGTCCTCAAAAACCCCTTCTATGCAGGTGTTTACGTCTACGGGAAAAGCGAAAAGCGGACTACCATTGTCGATGGGCGAGCGCGGCGAAGCTACGGGCATGGCAAGCCGGTCGGAACCTGGGAGGTGTTCATCAAGGAGCACCACGAGGGCTACGTCAGCTGGGAAGAATACGAGCGCAACCAGAAGCAGCTGGCCCTCAACAACTATGGCCGCGCTGGCGGCGTAAAGTCAGGCCGAGGCGGCAAGGCACTGCTGTCAGGGATCATGACGTGCGGACGGTGCGGGCGGCGACTGAGCGTTGCTTACACCGGTAACCCGCAAAGTCGGCCAGTCTACCGCTGTGACAAGCCGAACCTGATGATGGGCTTACCTCGATGCATGACCTTTGGCGGTCTACGAGTGGATGCAGCAGTTGCGCGCGAACTGCTGCGCGCGGTAGAACCCTTGGCGATCGAAGCCGCGTTCGAGGCGGAGCGGATGAACCGGGAACGACAAGAAGAGCAGCGCCAGATCCTCGACCTGGAACTCCAGCAGGCGCGCTACGAGGCCAGCCTAGCCGAGCGCCGCTACGCAGCTTGTGATCCCGATAATCGCCTGATAGCGGCGCAGCTGGAGAAAAACTGGGAAATCGCGCTCCGTCGCGTGCGGGACTTGAAGGCTCGCCAGCCTGCGGAAGGGCCCTCGACCATCGAGGCCGATCCAAATGCCTTCGCCAATCTGGCGGAAAACCTGTCGGCGGCCTGGAACGCTCCGGATGTGACGATGCGCGCTCGCCAGCAAATGCTACGTACAATGATCGCCGACATCGTCGTCGATGTCGATGATGCCGTGCGTGACGTCGTGCTCACGATCCATTGGCGGGGCGGCCAGCACTCGGAACTGCGGGTTCGCAAGCCGAAAGCCGGCGAGCACGGTTGTGCAACAGCGGAGGATGCGCTGGAGGTGATGCGCAGCATGGCGGGCCGTTGGTCCGACGAGCATATCGCCGCGACGCTGAATCGGATGGGCTTGCCCACCGGCCAAGGCAAAACCTGGACGGCGCACCGGGTCTACTCTGTTCGGCGCGTGCGAGGGATCGATGCCTATCGGTCTGCGGTGAAAGACGGCGAATGGCTCACCATGACTGAGGCGGCCAAAGCGCTTGGCACCTCAAGCCATACGATAAGACTTCTCATCAAAACCGGCGTGCTTCCGGCAGTGCAGGTCGTACCGCGCGCACCGCATCAAATCCGCTCCGCCGATTTGATGTCGGAAGCGGTAAAATCTGCGATGGCCCGAAAGGGTCGCCCGTGTCGCGTTGTTGACGCGGACATGCTTCCAATGTTTACAGATACTTGAATACGGAGTGCATAATGAAACACGCTTCGGGATGCAGCGCAGCGCGCGCTCGGCGGCGTTGTTGGTGAGGCAGATGCGGCCATCGTCGAGGAAGCGGGTGAACGCATCCCAGCGCTTCAGCATGTAGAAGCAGGCCTTGGTGAGGTCATGACCGCGCGATAGCTTGGCGACCTGCGCGGTAAGCCAGGTGTGGAGCTCGGCCATCAGCGGCGCGCTGAGTTCCTGACGGACTGCGAGCCGCTCGGCAGGACTCTTGCCGTTGATGCCGCGCTCGATGTCGAACAGGGCGTCGAGACGCTGCACGGCTTCGAGCGCGATCGGATAGATCATGCTGCTGCGCTGGCCGCGGCTCTTCTTGCGGGCTGAGCTCAGGACATCGGCGAGCTCGAAGAACTTGCGCCTCGCATGAGCAAAGCAGCCCGCTTCCAGCACGGGACCGGGGGCGCGGTCCCCGCGATAGAGATCGTTGTAGCCACTATAGGCATCGGCCTGCAGGATGCCGGACCATGCCGCGAGATGGGCTTGCGGGTGCTCGCCGCGCCGATCGCGCGAATAGTGGAACAGGGCAGCTGGAGGATCGGTGCCTGCAAAGGGACGATCATCGCGTACGTAAACCCATAATCGCGCCGTATCGGTCTTGCCCTTCGCCATGACCGGCACGGTGGTATCGTCACCGTGGATCCGGGTTGCAGCCAGAACATGCGCCTCGATGAGCTTGTAGATCGGCATCAGCGCATGGGCAGCTGCCCCGACCTGATCGGCAAGAGTCGAGAGGCTGAGCGGCACGCCTTCGCGGGCAAACCGCTCGGCCTGGCGGTTGAGGGGCTGGTGCTGTCCATACTTCTCGAACAGGAGCATCGCGAGGAAGCTGGGTCCGGCCCATCCGCGGGGCACCACATGGAAGGGCGCGGGGGCCTGCGCAATCTTCTCGCAGTCGCGGCACGAGAACTTCTCGCGCACCGTCTGGATCACCTTCCACGAGCGCGGGATGACCTCGAGCGTCTCGGTGACGTCTTCGCCGAGCTTCGAGAGCCGATCCCCACCGCAGGCCGGGCAGGAACAGGGCGCAGGCACCACGACGCGCTCGCGCGGCAGATGCTCGGGGAACGGCTTCCTTGTCGGGCGCTTGCGCTCGAAGGCGGTGACCGTGGCGGTCTTGGCCGCCGCTCCCTCGGCGATCAGGTCGTCTTCGGCGGCATCAGCCTCGAGCTCTTCGAGCTGCAGCTCCATCTGGTCGAGCAGACGGCGGCTGCGTTCGGCGCTGGGGCCATACTGCTCGCGCTTGAGCTTGGCGATCTGCAGCTTGAGGTGAGCGATCAGCGCCTCGATAGCGCTCTGGTGGGCCATGGCGTTGGCAAGCCTGGCCTCTGCCTCATCGGCCTTGCGGGCCATCGCCACCACCAGCGCCTTGAGCGCTTCGACATCGTCCGGAAGGGGCGAAATGGCGGCTTCCATAGACCGGAGTGAATCATCATCCACCCTCTGCTGCAAGGGCAAAACACCGCCTCGCGCCGATTATCCGGCGCTCTGCGGCCGCCATGTATACTGCGGGCTGCGCCAGTCGATCCCCTCCAGCAGGCAGGCCAGCTGCGAGGGGGTCAGCGACACCGTTCCCTCAGTCGCTGAGGGCCATACGAACCGGCCCTTCTCTAGCCGCTTGGCGTAGAGCGACATGCCGATCCCGTCGTGCCAGATGATCTTGATCAGCGAGCCTGCGCGGCCACGGAACACGAACAGATCGCCGCCGTGCGGATTACGCTTGAGACCCTGCTGCACCAGCAGCGCCAGGCCCTGCATGCCCTTGCGCATATCCGTGTGGCCGAGCGCGATCCACACCCGCGCGCCCGAAGGGATCATCGCAGCCCCTTCAGCGCCGCAGCGACCAGGGCCGGCGGTGCCGCCGCGAAAATGCTCAGCCGCTTGCCGCGCGGCAGGTCGATGATCATCGCGGGGTGCTCGGCAGCGCCGGCCGCCATCACATCTTCGTCGATCACCGCTTCGGCGAACACCGGCGTCGGAAGTGCCTCGGGCAGCTCTGCTTCCCGCTCCACGCCTGCATCGAGCAACTTGCGCCGCCAGGTGTAGATCAGCGCCGAAGAAATATCGTGCCGTCGGCACACCTGGGCGACGCACGCGCCCGGCGCGAAAGCCTCGGACAGGATCTGCAGTCGCTCCTCATCGCTCCACCGCCGCCGCCGCTCCGGCCCCGAAAACACCGTCACCTGACCCATCGACCACTCCTAAGCACGCTCACAAGAGCACGCTTAAGAGCGCTCGATACCTATCCACGCAAGGCGGCCCTCGCCGGAGGGGTACAGATCGCCCGGGAATTGCGCGTCCTCGAAGATGACGCGGTGCTGACCGACGCGCGCATCAATCAGTTGCGGGGTGCGGCCGAAGCCGAGGAAAGATTTCAGCATCTCAGCGAGATCATCGCGTCCCCGGCGCACACGCCGGTCCGCTTCTATGAAGTGCTCAAGGCGACCTGCGACGCGCGTGAAAAACTCGACATGGAGTCGCCGGTATCTAACGGTCCCGCTCGCCTCGCCATCTTCGCGGCGGAAGTGAAGAGCCTCGTCGAGGCCGGCGAGCCGATGGAATACCATGAGATCGAGAAGCGGCTCAAACTCGTCGGCCGACGCGAGTTCAAGCGCCGTGCCCGCCACATGGGCGAGGAAATCTTGGTGCCGGGAAGCAGGGAGGTCATGTGGCTCGAAGCAGATCGTAAGGGTGGGCCCGTCGCCAACCTGCCGCAGTCCTTCACGCCCTCCGAAACTAAGGCCGTGTTCGAAGTGATCCTTGAGGCAGTGGCCGAAGTGTTGGCCGCCCGGACCGTATCCGGCGCGAACTGATTCGGATCGAAACGGCAGCGACGGATCGGATGCTGGCGATGGCAAGGGATGATAGACCCTCGCATGCGCGCAAGACCGCGCTGCCGCTCGACAACGCACATGCAGAAATCGAGTGGCTGGCGTCTCCATCGGATGATCTCCTCGCGCGCTTGCTGCTCGAACTTATTGGCGAGGACGGACTGAAGGAGATATTCGATGAATGATGCCGTTGGATACATTCGTTGTTCCCACATGGACGCGCCTGCGATGACACGCTCTATCGCTGTGCAGAGCGAAAGAATAAGGTTGATCGCAGCCATGCGTTCCCTGCGCCTGTATCGCGTTTTTATTGATATTGGAGGAGGCTGTTCGGTTCTATCCGAGCGCGAGCGCATGCTGAATTGCATTACTTGCGATAATATAGATGCAGTGATCGTGGCGGGGAAAGATCGTCTGGCAAGAGAGTATAGCGACTATTTTCGTATCCTCGGCAAACTGGATGCGCTTGGTATCGAGTTCATCTGCGCAGACGAGGAAAGGGAAGCGCTGCTCGATAGGCATGGGTAAGATGGCATGGCATCTCGCTGGTTACGAAGAATGAAACGGCAGAGGAGATAACGTGGGAAATAGGGCTTCACCGGATCGGCGAAAGGCATACGCGTATGTCCGTGTCAGCACGGCCGAGCAGGCCCAGCATCAGACCTCGCTCCGGCAGCAGACAGTCGATCTCAAAAAATACTGCACTCAGAACGACATCGATCTCATCGAGATCTTTGTTGAACCGGGACTGTCCGGCTCCGACTGGAAAAGACCGGAATTCAACCGAATGATGCTTCTCGCTACCGGCGATGATCATCCGGTCGATTGCATTATCGCCTGTGATATGGCCCGCCTCGCCCGCGACGTGGAATTCACGGTAATTACGCAGGGACAACTCCAGCGCGCTGGGGTGCAGTGCCTGTTCGTCTACCAGAGGTTCGAAGACAACCATTTCGGCATGTTGCACAAGCTGCTGACCAGCTGGCAGGATCAGGATGCTATCGTTAAGGCATCAATGAATACCCGAAGGGGTCTCCGAGGGACCGCCGAGGAGGGTTTCTGGGTCGGAGGGACCGTTCCCCTTGGCTACGAGTCCCGAACAGTCGAAGTGCGTTCGAAGAAGGAGAAGAAGAAGCTCTTTTTGAACGCGTCCGAAGCGGCCCTCGTTCGGATGATATTCGACCTTGCGGAGAAAGGTCTGAATGGTAGCCCTTTGGGGGGCCGGGCTATTGCCGAATACCTGAACAAACATGGCTACACCCGCCGTGGGAAGAAATTCTACAATGCGACTGTCGCAGGCATCCTGTCTCGCCCCCACTACCTCGGCCGTTTTCCAGGCAACAAGTTCGACGAGTTCGGCAATCTCCTGCCGGAGGAGGAATGGACTTGGGTGGACTGTCCGCAGCTTATCACTCAGGAACAATTCGACCGCGTTGCAGCGCTCAGGGAAGAGCGGGCACCGCGAAATACGCCTCCACGGGTAGTAAGCGGTCCGACGCTTCTCATCGGATTAGCGGAATGCGAAGCCTGCGGTGCGGGAATGACAATCAGGACAGGAAAGGGTGGCCGATATCGCTACTATTCCTGCAATTCGAAAGTGAACCGGGGTGCATCGGCGTGCGATTGTCCCAACGTACGGGCTGAGAAGCTGGACGAACTCGTTCTAGGCGAAGTCGCTGATAGGGTATTCGGGGAAGAGCATCTCGAACCGTTGCTCACGAAGGTGCTCGATACTTCCGATGAGGGCCGTCAGCGCAAGCTACAAGAATTGGAACAGTGCGAGGCGAAGTTAGCAGACGCCCGTCGCCGTCTTTCTAATCTGCACGACGCGATTGAGACTGGAGCAGTTTCTCCTCGCGATCCGGACATCACGGCCAGGCTGAAGCAACGACGTACGGAGATCGATGGTCTTAATACGACTGTCACGACGCTACATCAGCAGCTCGAGCGTGGGCCTGCTAGTATCACTTCAGCCGCAGTCCAAAGATTTGGCGACATTGTTCGCCGAGAGCTGAAGCACGGCAAGGACGAGGCGCGCCAGCAGATTGCTCGTGCCTTTATCGAGAAAATCCGCATTGGCCTGAAGGTCGAAATCTCGGGGCAGACGGACGCATTGGCGCACGGCGCTGCGTCGGTTGCCCGATCAACGAGCGAGGTGCCCATCTTTGACCGGAAATGGTGCGGTCGAGAAGACTCGAACTTCCACGGGCTTTCGCCCACAACGACCTCAACGTTGCGCGTCTACCAATTCCGCCACGACCGCATCCAAAAGAGAGGGGCAGGCCCGGGAATTCCCGGCTGCCCCGTGGTAGGCGCGTGCCATTAGCAACGTCGCTGCCCCCGTGCAACCGGCAAATGCATCGATGTGAAAAGGCGCTTGTGCGCATGGCGGATTTGCGCGTGCAGGCAGCCCCGCGCGCACGAAAAAAGGCGATCAGCCGGGTTTCCAGCCGATGTCGACGATCCGGGCCGAACGCGGCACGTCGGTCACCATCTGGCTGACCTTGACGCTTTCGCCGGGGCCAAGCTCGCTGCGGCTGGGTTCCATTTCCCAGCTATAGACGATCCGCTCCTGCGAATCGCGCAGCACCACCAGCACAGGGGGCACATGTTCGGTCCGGCTGCCGGTATTGGTGATCGTGCCGCTGGCGGCGAACAGCTGGCGGCCATTGGGCAGCTCGCGGCGGTCCTGTTCGTCGGCGGGGAAATCCAGCACCAGCGATTCCGACGCGGGCGCAAAGGTCGCCTGGCCCACGGGCAGCCACGCGGGCGCACCGAAATAGCGCACCGCGCCATAGACCAGCGCAGCCGCCAGCACGACCAGCAGCGCGCAGATCAGCAGCAGGCGCTTCCACCGGCTGCGCGGCCGGTCACCTTCGTCGAGATCCTCGAACTCGGCATCGACCGGTTCCGCCGCCGCAGCGGTGAAGGCGGGATTGCTGGCGCGCGGCGCGGGCTCTTCCTCGACCTCGGGCTCCGGGACGTCCGGTTCGGCATGATCCGCTTCGGGTTCGACCAGCTGATCACCGGGGGAAGCGGCCCAGCCGGTGCGGGCAGTCTCGGTGGTCGTCTCAGGCTCGACGGTCTGGGTGTCGCCCATGTCGGCCCAGCCGCGCGGGGCGGGCGGGGGATCGCGCCATCCGGCCTGCGCGCCTTCGGTTACGGGTTCGCGGGACGCCTGCGCGGTTTCGCGCATCGGTTCCATCGCGGAGGCGGCATCGGACGCGGATACGCTTTCCGCCGTGACGGCGTCTTCCGCCACGTCCTCCGTGCCGGGCTGATACCAGCTGTGCCGGCATTTGGCGCAGCGAACGGTGCGGCCATGGGCGCCGATGGCGGTTTCGGGAACCGCGTAACGCGTGTGACAGGCGGGACATGCGATCTGCATGAGGGGAATCTAAGCGCTAGACGCGAATCAGGGCAAGTGTTGCGCAGCGAAGGGTTAACGATCGCGGTGTGTTATCCACATCAACGGGTCGGCAAGGGCTCGATTGCGCGTCGCAGATGCTATTGAAAGCGCCGAGACGGGCGGAAAATCCTGCCCGGCCCCCTGACGGGAAGAATTATGCAGGCGACAGGCAGCGGATCGTCCCGGCCCGAGCGAGGGCCCGACGGCGCTTTCGGACAGGCCCAGCCGCCCGGGCCCAGGGCCGCACATCCACAACCCCCGCGCGAACCGCAATCCCCGCGCGAACCCATCGTGCGGTTCGAGAACGTGGGCCTGCGCTATGGCACCGAGCGCGAGGTGCTGTCCGACATCTCGTTCCAGCTGCACCGAGGGCGCTTCTATTTCCTCACCGGCCCCTCGGGCGCGGGCAAGACCTCGCTGCTCAGGCTGCTCTATCTGGCGCAAAGCCCGTCGCGCGGGGAAATGACTTTGTTCGGCGAGGACGCGGCCAATCTGCCGCGGGCGGCCCGGCCCGCGCTGCGGCGGCGCATCGGCGTGGTGTTCCAGGATTTTCGGCTGGTCCCGCATCTGACGGTCTATGACAATATCGCCCTGCCGCTGCGCCTTGGCGGGGTGAGCGAGGAGGAGATGACCGGCCCCGTCGACGACATGATCGACTGGGTAGGCCTGTCCGCCAGCCGCAATGCGCGGCCCGAAACGCTGTCCGGCGGCGAGCAGCAGCGCGTCGCCATCGCCCGTGCCGTCATCACCCGGCCCGACCTGCTGGTCGCGGACGAGCCGACCGGAAATGTCGATCCCGACATGGCGGTCTGGCTGCTGCGGCTGTTCGGCGCGATGAACAGGCTGGGCACCACGGTGGTTCTGGCGACGCATGACATGACGCTGATGGGACGGATGAAGGACGCATCGGTCATGCGGCTGGAGCGTGGGCGGCTGACCGACCCGACCGGCGCGCTGCGCAATCCGCCGCAAAGCTGGACGCCGTCCGAAGAGAATGGCGAGCCATGGTAGGGGGTGTGTGGTCTCCCGGCCGGCACGGGCTGCGTACGCGACTGTCGTCGCTGAACGTCGATCCGGCGCGCTGGTCGCTGCGGGCAGGGTCGGACCCGATCATCAAGCAGCGCGCGATCGCCGGGCCGGTGCCGTGGGTGATCGCGATCATGACCGCGCTGACCGTGATCGCGGCGGCGGGCGGGCTGGCACTCGGCTCGATCGCGGCGGCGGCGGGGCAGGAACTGGCGGGCGGGGTGACCGTGCAGATCGCCGGCCCGCCCGAAGCCGAAGCGGCGCGTCAGGCGCAGGCGGTGGTAGACGCGCTTTCCGGCAGCGACGGCGTGGAAACGCTGCGCCGCCTGCCCCCCAGCGAACGTGCCGCGCTGATCGAACCGTGGCTGGGGGAGCTGGGGCTAGATGAAAGCGGGGCCGATGGCGGTGCGGACGACAGCCTGCTGGTCCTGCCCGAGCTGATCGAGGTGCAATTGTCCGGCCCCGCCGACCCGGCGGCGCTGGACGGCCTGCGCGCGCGGATCGCCGGGACCGCTCCCGATGCGCTGGTCAATGCCGATACCGGCTGGCTGGCGCCCGTGGGCCAGGCGATCGAGGCGATGCAATGGCTGGCGCTGGCGCTGGTGGGCCTGCTGGCGCTGGCGACACTGGCGGCGGTGCTGCTGGCCAGCCGCAGCGCGCTGGCCGCCAATCGCGACATCATCGAGCTGATGCACCTGCTGGGCGCGGCGGACCGGCAGGTGGCGCAATTGTTCCAGCGCGCGGCCATGGTGGGCGCGGGCATCGGCGGCGCGGCGGGCTTCGTCGTGGCGGTGGTGGTGATCGCCGGGCTGGGCGGGCGCTTCACGGCGCTGGGGCCGGGCGCCGCGGGGGAAGCGGCCGGCGGGCTGCACCCGCTGCACTGGCTGCTGCTGGCGCTGATCCCGGCGATGGCGACCGCGCTGGCGGCGGTCACCGCGCGGCTGACCGTGCTGGCGACGCTGCGCCGCATGGTCTGACCGCGCGCAATGCTGAACTGACGACATCTGCATCGCGGCGATTGCCCAGCCGCCTCGCGCGCCCTAAAGCCCGCTGGTCATGATCCGCCGCATCCTGTCCTTCCTGCTGCTTGTATGGGCGATCGGCTTCATCTGGTTCGCCGCGCTTCCTCCCCGTCCCGCTGGTGACGAGAAGACGGACGGAATCGTCGTGCTGACCGGCGGCGCGGGCCGGATCGAACGCGGGGTCGAGGCGCTGCGCGAGGGCTGGAGCCCGGCGATGCTGGTCTCGGGCGTGGGGCGCGAGGTGAAGGACGCCGAGCTTGCCGCCCAGTTCGACATTCCCGCCCGGCTGATGCGCTGCTGCATCACTTTGGGCTATGACGCGGTCGACACCCGCACCAATGCCGAGGAAACGGCGGCCTGGATCGCGGCGAACGACGTGACAAGCATCCGCCTCGTCACCGCCGACTATCACATGCGGCGCGCCGCGTCGGACCTGCGCCGGCAGGTCGGCTCGGACGTCACCATCCTGCGCGACGCGGTGCATACCGAGCCTTCGCTGGCGATGCTGTTCCTTGAATATCACAAGCTGCTGATCGGCTGGGTCGCGGCCCTGTTCGACCTTTAGGCACCGGCGGGATGGCATGGCTTCGCACGATCGTGTTCGCGGGCATCTTCTATGCCGGATCGCTCATATTCGTGCTGGCAGCATCGGCGGCGGGCGTTTTCTCGCACACCGGGCTGATGCATGTGGCCGAGGGGTGGTCGCTGTTCCACCGCTGGTGCGTCACTCGCCTGCTGGGCATCACCATCCGGATCGAGGGCAAGCGGCCAGAGGGGCAGGCGTTCTACGTGCTGCGGCACGAAAGCTTCTTCGAGGCTATCGACCTGCCGACGTTCCTGCCGCGCTATCCGGTGCCCTTCGCCAAGATCGAGCTGATCCGCATCCCGCTATGGGGCGAACTGGCGGCGCGCTACGGCGTGGTGCCGGTCGACCGTTCGCGCGGGGCGGCGGCGCTGCGCGACATGAAGCGCGCGGCAGACATAGTGAAGCCGACGGGCCGCGATTTCGCGCTGTTTCCCGAAGGCACGCGGGTCGATGTCGGCACGTCGCCGCGGATGCAGTCGGGCCTGTACGGCATCTACCGGCTGCTGAACCTGCCGATGGTGCCGGTCGCGGTCGATAGCGGCAGGCTGTATCACCAGATGCCCAAACGGCGCGGCACCATCACCTATCGCATCGGCGAGGCGATCCCCCCCGGGCTTGACCGGATCGAGGTGGAAAACCGCGTGCGCGACGCGATCAACGCGTTGAACGCGAATTACCGCGCGGACGATCAGCCCGGCTGATCGCCGCCGCTCGCGCCCCCCGTCGCGTCCCCCCCGTTCGCACCCGCCCCATTCGCACCCCCTCCGTTCGCACCATGGTCGCGGCGTCCGAAATCGGGGCGCGCGTCGTCCTGCCCTTCCTCGATGATGGATCGGCGCACCGCGCGGGTCTGGGTGAAATGGTCGAACAGCGCGTCGCCGTCCTCCCACCGGATCGCGCGCTGCAGCGCCGACAGGTCCTCGCTGAAGCGTTGCAGCACTTCCAGCACGGCTTCCTTGTTCGACAGGAATACGTCGCGCCACATCGTCGGATCGCTGGCGGCGATGCGCGTGAAGTCGCGAAAGCCGCCGGCGGAATATTTGATCACCTCGCTGCGGGTCACGTCCTCCAGATCCGACGCGGTGCCGACGATGGTATAGGCGATCAGGTGGGGGACATGGCTGGTGATGGCAAGCACAAGGTCGTGGTGGCGCGCGTCCATGATCTCGACATTCGCGCCCAGCGCGGTCCAGAAGTCGCCGGTCCGCCGGGCCGCGTCGGCGGGCGTGTCCTGGGCCGGGGTCAGGATGCACCAGCGATTGCGGAACAATGTCGCAAAGCCCGCGTCCGGCCCCGAATGTTCGGTACCCGCAACCGGATGCGCGGGGACCAGCGGCTGGCCCGGCAGCGCAGCGGCGATCGCGCCGGCCACCGATTGCTTGCACGATCCGACATCGCTGATCACCGCCTCGGGCTTTACCGCGCCCTTTAAAGCCACCGCTGTCTCGCCCATCGCGCGCACCGGCACGCACAGCACGACGAGATCCGCGTCGGCCACCGCGCCGCGAATGTCGTCGAACACCTCATGCGCCAGTCCGCGTTCGCGCGCGCGGATCCGCACGCCTTCATCCGTGTCATAGGCGGTGACGCGGGTGCCGGGCAGCGCGGCCTGGGTCGCCAGACCGATCGAGCCGCCGATCAGGCCCAGCCCGATAATCGCGACCTGCTGGAACCGGTCCTCGCTCACGAAGCGGCCTTCGCGGCGTCGCGCAGGGCGGCGACTATGTCGTCCATCTGCGCGTCGGTGCCGATGGTGATGCGCAGCGCATGGGGCAGGCCCTGTCCCGGCAAATGCCGCACCGCATAGCCCGCCGCCGCGATGGCGTCCTGCGCGGCTTCGGCACTCAGCGCGCCGCCGAACAGCACCAGCACGAAATTCGCCTCGCTCTTTACGGCAGAGAGACCGTGATTGCCCAGCGATTCCACCTCGCTTACGAAACGCGCGCGGCTGGCGGCATTGGCCTGACGCGACTGCCGGACGAAATCTTGGTCGTCCAGCGCCGCCAGCGCCGCGGCCTGGCCCGACAAAGTGACATTGAACGGCCCGCGAATCCGGTTGAGCGCATCGACGATGCCGGGGGCGGCAAAGCCCCAGCCGATCCGCTCGCCCGCAAGGCCATAGATCTTGGAAAAGGTCCGCGTGACCAGCACGTTGTCATGCGCCCTGGCCAGCGCGATGCCGCCGTCGTCCTCGCCCTCGGCCAGATATTCGCCGTAGGCCTGGTCGATCACCAGCAGCACGTCGGCTGGCAATCCGGCATGCAGCCGCGCCATCTCCTCGGCGCCGATATAGCGCCCCGTGGGGTTGTTCGGATTGGCGACGAACACGGCGCGGGTGTTGCCGGTCACGCAGGCCAGTAGCGCATCGACATCGGTGCCGTAATCGCGGTCGGGCGCGACGACCGGGGTCGCCCCGCAGCGCCGCGTGGCGATGTCGTAGACGGCAAAGCCATAGCGCACATGGATGATCTCGTCCCCCGGACCCGCGAAGGCCTGCGCCGCCAGGTTCAGGATCTCGTCGCTGCCGGTGCCGCAGACGATCCGCGCCGGGTCAAGGCCGTGGATCTCGCCGATCTTCGCGCGCAGCGCCTTGCTGTCGGGATCGGGATAGACCGCCGGGCCCGCCGCACCGCCGCGCGCCGCCAGAGCCTTCTGGCTGGTACCCAGCGGGTTCTCGTTCGCCGACAGCTTCACCAGCGGCTTGCCGTCCGCGCCTGCCGACTTGCCGGGCACATAGGCATGGATCGCCTCGATCCACGGCTTCATGCGAGGGCCTGTGGGGGCGGGCTGGCGGCTGTCGGTGCTCATGCGCTGCGCTCTAGCTTCCCGCGCTGGTTTCGCCAATCGCGCATTTGGCGAATTCGGGCGGCAGGCCCGATCGCTGTCGTTGACAGAACGCACGCTTCGATCCAAGCGCGCCCGCATGGCCGATACCGCCGCGATCCATACCGAGAGCCATGTTCTTGCCATGGCGCAGCCGCTGCTGCTCGACAGCGGGCGCAGCCTTGCGCCGGTCGAGATCGCCTATCAGACATACGGGCGGCTGAACGCGGCCAAGGACAATGCCATCCTGGTCTGCCATGCGCTGACGGGCGACCAGCATCTTGCCAGCCCGCATCCCAAGACCGGCAAGCCGGGATGGTGGCAGCGCGTGGTGGGGCCGGGGCTGCCGATCGACACCGACCGGTTCTTCGTCATCTGCTCGAACGTGATCGGCAGCTGCATGGGTTCGTCCGGCCCGTCGAGCGCGGCGGAGGACGGCGCGCCGTTCGCGATGCGCTTTCCCGTCATCACCATTCGCGACATGGTGCGCGCGCAGGTGGCGCTGGTGGACCATCTGGGCATCGACCGGCTGCACGCGCTGGTCGGCGGATCGATGGGCGGGATGCAGGTGCTCAGCTGGGCGGCGAACTGGCCCGACCGTTTCGGCGCGGCGCTGGTGCTGGCGTCCGCGGCGCGGCATTCGGCGCAGAACATCGCGTTCCACGAGGTTGGTCGGCAGGCGATCATGGCCGACCCCGAATGGAAGGGCGGCAACTACTACTCCGAAGCGGTGGACGATCCGCGCAAGGTCGGCCCCGAAAGCGGTCTCGCCGTGGCGCGCATGGCGGCCCATATCACCTATCTGTCGGAGCAGGGCCTGACCGAGAAATTCGGCCGCCGCCTGCAGGACCGCGAGACGAAGACATTTGGCTTCGACGCCGATTTCCAGGTGGAAAGCTACCTGCGTTACCAGGGGCTGTCGTTCACCGACCGCTTCGATGCGAACTCGTATCTTTATATCACGCGGGCGATGGATTATTTCGACCTGGCGGAAGAACATGGCGCCCATGGAAAACCTGGTAACCTAGCCGAAGCCTTCGCGGGACTGAAGGCGCGCATGTGCCTCGTCAGCTTCGATACCGACTGGCTCTATCCCACCAGCGAATCGCGGCGCATCGCCCATGCGGTGAACGCGGCGGGCGCGCCGGTCAGCTTCGTCGAACTGTCCGCGCCGTTCGGCCATGACAGCTTCTTATTGGACGTGCCCGCGCTCGACCGGGTGATCGCCGGATTTCTGTGATGATGGGTTCCCTCTGATGGCCTCCCTTCGGCCCGACCTCGCCGTGATCGCCCGCCATGTCGCACCCGGCAGCCGCGTGCTCGACGTCGGTTGCGGCGACGGCGAGCTGATGGCTGCACTGGTCGCGTGCGGCTGCGACGCGCGCGGGCTTGAGATCGAGCCCGCCAATGTCGCGACCTGCGTATCGCGCGGGCTTTCGGTGCTGCAGGGCGATGCCGACAGCGACCTGTCCTATTATCCCGACAACAGCGTCGATGTGGCGATCCTGTCGCAGACGCTGCAGACCACGCGCCGCCCCGACCTGGTGATCGAACAATTGCTGCGCATCGCCCCGCGCGGCTTCGTGTCCTTTCCCAATTTCGCCCATTGGCGGGTGCGTGCCAGCCTGATGTTCGGCGGTCACATGCCGGTCACCCGGCTATTGCCCGAAACCTGGTACGACACGCCCAATATCCACCATGTCACGATCGACGATTTCCGCGCGCTGGCGGGCCGGCTGGGCCTGGCGGTGGAGCGCAGCTGGTTCCTGAAAGGCGGGCGCGTCACCTCGTCCACCGCGGCCAACCTGCGCGCCGAACATGCGGTGTTCCAGCTCGCCCGGCGCTAGCGAAACCGCGCTCCACATCAGGTTCCACGCTTCCCCACAGGGGGTGGATAAATCGCTTCGCCGCGCCGCTTGATGCGGGCCGGTGTGATAGGCATTACGCTGCGCTATGAATCAGTACGACCCCGTTCCCCTCACCATTTCCCTGGCCGACCGGGATGCCGTCCCGCGCGCGCTCCCTTCGAACGTCGAGGCGGAGGCCGCCTTCCTGGGCGCGGTGCTGATCGACAACCGGGTGCTGGAAGAACTGCCGGTCAATCTTGGCCCCGACCATTTCTTCGAACCGCTGCATGCGCGCATCTTCGAACGGATCATGGTGCTGATCGACCGCAAGGCGGTGGTCACGCCGGTGACGCTGAAACCCTATTTCGAGGAGGACGAGGCGCTCAGGGAACTGGGCGGCATATCCTATCTCGCGCGGCTGACCGCCGATCCGCATGCGCTGCTCGCGCCCAAGGAACTGGCACAGCAGGTGTTCGACCTCGCGCTGCTGCGCGAACTCGTCTCGGTCGGCCGCCAGCTGGTGACCGACGCGATGGACACGTCCGAAACGGTCGAGCCGATGCAGCAGATCGAGCGGGCCGAAAGCTCGCTGTTCAAGGTCGCCGAAGGCGCATCGACCGGCAGCGAGACGCAAAGCTTCGCCGATGCGACGCGCACATCGATCAAGATGATCGAGCAGGCGCTGAATTCCGGGGGCCATGTCTCGGGCACCACCACCGGCTTCACCTCGATCAACGAGAAGACGGGCGGGCTGCATAATTCCGACCTCATCATCCTGGCCGGCCGTCCCGGCATGGGCAAGTCGTCGCTGGCGACCAATATCGCGTTCAACACCGCGAACCGGCTGCGCCGCGATCTGGCCGACGGCATCAGCGAAGAGGAATCGGTCGGCGCGGCGGTCGCGCTTTTCAGCCTTGAGATGAGCGCGGACCAGCTCGCCACGCGTATCCTGGCCGAGAATTCGGGCATCAGTTCGCACAATTTGCGCATGGGCAAGATCAGCCGCGAGGATTTCCAGGCGCTCTCGCGCGCATCGCAGGAACTGAACGAGCTTCCGCTGTTCATCGACGATTCGCCGGGCCTGTCGATCGCGGCCTTGCGTGCCCGCGCGCGGCGGCTGAAGCGGCGGCACAATATCGGGCTGGTCGTGGTCGACTATCTGCAGCTGCTGCAAGGTTCGGGCCGCGCCAACGACAACCGCGTGAACGAGATTTCCGAGATTTCGCGCGGGCTGAAGACGCTGGCCAAGGAAATCCAGGTGCCGGTGATCGCATTGTCGCAGCTATCGCGCGCGGTCGAACAGCGCGACGACAAGCGCCCGATGCTGTCGGACCTGCGCGAATCGGGCTCGATCGAGCAGGATGCCGACATGGTCTGGTTCATCTACCGCGAGGATTACTACGTCGCCTCGCGCGAGCCGAAGCGTCCGCTGGAAACCGATGAGGCCAAGGTGCACGAAGCCCACGCGTCATGGGCAGCGGAAATGGAACGCGTGTTCGGCCTGGCCGAGCTGATCGTCGCCAAGCAGCGCCACGGTGCCACCGGCAAGGTGCGCCTGCGGTTCGAACCGCGCATCACGCGTTTCAGCGACCTCGCCGAAGACGACTACAACAGCGACTACGAATAGGGGCCCCGCGTCAGCGCGCGGCGGCGATTTCCCGCCGCGCCAGTTCCGCCTGCGCGCGGAAGATCGGATCGGCCTGCAGCCGCGCATAGGTTGCGCTGGCGACATTGCGGCCCGCCACCGTGTCGCTGTACCAATGGACGCGGCAGATCACCCGGCTCTGCCCGAAATCGTATCCGCGCCGCAGCAGCGCGTCCTGCCGGTCGGGCAGCAGTCCGGTCAGCACCAGCGCCAGCATCCAGCCGATGGCGGTATGGCCCGAAGGATAGGATCCGTCCCCGCGCAGCGCCTCTTCCTCGGCGGGCGTGCAGCTAGGGCCAGCATTCTCGGCGAAGGGGCGGACGCGGTTGTAATGCGTCTTGGCGCGATAGGTCGCCAGCCCCGCATCGGTCATCGCACGGCGCAGCAGCATTTCGGCATGCGGTTTCGATCCGTCCGTCAGCGACACGCCGGCAATCGGCTCGAACGAGGAGACGACGCCCGGCCAGCCCAGATCGGCATCGCGCGCCGCCAAGGCCTGCCGCTCATCGGGGGCGGTCAACGCATCGGCATAGGCCTGCTGGTCGGCGGCCTTGGCAGCGGATCCCGCGGCGGGCGGCGGGGGAAGCAAAGCGAGACTGTCGGGCGCATCGGCGGGGGACAGAAACCCGCGCGGTAAGGGAATCCGCTCGCTGACGACTCCCACCGCCTCGACCGTGGTGGGCGGGCTTGTCGCCGCATCGCCAACACCCGATGATGTCGCGCAGCCCGCGGGAAGCAATGCCGCGGCGATGATCAGCGATTTCACGATATCTGCCATGATGCCATCCCGCGCCAGATCGCCGCGGATCCATGGCTAAAGGGGGAGGGGCAGGCGGACCATCGGTATTTCCCCCGACAAGCCGCGTCAGGCTGTCATTCGGCAGGAATGGCTGTGGCGGTGCTTCCGGCGGCGCTTCCAGTGCCGGCGGGCGCCGTGACGGCACCCTCGGCCTCGGCCTTCTCGCGCTCCAGCTTCACGCAGTCGAGCATCTTGGCGCTCGCCATGAAAACCGAGCCGGTGCACGCCAGCATCAGCAGATAGCCGCCATAGCCGGGATACTGGTCGAGGTAATGCATCCCGCGCTCTGCCGCACCCAGCCCCAGCGCATAGGTGACCATATAGACCTCGACGCGCGTCTTGATCACGAACAGGCGGCCCAGCTTCTTCAGTTTGGCGGCGGCGAACAAGGCGGGGCGTCTCCCTCTCTCGATCCTCTGGGCGGTTGCGGTTTCGCCTTGGGGCGAGTCCTCGGGTTAACAACTTGGTAACCTTTGCTCCGGTTCCCCGCAAAAGCGTTAACCAAGTTCCTTGAGATCCAGCGCCTCGCACAGCGCCTGTCGGGCATCGCGAACCTGGTCCGCCAGCGCCTCGCTGCCTATTTCGGCTGAAGAGATCCGCTCGGGCCAATGGCTCCGAATCACGCTCTCAAGAAGGCCTGCCTTGTCCTCGTCCAGCATGAAGCGCGGGTCGATGCGGGCGGGGTCCGCGACCACGCGAAGCCGCAGGCAGGCGGGGCCTCCGCCATTGGCCATCGACTGGCGCACATCCACCGGCAGCACCTTGCGGATGGGGCCATTACCCTGGATCATAGCGTCCAGAAAAGCGCGTACCGGCTTGTTTTCCCACGCTTCGGTCGGCACGATCAGCGCCTGCACCCCCTCCGGCAGGGTGACGAGCTGCGCGTTGAAGAGGTAGCTCGAAATCGCCTCTGCAAGGCTGACCGCGCTGGCCGGAACCTCGACGATCTGCGCGGCGGGCAGCTTCTCGCGGATCGCGGCGAACAGCGCGTCCCGGTCGGCGAACGCCTGTTCATGGCAGAACAGCACATTCTCGTTAGCGACCGCCACCACGTCATTGTGGAACGCGCCCGCCTCGATCGCGGCGGGGGCCTGCTCGGCGAAGATGCAGCGCGCGTGGTCCAGCCCGTGGCGGCGCGCGATGGCGCGGAACGCCTGCTCGTGCTGGCGCGCGGGAAAGCGCCCACCGGGGCGGCCATAGATGAAGATCTCGATCCCCGGCTCGCCATGCGAGACGCCCATCCGCATATGGTTCGCCGCGCCTTCGTCGCCGAAGGTCGGCGGCACCGGGCCATGCACCGCGAAATGCGCGCTGTCGGCGAAGATCGTGCGCAGTTGCCGCAGCGTATCGGGCCATTCGATCGATCGGTGCGGCATGGTGACCAGATTGGCGACGGTCAGGTGGCAGCGCCCGTCTTCGGTGTCGGGCGCGGGTGAGACGGTGGCCGCATTGGCGGTCCACATCGAACTGGCCGACCATGCCATCGCGGTCAGCGCGGGGTCGAAATCGCCCACCGCGCATACATCGGCGAGGAACCCCGGATTGGGGCGCGGCAGCGGCAGCAGGAAACCCTGCGCCAGACCCAGACGCATATTGTGCCGCATCTTGGCGACGCCCTGCAGCGCCGCCTCGCGCGGGAAGGCGGTGTCGCCCGCGTGGCGCGTGGCGGCCAGATTGCCCAGGCTGAGCCCCGCGTAATTATGCGAAGGGCCGACGATCCCGTCGAAATTGATCTCGCGCAGCATGGATGGTCCTTTATCGGGGTGCCCAGCACAGGCGGTCGCCGGGGTTCAGCTTCAACGCCGAGGCCGCCTCCGCGTCAATCGCAAGCATGCCGTCATCCAGCGTTTCGACGCGCGCCACGGCGCAGCGGAAATCCTGCAGTTCCCCTGCCGCGACCAGCGCGCGCTGTCCCTTCGCCGCCGGGTTGGCGGCCAGCGTCGCAGGGCGGGTCTCGGCGATGGTCTTCACCTGATCGGTGCGCGCGATCATCGTGGGCCCCGCGTCGAAGATGTCGACATAGTTCTCGAAACGGAAGCCTTCGGCCTCCAGCATGCGGCGCGCGGGGCGGCCGCTTTCGTGGGTGACGGCAATCGCCTCGCGCGCCTCGTCGCTGATCATGTCCACATAGATCGGGTTCTTGGGCATCAGGTCGGCGATGAACTGGTTGCCGTGCAGCGCATTGAATTCGTCCGCGTCGCGAAAGCTCATGCCAAAGAAACGCCCCGCCACCCCGTCCCAGAACGGCGCATTGCCCTGCGCGTCGACCACGCCGCGCAGTTCGGCCAGCAGACGGTCGCCGAAACGCGCGCGGTGCATGGCGATGAACAGGTAGCGGCTGCGCGCCAGCAGCATGCCCAGCCCGCCCGCGCGCGCACCCGGATGCAGGAACAGCCCGCCCACCTCGCTCGACCCTTCCAGATCGGTGACGAGGTTCAGCATCTGGTTGCGAAAGGTCCGGTCAAGCTCGCGGCTGTGGGTCGTCAGCGTGGTCAGGCGATAGGAATAGAACGGCAAATCGCCGCCGATCCGGCTGAAGATCTGGCAGGTGCCCAGGATCCGTCCTGTCTCCGCATCCTCCAGCATCAGCACGAACAGATCGTTGCCGATTTCGCCTTCCATCGGCCGCGAAAACGCGCGCGCGCTGGCGTTCAGCTTGGCGGTCAGGGCAGCGCGGTCGGGCGGCAGGTTGGTGAACCCTCCACCGGTCAGCTTGGCCATTTCGTAAAGCGCTTCAAGATCGTCGGGACGCGACGGGCGGATGATATGGGTCATCTGTCCTCCGAAGGGTCGAGATCGGCGCCGTCGAGGTCGCCCGATGCCAGCCGGTGCAGCACCAGCGCGGACAGCCGCGCCCGCTCGGCCAGCGATTCGACGATGAGATATTCTTCGGGCGAGTGGATCGACCCGCCGCGCACGCCCATCGTGTCGACCACCGGCACGCCGCAGGCCGCGATATTATTGCCGTCGCACACCCCGCCGGTATCGCGCCGTGCCGCGACCAGCCCCAGTGCGCGCGAGCTGTCGTCGACCAGTGCGAACAGCCGCGCGGCTTGGCGGTCGATCGGCTTGGGCGGGCGCGAAATGCCGCCGTGCAGATGCGTCTCCACCTCGTGCTGCGCCGCAATCTCGGCCAGCAGCTTCGGCAGCCGCGCCTCGAACTCAGCGGCGATCTCTGGGGATCTGGGCCTGATGTTGAAGCGCAGCACCGCGTGATCGGGCACCACATTGTTGGCGCTGCCGCCCTCGATCTTCGCGGGATTAATCGGAAGTTCGTCGCGCTGCATCGCCTTAAGCCGCAGCACCAGGTCGCTGGCGGCGACGATGGCATTGCGTCCGTCCTGCGGATTACGTCCCGCATGGGCAGAGCGGCCCGTGAAGGTGACCGAGTAATTACCCGATCCACCGCGCGCACCCGCCATGGTGCCGTCGGGCATGGTCGCGGGCTCATAGGTCAGCGCGGCCAGCTTGCCGGCCGCCAGCCGCTCGATCAGCGGGGCGGAGGACTGGCTGCCCACTTCCTCGTCCGCATTGATCATCACATCATAGCCCAGCATGGATGCCAGCGGACTGCTCTCGAACGCCATCAGCGCCTCGGCGATGACGGCGATGCCGCCCTTCATGTCGGCAAGGCCGGGGCCGTTCAGCACGCCGGGTTCCAGTTCGCGGATCGACTGGAACGGGTGATCGGCGGGAAAGACCGTGTCCATGTGCCCGGTCAGCAGCACGCGCCGCTGCGCTTCGGGCCGGACCGACAGCACCAGGTGCTGGCCGCGTTCCAGCGCGACTTCGCGGCCTGCCGCGTCGATGGCGCTGACGGGGGCGGGCTCCTCCAGCCGGACCTCGCCCGGAAGCTGGGCGAAACACTCGGCCAGCAGGGCGGCCTGCCGCGCCAGCCCGTCCAGATTGCCGGTCCCGCTGTTGATCGCGCTCCACGTGCAGCACCGCTCCAGCATGCGGGCGGGATCGATGCGTTCCAGCATGGCGGCCTGCTCGGCGCTGATCGGCGATGTGTCCTCTCGTTTCATATGCAACAAGAGGTAGTTCAGCCGGCGGCGGAATGCCACCCATGGGTCAAGAAAGCGCGTGCGCCACCGCGCAGAATTCCGCAATCGTCAGCGTTTCCGCCCGGCGCGAGGGATCGATGCCCAATGCGTCCAGCGCTTCCAGCGCGCCCGGCACGCCCTTCAGCGACTGGCGCAGCATCTTGCGCCGCTGGCCGAACGCTGCCTCGGTTACGCGGGCCAGCACGCGCATGGACACGCCCTCGGGCGCGGCGGCGGGGGTGACATGGACGACCGCGCTCATCACCTTGGGCGGCGGGGTAAAGGCGCTGCGGTGCACCTTCATCGCGATCCGCGCCTCGGCCCGCCATTGGCCCAGCACCGCCAGCCGGCCAAAGGCGCCGGTATCGGGCGCGGCGACGATGCGCTGCGCGACCTCCTGCTGGAACATCAGGGTCAGCGAGGTCCAGCGCGGCGGCCAGCTTTCGGCCCCCATCCAGCGGACGAACAGCGCGGTGCCGACATTATAGGGCAGGTTCGCCGCCACCGCATAGGGGCCTTCGAACAGGCTGTCGTGGTCGATGGCCATCGCATCGCCCTCGATCACTGTCAGCTGGCCGGGAAACGCCTCGTCCAGCTCGGCCAGTGCGGGCAGGCAGCGGCGGTCCATCTCGATCGCGGTGACCCGCGCGCCCGCGCGCAGCAGGGCGCGGGTCAGCCCGCCGGGGCCGGGGCCGATCTCAAGCACGTCCTGCCCGTCCAGCGGGCCGGGACCCAGCTTGGCGGGAAGGGCCGCGATGCGGTCCAGCAATTGCTCGTCCAGCAGGAAGTTCTGGCCCAGCGCCTTCGACGCCGACAGCCCATGCCTGGCGATCACCTCGCGCAGCGGAGGCAGGCTCATTTCGCATCTCCGCGCCGCCGCTGGGCGCATTCGCCCGCCATCCGCAGCGCCGCCAGCATCGGGCCGACATGCGCCTGCCCAGCGCCCGCGATGTCGAAGGCGGTGCCGTGATCGGGCGAGGTGCGGATGATCGGCAGGCCCAGCGTGACATTGACCCCCTGGTCGAAATCCAGCGCCTTGAGCGGGATCAGCGCCTGGTCGTGATACATGCACACCGCCAGATCGTATTTCGCCCGCGCGGCGGCATGGAACATGGTGTCGGCAGGCAGCGGCCCGCGCACGTCGAAGCCGTCCGCGCGCAAACGTTCGGCCGCAGGCGCGATGATGGCGCGATCCTCGTCTCCCATACGCCCATCCTCGCCCGCATGGGGGTTGAGCCCGGCGATCGCGATGCGCGGCGCGGCGATGCCGAAATCGCGCGTCAGCGCGCGCGCGGCGATGGCGGTGCGGCGATGGATCAGATCGGCGGTCAGAAGCTGCGGCACGCGGGCCAGCGCGACATGCACCGTCACCGGCACGACCCGCAGCGAGGGCCCGGCCAGCATCATCACCGCATCGTCGGGCCCGACCCCGCAGGCCTCGGCCACGAATTCGGTCTGGCCGGGATGCGCGAAGCCCACCTTGGCCAGCTCCGCCTTGGCGATGGGCGCGGTGACCAGCCCGTCCGCCTCGCCCGATACGGCCAGCGCGACCGCGCGGGTCAGGCTCTCCAGCCCCAGCCGGGCGCCCTGGGCATCGGGCTTGCCGGGGCGATAGGGAACATCGCCCAGGTCGATGACGGGCAGGGCATCGCCGAACGCGCCGCCCGCCTCGGCCATATCGGCGATGCGCGCCACCGGCAGGTCGATGCCGTCACGCGCCGCGGCGGCCTGCAGCAGGCTGGCGCTGCCGACGCAGGCGAACACCGGCATCGCCTCGCTATGCCGCAGGGTCCACAGCCGCGCGATCAGTTCCGGACCGATTCCCGCCGGATCGCCGATCGACACGACCAGCCGCGCGGGCGACTGCCTGTTCATCGGGGCCGCCGCCGCGGTCAGTTGCGTTCGACGATGGCGTCGCGGCGCAGGTCGCGCATATAGTTCTGCGCGCGCCGTTCGATCCGCTCGTTCTCGATCTGCTCCATCACCTGGTCGGATGTCGGTCCGTCCAGCATCGGCGGATCGCTGCGCCCGCATACCATCATCGCGCGCAGCGGCTGGCTCGCCTCGCTCGCCGCGACGCCATAGGGGCGCGTCACCCCGCCATCGGGGGTGGCCAGCACCATTTCCTGAAGCTGGCTGGGCAGCTGGCGGATCGAGATCTGGTCGACCAGCACCGCCTCGGCCCCGATCTGCCGCGCCTGCGCCTCGACCGCGCTACAGCC
Source organism: Croceicoccus marinus (assembly GCF_001661675.2). NCBI lineage: Bacteria > Pseudomonadati > Pseudomonadota > Alphaproteobacteria > Sphingomonadales > Erythrobacteraceae > Croceicoccus > Croceicoccus marinus. The sequence continues at coordinate 2,325,968 of NZ_CP019602.1, read as the reverse complement.
GCCCGTAAGGCTTTGCGTCTTCTGGCCGAAATCGGCGGCGAACCGGTTCATCTCCTCCATCGACAGCCCCGCGGGCATGTTGATGGTGATCTGCGCCAGGCTGACCATGCCGTCGCGCGGATCGGCGACCATCACCTGCCGCTTGTCGCGCATGTACAGGATCGAATAGCCGCCGCAGCACGGGATCGGGCCCTGCAGCTCGCCCACCTGCATCGCGGGCACGACCGTCGCCAGTTCGGGCGGCAGCCGGTCGAGCCGTACGAAACCCAGGTCGCCGCCGCGCGCCGCGGTGGAGGCCTGCGAATATTGCGCCGCGACCGATGCGAAATCGCCGGTTTCCTGCAATTGCGCCATGATCGCCTGCATGCGCTGCTCGACCTGCGCGTCGGATCCTGCGGGGGCGGCGATATAGATTTCGCCCAGGCGGTATTCGTTGGTGCCCTTGTCGGCCTTCATCCGGTCAATCTGCTCGTTCACCTCGCGCGCCGAGACATTGACCAGCGGCGCGACATTGCGGCGCAGCAATTGCTGCCACGCGGCCTGTGCCAGCAACATGCGCTGCAGCGAGGCGGGGGAGGACCCGACCGAACGGGTCAGCTCGTCCAGCTCGGCCGAGGTGATGCCCAGCTCGCGCTGCGCATAGCGGTCGTACATCTGCACCACCTCGTCCGAGGTGATGGTGATTTCCGATTCGCGGGCGTTCTGGATCTGGATCAGCTCGTCCACCAGCTGCTGCACGACCTGCTCGCGCTCCTGCGGGACAAGGCGGCGCTGGGTCGTCGCCTCGATCCAGGCGACGCGCTGGTCGATATCGGTCTGGGTGATGATCTCGCCATTGACCTTGGCGCTGGCGGTGCGGACATTCGAATCCGCATCGCCCTGCGCGCCATCCTCGATCATGCCGATCGACGGGGAGGCGGCCTGATCCTGCGCCACCAGCTCCGGCGCGGCCCGATCTTGCGCAAATGCGGGCGCGCCCGCCAGCGAGGCCGCCATCAGCGCGGCGGCACATACGCCGGTCGCGGCGCGCTGCAGTCGGGCAATCGTCAAACTAGTCGTCATCTGTCGCATCCCTTGCCGCGCCTTGCCGGTTGCCCGGACCGGCGCGGAAAAATTCCAGAGCCATTATACCTTCGCAGCACCGCCGCCCGCCGGATTTCCGGCACGCATGGTCCTGACAATCGTGCCCCATGTGTCCACGCGCGGCTTAACCACGGCTGAGCCGACTTGCCAAGCCATCCGGCCCGCCGGCCATCAGTCGAAGCCGATTCCCTTCAGACGGAAGCGCAGCAGGAAGCTGTTGCCTGCCTGCGCGTCGCCGGTGCTGCGCGTGTCGCGCCGCCACGTCAGGCCCAGCTCGATGCACTCGTCCTCATAGGCGATGCCCAGCCGTGTGCGCAGCGGTTCGAACCCGTCCGAAGTGCTGCCCGGATCCTCGGCCCGGTCGGTCAGGTTGATGACGGCCGATCCGAACAGCGACATGTGGTCGAGGAAGGCGACCCGCCCCGCCAGGCGAATTTCCTCGCGGTCGCGCAGATCCTCGAGCACCAGCGGAATGTCGCGGTTGAGCCGCAGATAGCCCGCTTCCACATAGGTCTGGCGCGTGCCGACCGCCACGTCCCATTCGTTACGGCGAACCGCCAGCGTATCCTTGTCGACCCGGAAGCGGTGCGTGTATTTCACGAATTCGCGCCAGCGGACGTCCAGCCGCCCGGTGATGTCCGACGTCCGCCCGGTCAGCCCGGTGCCGTCGGGAAACAGCGCGGGCGCATCGGTCAGGCGATAGCTCTGCCCCAGGCTGGCATCGACGCGCCAGCCCGGCGCCATCCAGCGCCAGTCGAACCCATAGGTGAAGCGCATGCCTTCCTCGAACCGGTCGTATCCGGGAAAGCGGTTGAGCGAGAACAGGTTGGTGTCCTCGAGGTCGATGGCGCGCGAATCCTCGTTCGGGACTTCCAGGTTCTTGATGTCGGGCGTCGCGACCAGTTGCAGATGCGGGGTCAGCACCTGCGTCCCGCCCATGAAGCCGCCGATCAGCGGATAGGTGACGTCGACCGCGCCCAGCGCGATGCCACGCCCCTGCCAGCCCGTCTCGCCGCGATAGCGCTCGATACCGGTCAGCAGGTTCTCGTCCGAATGATACGCATCGCCGCGGGCCAGCGCGGTCAGTTCGACCACCTGGCCCCAGGGGGTGAAGCGCCGCAGGCTCCATTCCGCCTTGGCAAAGGCGCGCTGCGTGTCCTGTCCGTTGGCGCGGAACAGCGCCATGGTGTTCGCCTGCAGCATGACCCGCCCGCCCAGCAGCGGATCGTCGACCCGGCGGCGATAGTCGATCACGGGCAGCGCCATCGGCACCAGCCCCTGCTCCTCGTCCACGCGCAGCGTCTGCGTGGCCCAGCCCGCGAAGGACAGGTACGAATCGTCGTCGATACGCTGGACGTTCGCCATCGATCTCAGCCGGTCGTCGCGGCTGATGTCATAGCGCCGCAGGAAGGTGCGGTCGCTCGTCACCCGGATCGAGCTGGTGACGCTCCAGTGCTCGCTCAGCTGGAAACGGCCATTGGCATCGAGATAGCCGCGCAGGTCGCGTTCCGATGCCGGGTCGATGGCGGCGGCATCGCCGATCGGCACGCGCGAGGACGAGGTGATGTACCCGGTTACCTGGTATGCGCCCGTCTCGGTCAGTGCGGCATAGCGCGCCGATGCCATCGGCAGCACCTGGGTATAGGCGGTGCCCTTCAGCGTCAGCTCGCGGTTCCGGGCGATGCGCCAGTAATAGCCCCCCTCGACCTCCACCCCGTTCGAGGCGGAGATGCGCAGGTCCGGCGTGACCAGGCCCGACACCGGCTGGCCGTCGGCGCGGATCTCCATCCACGGCAGCGGCACCAGCGACAGGCCGAACAGTTCCAGCCGCGCACCGCGAAAGCGGATCATCTGGGTGGCGGGATCATAGGCCACGCGGTCGGCGGTGATCCGCCAGCTGGGGTCCTGCGCGCAGCCTTCGGCGGTCTCGACGGGGCAGGGGCTATAGGCGCTGTCGATCAGCACGACGCGCCCGTCGTCGGTCCGCTCGCCGCGGCGCGCCGCCATGCGCCCGCCCTGGGCCAGCACCAGCAGCATGTTCTGCATCGCCCCCGCGCGCAGTTCGTCGGTCAGCTCCAGCCGGTCGGTATAAAGGACGTTCCCGCCCTCATCGACGAGGCGGATGTCACCCGTCGCGACGATCGCGCCGGTGGAGCGGTTCCAGCGCACCTCGTCCGCGCGCAATTGCTGGTCCTGCCGGCGCAGCACGACATTGCCCGACGCGACGACGGTATCGTCGCTGGTGCCGTATCCCAGCTCGTCCGCCTCGAACGCGATCTGGTTGGGGTCGGCGGGCGGCTCGATCTGGAACGGCGATTCCGGCGTTCCGGCGGGCGGGGCGGGGGCCTCCTCGACCGCCTGGGGGTACAGCGCCTCGTCGATCTCGTCCCAGAAGAACGGTCCCTCGGGCACGCCGGGGTCGGCATCCTCCAGCTCGGGCGGGGTTTCCTGCTGACCTTCGGGCTGCATCGCGGCGGGGCGGTCCTGCGCCGCGGCCTCGCCGGCAAGCGCGGGCAGCGCGGCGGCCGTCAGCGCGGCGCAGGCCAGCAGCCGCGCCGTCAAAGGCAATCGGACCGTCAGGGGCCGGCGCGCCAGCGGAAGCCTGCACAGCGGCAGGTAAAGGACCGGACCGTTCGCGGGGATTCGCATGGGACGCTGATGCTCGATCTTCTGGAACCGCGGTATCGAAGGGGGGGGAGAGCGAGTCTCGCCCAAAGCGCAATACCGGGGGGCTTGGACAGGGTCGACAGGGAACGGCACCGGGTTGCAGGGATGAATTGCAGGCGCCGGGCCGGGGCGGCATGGCTTGCCTATCGCATCGCCGCTCCCTAACTGCAATCGCGTAAAACCCGTCGCTGCCCCAGCCGCTGCCACAGCCATGTGCCGATCACCGCGCCGCATGAATGCCGGCAGTACCGGGCGGCAGCAAGCTGGCGGCAGCGCGCGGGGCGCAGGAACAGCAGAACACAAGACACAGGATAGGGTCCTCTCTCCATGAAAATCAGCTTCGTCGATTCGCTTGCCCAGGACATCAGCGCGATCGTGCTGCCGGTGGCAGAGGGTTCCATGCCCGCCGACCTGCCCGGCGTGATCCGCGAAGGCGCGCAGTCCAGCCGCTTCAAGGGCAAGCCGGGCCAGATCTTCGACGGCTTCGTCGAGATGGACGGCAAGGCCCGCCACCTGGTGCTGGCCGGCACCGGCAAGCCCGACGCCAGGGACCGTTCCAGCGCGCTGGAACGCGCGGGCGCGGCGTTGGCGGCCAGGTTCCTGACCTCGGGCAAGACGGCGCTGGGCGTGGATTTCTCGGGCGCGAATGTCGATGCGGCGGGCGCGGCGGCGCTGCTGATGGGGCTGCGCCTGCGGTCCTGGCGGATCGACACCTATCGCACGAAGCTGAAGGACGAGCAGAAGCCCTCGCTGACCGAGATCGTCGTCACCGGCGCGCCGTCGGGCACCGAAGCGGCCTGGACCGACGCCGATGCCGTCGCCACCGGCGTCGAATTCACGCGCGAGCTGGTGAGCGAGCCTGCCAACAAGATCTATCCCGAAAGCTTCGTCGAACGCTGCAAGGCGCGGCTGGAAGGCACCGGGATCGAGATCACGGTGCTGACGGTCGAGGAAATGACCGAGTTGGGCATGGGCGCGCTGCTGGGCGTGGCGCAGGGCAGCGCGGACCGCCCCGCGCGCATCATCGCGATGCACTGGAAGGGCGGCGGGGACGAGGCTCCGCTGGCCTTCGTCGGCAAGGGCGTGACCTTCGATTCGGGCGGCATCAGCATCAAGCCCGCCGCCGGGATGGAGGAGATGAAGTGGGACATGGGCGGCGCGGGCGCCGTCGCGGGCACGATGCTGGCGCTTGCCACGCGCAAGGCCAAGGCGAATGTCGTGGGCGTGTGCGGCCTGACCGAGAACATGCCCGACGCCAATGCCCAGCGCCCCGGCGACGTGGTGACGTCGATGTCGGGCCAGACGATCGAGGTCATCAATACCGACGCGGAAGGCCGGCTGGTGCTGTGCGACGCGCTGACCTGGGTGCAGCAGACGTACAAGCCCGCGAAGATCGTCGACCTCGCCACGCTGACCGGCGCGATCCTGATCTCGCTGGGCAAGGAGCATGGCGGCCTGTTCTCGAACAATGACGAGCTGTCCGACGCGCTGACCGCCGCGGGCAGGACCGTGGGCGAGAAGCTGTGGCGTTTCCCGCTGGCCGCCGAATACGACAAGCTGCTCGATTCGCCGATCGCCGACATGAAGAACGTCGGCCCGCGCTATGGCGGCTCGATCACCGCGGCGCAGTTCCTGCAGCGCTTCATCGAGAACGATACGCCCTGGGCGCATCTCGACATCGCGGGCATGGTCTGGGCCGACAAGCCCGGCGCGACCTGGGACAAGGGCGCGACGGGATATGGCGTGCGCCTGCTCGACCGGCTGGTGCGCGACACGCTGAACGGCTGACTGGCTGAACGGGTGAGCTGGCGCTCGTGGCGCGAGTCGATTTCTACCATCTGACGCGCGACAGCGCCGAGGCCGCGCTCGCGATGCTGGCGGGCAAGGCCCTCGGCGCGGGTCAGCGCATGATGGTGGTCAGCGCCGATCCCGCCCAGCGCAGCGCGATTTCTCGCCGGTTGTGGGAAGCGCCCGGCTTCCTCGCCAATGGCGAAGCGGGGGGAGAGGACGATGCGCGCCAGCCGGTGCTGATCGGCGATGCGCCCGGCGCCGCCAATGCGGCGGCGATCGTCGCGCTGGCCGACGGGCAGTGGCGGGACGAGGCGCTGGATTTCGACCGCGCGCTGCTGCTGTTCAACGAGGCGACCATCGCCGATGCGCGAAGCTGCTGGCGCGCCCTGGGCCAGCAGGAGAAGGTAGAGCGCCATTACTGGAGCCAGGATTCGTCCGGCCGCTGGCGCGAGGGGCCCTGATCCTGAAGAAAACGATCCCTACGAATACGATCCTTACGAAAACGGCCCGCATGCCGTGGGGCATGCGGGCCGGTTCGACTGGCTGATGTCAGCGATCAGAACTGGAACACGACCGCCGCGTTGGGACGGAACGATTCGAAGTCCTTGAACGTGTCGACGCCAAAGCGAAGGCGCACGCCGCTCTCGCCGGTCAGGCCGCCCAGGCCGATGTCCTTGGTGCCCATCTCGGCGCCGATGCCATAGAACACGCCGTCGCGGTCGCGCGTGCTGGGACCGCCATCGGTGTCGATGAAATCATTGTCGAAATTGTTCTCGCCCTCGACCCACATATAGCCGACGCGGCCGAAGATCATGCCGGTCTCGCCCATGCGCGCGCCGAAACGGCCCGCGGCGCCATATTCCCAGTCGATGTCGCCGAAACCGTAGGAGCCGAAGCCCTCGGCGCCGACGAACAGCGGGCCCAGCGGCACGTTCGCGCCGACGGTGCCGGTGATCAGCGCACCTTCGGTGGTGTCGTCGATGCCCAGGTCGCGAATTTCCTCGTTCCGGTCATAGACGTCATAGCCGCCGCCAACCGCGACATAGGGCTCGAAGCCGAACGCGTCGGTGCCGTCGGGCGCTTCCTGTGCGAAAGCCTGTGCGGGCAGAAGAAGCGCGCCGCCTGCGATCATAAGGGCTGTCTTGGTATTCATACTTCTATTCCTGCTTATCATTGTTCGATGTTCCCCCATCACCCGCGACAATCGCTGGCGGCGCCGGTCGTTCCGCCCGATTTGGCAAGCACTTCCAGACTGTTGCCGCAATGCAACAAGGCCGGTCGCGCCCGCGTCGCCCTTTGCGCGGCGGCGCGATGCGGGCCCGCCGCCACGCGGGGCTTGTGCCCCCGTGCCCGCGCGGCTAGAGGCGCGGGCATCGCGCGCCCGGCCGGATCCTTACCGCCGGCCAAAGGACGCGCACGGATTTCACGCAAAGGACAATCATCATGGCGGCTACCCGCACCTTTTCGATCATCAAGCCCGATGCCACCCGCCGCAACCTGACCGGCGCGGTCACCAAGATGCTGGAGGAAGCCGGCCTGCGCGTCGTCGCGTCCAAGCGCATCCAGATGTCGCGTGAGCAGGCCGAGGGCTTCTACGCGGTTCACAGCGAACGCCCCTTCTTCGGCGACCTGGTCGACTTCATGATCAGCGGCCCCGTCGTGGTGCAGGTGCTGGAAGGCGAAGACGCCGTGAAGCGCAACCGCGACGTGATGGGCGCGACCAACCCCTCCGACGCCGACGAGGGCACGATCCGCAAGGCCTATGCCGAATCGATCGAAGCCAACTCGGTCCACGGCAGCGACAGCGACGAGAATGCGAAGATCGAAATCGACTTCTTCTTCAAGCCCGAAGAGATCGTCGGCTGATCTTCCCGTTTCGGGACAAGTGACTTACCCACTGCCGCGTTCAACTTTCGAACGGGCTTTGTCATGACGCGGGCCCCCTTGCTTTGCTATCGTTTTACCGGAAACGGGACGATGGCATCGGAGGGGGCCTTGCCGTGCTGCGTACACTGGCGCTGATCTACCTGGTCGTCGGCCTTGCCCTGTCGGCGGCGCTGGGGCTGCATCTGATCGGCACGATCGCCTGGATGGATCCGCTGGTGCCGCAGGTGCTGGACGCGATGACCGTGCCGGGATCCTTCCTGACCCGCATGACCGCGCCCGACCAGCAGGCGATGCACCTGCTGGTGTGGATCGGCTCGCTGCTGGTGAATTTCGGCCTGCTCAGCTGGCTGGCCGACAGTATAGGCAGCCCCTAGGCCCCCTAGGCGCCGATCAGAACTCGTCCGCCGCGGCGCGCAGCCCTGCCAGCCGCCTGGGCGCTACCGCGCGCCAGCTGCGCTCCACCCATTCGGCCACGTGGTCCCAGTCGGTGCCCGGCCGGTTCAGGATCAGCCCCGCCCAGCCGGCCGCGCCGTAATAGGCGGGGCGGAACCAGATATCGGGATCTCGCGCGACCATCTCGGCCAGCTCGTCCGGGCCCGACGTCTTGACCAGCACCGCCACATGCGGCTCGCCGTGATGCCGGTCATTGAAATAGGCGAAGAACTTGCCGCTCTTCCCGCCGGTGTTCCACGCGGGGCTGCCATGCGATTCGCGCCGCTCCGCCTCGGGCAGGGACAGCGCGATGGCGTTCACCTGCTGCAGCAGCCAGTCCGCGCGATAGGGCCGGCTGACCAGCTCCTCCAGCGCGCGGGCGTAAAGCTGATGCTCGGCAAAAAGCACCCGCGCGGCCAGCGTGTCGGGCGTGTCGCCGGGCAGGATCGCGACCGGGGTCTGTCCCAGGATCGGCCCGTCGTCCAGCTCCGCCGTGACCAGATGCACCGAACAGCCGCCATGCGCATCGCCCGCCTGGATCGCGCGGGCGTGGGTGTCCAGCCCCTTGTACCTGGGCAGCAGCGAGGGGTGGATATTGACCATGCGGCCTTCCCATTTCCCCACGAATTCGGGTGTCAGGATCCGCATATAGCCCGCCAGCGCGACATAATCCGCACCCGCCTCGCGCAGCGCTTCATCCATCGCGGCATCGTGCTCGGGCCGCTTCATCCCCTTGTGCGGCAGGGCGAAGGTCGCCACCCCCTCGGCCTTGGCCAGCGCCAGCCCCCCGGCATCGGGATTGTTCGACGCGACCAGCACGATCTCGTACGGGCAGTCCGCGCGGCGGCTGGCATAGAGCAGCGCGGCCATGTTGCTGCCCGTGCCGCTGATCAGCACCGCGACGCGCGCCTTCGCCCGAATATCGGGCACGCTCATTTGCCCGTGGACAGGAACGGCCTGTCGCCTAAGATCATTTGCTGAAACAATGCTGTTGCCCGAACCCAGAACCGCGCCCTGCGCGCCGCCCCTTCCTATTGCCGCGCGCATGGCGGGGCAAGCACGCAGCAGCCTGTCGCCGGCCGCGCCGGGGATGCACCGGTGAAAGGCCCGATCTTCCGCCCCCGGCCCGAGGATCAGGCCTTCCTGCGCCGGCTGGCCTATCTGGTCGCGATCGCGGCGCTGCTGATCGTATTCTGGCGTGCGGGCCATCTGCTGATGCTGGCGTTCGGATCGCTACTGGGCGCGGCGGCGTTTCGCGCGACCGCATCGCTCTATCGCCGCATCGGCGTGCGGCACCGCGGGATTTCGCTGGCGCTGGGCATCGCCACTTGCCTGGGCGTGCTGGGGCTGATGGCCTATCTGCTGACGGTGCAGTTCGGCACGCAGCTTGCCGGGATGATCGACGACCTGCCCCAGACCATCGACGCCATAGAGGCCGCACTGTCGCGCACCCCGGTGGGCGAGGCGGTCGTCCGCGCCGCGCAGGCCGCGCTGGCGGGCAGCACCATCGCCGACCGGCTGGGCGATCTGGCCGCGGGCGCGGGCGAGGTGGCGCTCAACTTCCTGATCGTGTTGATCGGCGCGATGTTCATCGCGGTCGACACCGGCCCCTATCGCCGCGGCATATTGCTCCTCACTCCGCCGGGCGCGCGGCCCGCCATGCAGCGCGCGATCGGCGAGATGAGCCTGGCGCTGCGCCTCTGGCTCAAGGCCAAGATCCTGACGATGAGCGTGATGGCGGTGCTGATCGGCTTCTCGCTATGGGCCGCGGGGGTGGACAATTACATCGCGCTGGGCCTGCTGGGCGGGATCAGCGAATTCGTGCCGTATGTCGGCCCCGCGCTCGCCATGCTGCCCGCGATCGGCATCGCGGCGGCGGAGGGTGGCGACGTGCTTGCCTATGCGCTGATCGGCTTCGTGGTGGTGCGGGTGATAGAGGCATGGCTGCTGACCCCGCTGGTCAACCGCGAAGTGGTGAACATCCCGCCCGCCCTGACCTTGTTCGCGATCCTGGGCGCGGGCGCGGTGTTCGGCGTCTATGGCCTGTTCTTCGCGGGCGCGCTGCTGGTGGTGCTGTTCGTCGGCGTGCGCGAACTATATCTGCGCGATACGCTGGGCGAGGATGTCGAAGGCGTGCCGAGGCCGGTAAAGCGGCGGGCCGAATAGGCACCTCCCTCGGGGTTTCCCCCGCCGCAAGCCGGTCCGCACCCGATGCGATGCGACCGCGCCTGCTCCAGGTACCGGCGAAGTCCCGCGGCGCGCGGGCGTTCACCAAGGGCAGGCATCATGCGGCTGGCAGCGCTGACAGTCGCGGCCATTGCGGCTGGCGCGTTTTCCGCGGCCATCCCCGCGCCGCCCATGCGCAGCCGGAAGCGGTGGGCGAGGGCGAAGGCCCGCATCATCTCTCGCTGGTGATCGCCTCCACCGCCAACAGGGAGGAGGACGAGACCGCCTTCACGTTCGGCATCGATCACGAATACCGGGTCGGCGAACTGCTGGGCCTGGGCTTCGTGGCGGAACACGCGTTCGGCGAAGTCGATTCGACCACGCTGATCGCGGCGGCGGCCGTGCATCTGCGGTGGGGCTTCGCCGTCCAGCTTGGCCCCGGCGTAGAATTCGCCAAGGGCGAGGCATTCCCGATGGGCCGGATCGGCACGATCTACGAAGTCGAACCGGGCGGCGGCTTCGAGCCGGCTTCGCAGATGCGCTACGACTTCTCGGACGGAGAAGACGCCGTCGTCTTCGGCGCGGCGGCGGGCCGCGCGTTCCGATCCGCGCGCTTACTGCTCGTGCGTGGCGGTCCAGTCCGCCTTGGCCGACCATTCGGCCGCCTTGCCCGATACGGTGCAGCCGCGCGTTCCGCCGCGAATCTCGCCGATGCGCAGCACGGTTTCGCCCGCGGCTTCCAGATCCGCCGCCAGCGAATCGGCTTCGTCCGGCGCGGCCGCCAGCACCATGCCGATGCCGCAATTGAAGGTGCGCGCCATCTCCTCGGGCTCGATATGCCCCTGCGCCTGCAGGAACGCCATCAGCCGCGGCTGCTCCCACGCGCCCGCGTCGATATGGGCATGGAGCCCCTCGGGCAGCACGCGCGGCACGTTTTCAAGCAGGCCGCCGCCGGTGATATGCGCGCATGCATGGATGCGCCCCGCGCGGATCGGCGCCAGCAGCGTCTTCACATAGATCCTGGTCGGCGCGATCAGCGCATCGATCAGCAGCGTCTCGTGATCGAACAGGGCAGGGCGGTCGAGCTTCCAGCCCTTGTCCGCCGCCAGCCGCCGCACCAGCGAATAGCCGTTGGAATGCACCCCGGAACTGGCCAGGCCCAGCAGCACGTCGCCTTCCGCGACCTTGTCGCCGGTCAGCTGCTCGCCGCGCTCGACCGCGCCGACGCAGAAGCCCGCCAGGTCGTAATCGCCCGCCGCATACATGCCGGGCATTTCCGCCGTCTCGCCCCCGATCAGCGCGCAGCCTGCCTGTTTGCAGCCCTCGGCAATGCCGGCGACCACGCGGGTCGCGACGCCGTTCTCAAGCTTGCCGGTGGCGAAATAGTCCAGGAAGAACAAGGGCTCCGCGCCCTGCACGATCAGGTCGTTGACGCACATGGCGACCAGGTCGATGCCGATATGGTCGTGCCGGTCGTGGTCGATGGCCAGCTTCACCTTGGTGCCCACGCCGTCGTTCGCCGCCACCAGCAGCGGATCGGCATAGCCCGCCGCCCTGGGGTCGAAGAACCCGCCGAACCCGCCCAGCTCGCTGGTCGCGCCGGGGCGCGCGGTCGATCGGGCCAGCGGGGCGATCGCCCTTACCAGCGCATTGCCCGCGGCGATCGATACGCCTGCCTGTTCGTAACTATAGCTCTTCGGGCTGTCGCTCTTGTCGTTCATCGCAAATCCCAACGGGCCTGAAGCGCCCCGATCCATGGTCGCGGCATGCCCGAAACGGCGGCACACCGGTGAAGCGGCAGCGCCTATCGCTTTCCGGCTTGGATTTCCACGGCCATTTCGGCAAAGAAGCGGGCATGAACGCCAATATGCTTCTTGTGCGCAGCCGCTAGGCCGCCCTAAGCCCTTTCCCGACATGTCGATTTCGCTTTCGCCTCCTGCCCTTTCCATGGCCCGCAACCCTGCGCGGATTCGCGCGCTGCTGGCCGCGTTCGCGCTGGCGGCGCTGGCTCTGGCCGGCTGGCGCGTCGCCGCGCAGGTCGAGGGTGAGCGCGGCATCGCCCCCATCGCCAGCAGCGGCGATTTCGAAGTGGACGGGATCAGCGTCAACGCCGTCGGCAAGACGGCAGAGGAAGCGCGCACCAACGGCTGGCTGCAGGCGCAGCGCAAGGCATGGGAAGTGCTCTATGCGCGCACCCATGGCGGCGCCGAAGCGCCCGAGGTCGCCGATTCGCGGCTGTCGCAGATGGTCTCGGCCGTGGTGGTGGAGCGCGAGGAGATCGGTCCGCGCCGCTATGTCGCGAAGCTGGGCGTGATCTTCGACCGCGCACGCGCGGGCGAGCTGTTCGGTCAGAGCGACACGCTGGTCCGCTCCGCGCCGATGCTGGTGCTGCCGGTCACCTTTTCCGGCGGGACCGCGCAGCTTTACGAATCCCGCACCCCCTGGCAGCGCGCCTGGGCGCAGTTCCGCACCGGGTCCAGCCCGGTGGATTACGTGCGTCCGTTCGGCGCGGGCGGCGAATCGCTGCTGCTGAACGCGGGGCAGGCGGGCCGCCGCAGCCGCAGCTGGTGGCGCAACATCCTCGACGAATTCGGCGCCGCCGACGTGCTGATCCCGATGGCGCGGCTGGAACGCCAGTGGCCGGGCGGTCCGGTGGTCGGCACCTTCACCGCGCGCCACGGGCCCGACAACCGCTACCTCGGCAGCTTTACCATGACCGCAGCCGACGATACCCAGCTGGCCGACATGCTGGACCGCGCGGTCGTGCGGATCGACGGCATCTATGCCGACGCGATGGCCGCCGGCCGGCTGCAGGTCGACGATACGCTGAATGTCGAGGAAGCGACCATCGACCCGGCCCTGCTGGAAGCGCTGACCCGCGAATCCGCCCCCGCCGCGCCTGCCGCCCCCGCGCCGCAGCCCGGCACCGCGGCCCCGGCGGAGCAGCCCGCCGCACCGACACCCGCGCCGGCGGCGGCGCGCTATACGGTGCAGGTCGCCACGCCCGATCCGGCGGCGCTGGATGCAGCGCTGACCGGTATCAACGGCACGCCCGGCGTATCGGGCACCGCGGTCGGCAGCCTGGCGATCGGCGGCACGTCGGTTTTGCAGGTCGGCTATGCCGGCGACCTCGACGCGCTGGCCCAGGCGCTGCGCGCCCGCGGCTGGCAGGTGACGCAGGGCGACGACGCGCTGAGGATTTCCCGCTAGGGGGCTGGCCATGCCCCATCCCGGCAAGCCTTTCGCGGGCCAGATCCCGCTGCCGCTGATCCGGCCCGGCGGCGCTGTCCGCATCGTGGTCGGCCCCGCGAACGAAGGCGTGCTGGACGCTTGCCGCCATGCCGCAAGCTGGCCGTTCCGCACCGCGCTGCTGTGGGGCGAACCGCGTTCGGGCAAGTCGCTGATCGCGCGCTGGTTCGCGGCAAGCGGCCTGGGCGACGCCATCGACGACGCACAGGCGATGGAGGAGGACGCGATCTTCCACCGCTGGAACCGCGCGCAGGAAGCGCAGCGCCCGCTGCTGATTATCGGACCTCCGGTGCCGGACGGCTGGCAGGTGTCGCTCCCCGACCTGGGCTCGCGGCTGGGCGCGGCGCTGAACCTGCGGATCGACCCGCCCGGCGACACGATGATCGAGGGGCTGATCGAGGCCCATGCCGAGGCGCGCGGTCTTGCATTGGCCGACGGGGCCACCACCTATCTGGTGCCGCGCGCACCGCGCAGCTTCGCCGGGATAGAGGCGCTGGTGGCCGAGATCGACCGCATCAGCCTCGAACGCAAGGTCCCCGCGACGCTGGCCGTCTGGCGCGAGGCGCTGGACACGCTTGGCGGCGGCGGCATGGGCGAGCAGGGCGACCTGCTCTAGCGATCACGAAACAGGCCCTTCTTGCGATAGGGCGCGGCAAGTGCGAGTATGACGCGATGTTTGAACGACTGATCGCCTATCTCGATTCCGTGGCGGATCGCGATCCTTCGCCCCGCTCGCGCTGGGAAGTGCTGCTGTATCCGGGCGTGCTGGCGCTGGGCATGCACCGCATCGCGCACTGGCTGTATGGCGGCGGGCTGTTCTTCCTGGCGCGCGTGGTGAACCATTTCGCCCGCTTCCTGACCGCGATCGACATCCATCCGGGCGCCAGGATCGGGCGCAATTTCTTCATCGACCACGGCTTTTCGGTCATCGGCGAAACGGCCGAGATCGGCGACAATGTCACGATCTATCAATGCGTCACGCTGGGCGGCACCAATCCGACCAACGGCATTCCGGGCAAGCGGCACCCCACGCTGCTCGACGGGGTGATCGTGGGATCGGGCGCGCAGATCATCGGCCCCGTCACCATCGGGCAGCGCGCGCGCATCGGCGCCGCCGCCGTGGTGATAGAGGATGTGCCCGAAGGCGCGACGATGATCGGGCAGAAGGCCCGGTCGACCCTGGTCGCGGCGGAAACCTATCAGCGGCAGTTCATGCCCTATGGCACGCCCTGCAAGGACCCGTGCGAACCGGTGGTGCCCCGCGTGGACGAGCTTGAGGAGCAGATCGCCGCGCTCAAGGCCGAGATCGACCGCCTGCGCGCCGCCGAGGGGCAGGGGCCGCTGCCCATGCCGCGCCGGAACAGCGAAGCGCCGCAGCGCGAGCACGTGCCCGAACTGGGCCGCGGCGACCGGCAGGACGAGGTCGGCAACGGATGAGTGACCGCGTCATGCGCCCCTCCGGCAGGAGCGCGGCGTGAACAATGTCGTCCCCCTTCCGCGCGGCCCGCATCGCTCCGCCCCGCAGCAGATCGGGTTCGACCGGCTGGAACTGGGCCGCATCCTCGACCTCTATGGCCGGATGGTCGCGGCGGGCCAGTGGCGCGATTACGCGATGGATTTCGGCAGGGACGCCGCCAGCTTCTCCGCCTTTCGCCGCGCCGCCGAACGCCCGCAGGTCCGGATCGAGAAATGCCCCGCGCTGCGCAGCCGCCAGGGCATGTGGACCCTGTTCGGCGAAGCGGGCCAGGTGCTGAAGCGCGGGCACGATCTGGCGGGCGTCCTATCGCTGCTTGAACGCCGCCTGCTCAAGATCGTCGAGGACTAGGCGGGCTTCCGATCCGCAGGCCCATCCGCTATCTGGCCCTGGGGTACAGGAACGCGCGGTCGCTGCGCGCCATGCCGATCCCGTCGTAATAGCCCGCCGCATCGGGCGCGGCGACCAGCAGCAGCATCGCCTCCTCTCCCGCCAGCCTGCGCGTTTCGGCGATCAGCCGCTTGCCGATCCCCTTTTTCTGATAGGCCGCATCCACCGCAAGGTCCGACAGATAGGCCGCATAGGACCAGTCGGTCAGCGA
Source organism: Croceicoccus marinus (assembly GCF_001661675.2). NCBI lineage: Bacteria > Pseudomonadati > Pseudomonadota > Alphaproteobacteria > Sphingomonadales > Erythrobacteraceae > Croceicoccus > Croceicoccus marinus. Next base: position 2,310,618 of record NZ_CP019602.1, on the reverse strand, counting down.
ACGCGCGATGCCGACCAGCCGCCCGTTGTCGCCAGCCCCGGCAGTCCCCATCCCGCCCGCCCCGATCCGGCCCGCCCCGATCCGGGCGGTCACGATCAGGTCGGCATGGTCGATCATCCGCTGAAGACGGGCGCGATCGCCAACCGGGCGCCTTGCCGCCAGCCCCGACCGTTCGAGCAGCTCGGCGAATTCCGCCGCGCTCACCATTTCCTGCCTGTATGCGACATCCATGCCCGCTTCCCTCATCGTCGTTCGGCGGCGGCATTACCGCGCCGCTTCATCCCGATCCAGCGCCGCGCATCCGTTTGCCAGCGCCGCGCGCCGCGCCTATGACCGGGCATGGTGTTTCCGATCTCGTTCGCCGCCGTCTGGGCGATTGTCCTGCTTGCAGGCGGAGCGCTGCTGACCCCCATCGGCGACTGGTATCGCGGGCTCGACAAGCCGCGCTGGCAGCCGCCCGACTGGCTGTTCGGCCCTGCCTGGACCATCATTCTGGGGCTGGCCGCATGGGCCTTCGTGCTATGCTGGGACACCGCCGCGCAGCGCGGAGAGACCGCGTTCCTGCTGGCGCTCTATCTGGTGAACGGCGTGGTCCACTTCCTGTGGTCCCCGCTGTTCTTCAAGGCCAGACGGCCGGACTGGGCCTTGATCGAAGTGCCGTTCCTGTGGCTGTCGGTGCTGTCGCTTTGCGTATTCCTGCGCGAATGGTCGGTGCTGGCAAGCTGGCTGATCGTGCCCTATCTCGCCTGGGTCAGCTTCGCGGCCCTGCTGAACTGGTCCATCGTCCGGCTGAACGGCCCCTTCACCCGCCACCCGTCCGGCTGACCGCCGCGTGCTGCCCTGCTTTGGCTTGGGGGCGGGATCGAACAGCGGAAAGGCCGCTTCTCCTGCGACCTGACTTACAAGCGGAATGTCTTTTAGTGGCCCATCGCGGACGTCCGTCAGTCGTCACACCCGGCACCCCCGGCCCGTTTGTCCGCAGCCAATGCGGCTGACCCGGCGGCAATCCGCTTGCGGATCGCCTGCCATTGCGCCAATCCCGCTGATGCATGCGCGCAAGCGGCGCAGCCCCATGACCATGGCTCCATCGACAAGGCAGGCAGAAGTGTCGGACCAGAATGCCCCATCCGCGACCAGGACCGCGTCGCTGTTTCCCGGCGTGCCGCTGATCGAATCGCCGATCTTCGAAAGCGAGCCGCTGGACGGCTTCACCGACCAGGAAAAGGCGCTGGCCCGCCAGCTGCATGACGACGGCTTTGGCGTCATCGACTTTCCCGACCCCGACATCGACGCCAGGATCGACCGGATCCAGCGCAACCTTGGCCCCGGCTTCGGCATCGATTTCGCCGATCCCGCCGCCGACAAGACCCGCGGCGAGCGGCGCATCCAGGATGCCTGGCGCAGCGACGAGGACGTGCACGCGATCGCGTCGAACGGCCAGGTTCTGGACCTGCTTTCCAGGCTGTATGGACGGCGCGCCTTCCCGTTCCAGACGCTGAACTTCCCCGTCGGCACGCAGCAGGCGGCGCATGCCGATTCGGTGCATTTCTCAAGCCTTCCCGAACGCTTCATGTGCGGTGTCTGGCTGGCGATGGAGGATGTCCCGGCCGAGGCGGGGCCGCTGTTCTACGTGCGCGGATCGCATCGCTGGCCGATCTTCACCAATGCGCTGATCGGCCGCCGCGGCTATGGCAGCGAGCTGCAGTCGGCGCAGGATCCCTATGGCGATGCGTGGCAGGCGATGTGCGAAACGCATGGCAAGACGCAAGAGACATTCCTGGCGCGCAAGGGGCAGGCGCTGATCTGGTGCGCCAACCTGCTGCACGGCGGCAGCCGCCAGACCGATCCGACGCTGACCCGCTGGTCGCAGGTCACGCATTATTTCTTCGAGGACTGCATCTATTACACGCCCGCCTTTTCCGACGAGCCGCTGGGCCGGCTGGCGCTGCGCAACCTGGTGTCGGTAGAGGACGGGACGCCCCGCCCGAATTCCTATCTGGGCGAAGCGGTCGCCGATCCCCGCCGATCCCCGCCCGGCCTCGCCGCGCGGCTGAAAAGGCGCATCCCCCGCCGCCGCTAGCGCTGCGCGGGCAGCGCCAATTTATTGTCCTACACGCCGCGCCGCTGCCATGCCGTGATGCGCGCGTTTCCGGCGCGCGGGCTCTTTCGCAGTGTCGATCTTTTTCCAGCACCCCATGGTGTCAACCGATCGGCCGGAACCGGCGGATTTCCGCGGCGCCGGGGCAGGTGACAGCCTGTGTAGGACATGTCGCCTGTGTAAACCGGACTGCTACAAAGCTGCGAGCGCGGGCAATAATTCGTCGTAGTGATCGATGACCCGGTCCGCGCCCAGTTCGCCGATCGCCATGCCCGGATAGCCGAAGCTGACCGCGATGGCGGGCATGCCCGCCGCCTGCGCCGCCTTTACGTCGAACGCGGAATCGCCGACGAAGGCCATTGCCCCGCCGCCGCAGCGCTGCGCCAGATGGTGCAGCATGTCGGGCCTTGGCTTGGCGCGCTCGGTGCCCAGCGTGTCGCCGCCCACGATGCAGTCGAAGCGGCCTGCCAGTCCCATCTGCTGCAGCAAATGCACCGCAAGGCTTTCCAGCTTGTTGGTCGCGACCCCCAGCCTGATGCCGCGCGCCGCCAGTTCGTCGAGCGCCCGCTCCAGCCCGTCATAGGCGCGCGTCTCGACCGCGATATGCGCGCGGTAATGATCGAGCAGCTCGGCATAGAGCGGCTCCAGCTCGTCATCCGGCACGCGCTCGCCGCCGCCCAGCGCCCTGGCCAGCAGCTTCTTAGCCCCGCCGCCGATCATCGGGCGCACTTCCTCAAGCCGAAGGGCGGGGCGGCCCGCCATTTGCAAGGCGTGGTTCAGGGCATGCGCGATATCAGGCGCGGTATCGAGCAGCGTGCCGTCGAGGTCGAAACCGACGGCGCCAAAGCGAATGGACGGGAAACTGGTGGACGGGTTCGGGCGTTCGGACATTGCCTGTGCGCGCATGCCTTGCGAGTATGGAAACCGCAACCATTTGCTGGCAAGCCTGCCCGCGAACCTGACGCCTTTTGCATTACCGGAATCGCCGTGACAGAAACGAATGAGCTAGCCATCATCATCCTGGCCGCAGGCAAGGGCACGCGCATGAAAAGCGCGCTGCACAAGGTGCTGCACCCCATCGCCGGCCGGCCGATGATAGAGCATCTGATGGCCAGCGCCGCCGCGCTGAACCCGTCGCGCACCATCGTCGTCACCGGCGATCTGCGCGAACAGGTGGAACGCGCGCTGAAGGGCAAGGCGGATTTCGCGGTGCAGGACCGCCAGCTGGGCACCGGCCACGCGGTGCTGCAGGCGCGCGAGGCGCTTTCGGGCCATTCGGGCGACGTGCTGATCCTGTATGGCGACGTGCCCTTCCTGCGCAGCGCCACGATGCAGGCGATGCAGCGGCGGCTGCACGGCGATGACGCGCCCACCGCGGTGGTGCTGGGCTTCCGGCCCGACGACACAAGGACCTATGGCCGCATCATCGCGGGCGACGATGGCCGCATCGCCAGGATGGTCGAACACAAGGACGCCACCGAGGAAGAGCGCGCCTGCACCTTGTGCAATTCGGGCGTGATGGCCGTCCGGGGGGAGGCTTTGTTTGCGCTGCTCGACCGGGTCGGCAACGACAATGCGCAGGGCGAATATTACCTGCCCGACATCGTCAACCTCGCCGCCGCCGACGGTCAGGCCTGTGCCGTGGTCGAAACCGACGAGGCAAGCGAGGTCGCCGGCATCAACAGCCGCGCCGAACTCGCCGAAGCGGAAGCACAGTGGCAGGATTTCCGCCGGGCCGAGGCGATGGCGGACGGCGTCACCCTGCGCGCGCCGCAGACCGTGTTCTTCAGCTGGGACACCATGCTGGCCGAGGATGTGGTGGTCGAACCCAATGTGGTCTTCGGCCCCGGCGTGAATGTGGCGCCCAATGCAAAGATCCGGGCCTTCAGTCATCTGGAAGGCGCCAGCGTTGGCGAGGGCTGCGAAGTCGGCCCCCATGCCCGCCTGCGCCCCGGCGCAGTGCTTGAAGCGGGCGCCAAGGTCGGCAATTTCGTCGAGGTGAAGAACAGCACTTTGGGCGCGGGGGCCAAGGCCAATCACCTGACCTATCTGGGCGATGCCACGGTGGGTGCGGGCGCGAATATCGGGGCGGGCACGATCACCTGCAACTACGACGGCTATTTCAAGCACCGGACCGAGATCGGGGAGCGCGCCTTCATCGGCTCGAACTCCTCGCTGATCGCCCCGCTTCGGGTCGGCGCCGACGCGATCGTGGCGGCGGGCAGCGCGGTGACCCGCGACGTCGGCGACGGAGAGCTTCGCCTGGTCCGCGGCGAACAGCTGGTAAAGCCAGGCTGGGCAGACCGCTTCCACGACGCGATGAAGAAGAAGCAGAAGGAAGCGAAGTGACGGACCGCTATCAGGGCAAGCCGTTCCTGCGGCTGCTCGACAGCTATGTTCTGGCGGCGACCGGCTGCATGCATGCGGACGCGGAAAAGGCGCTGAAGGACATGGAGCCGCAGATGCGCAAGGCTTATGGGCTGGAGGGCGACTGGAAGTCCATCGTCGAGCAGCGCATGAACTTCCGCCCCGGCATGACGCTGGCCATCCGCGAGGTGTGGAACAAGGGCGCGATCAAATTCATGAAGGCGAACGGCGGCACCCCGCCTGATCCGCGCGAATTCACGCGGCATTTCGTCGACACGCATTTCCCGCACTGACGGGGCAGAAGGAATATGGACTAGATGTGCGGTATTATCGGTATCGTGGGCACGCAGCCCGTAGCGGAGCGCCTGATCGACGGGCTGAAGCGCATGGAATATCGCGGCTATGACAGCGCGGGGATCTGCACGATCCACGACGGCGCGCTGATCCGCCGCCGGGCCGAGGGCAAGCTTGCCAATCTGGCGCGCGAAGTCGCCGCCCGCCCCGCGGCGGGCGAGGTCGGCATCGCGCATACCCGCTGGGCCACCCATGGCGCCCCGACCGAGGCGAATGCCCATCCCCACGCCACGCCGGAAGTGGCGCTGGTGCACAATGGCATCATCGAGAATTTCCGCCCCCTGCGCGAGGAACTGCGCGGGCAGGGCCGCACCTTCGAAAGCGAGACCGACAGCGAGGTCGTGGTCCACCTCCTCTCGCTGCGGATAGAGCAGGGCATGTCGCCCGAAGAAGCGGTGCGCGAAGTGCTGCCGATGCTGCGCGGTGCGTTCGCCCTGGCGATGGCATTTCGCCAGGCGCCCGACATGCTGATCGGCGCGCGGCTCGGCTCGCCCCTGGTGGTGGGCTATGGCGATGGTGAGACCTATCTGGGGTCGGATGCCTTGGCACTGGCGCCGCTGACGCAGGACATCACCTATCTGGAAGAAGGCGACTGGGTCATCGTCACCCGCGATGGCGCGCAGATCTTCGACGCCGATGGCAATCCGGTCGAGCGGCCCGTCACCAAATCGGGCGCCAGCGCGGCAGCGATCGAAAAGGGCAATTACCGCCACTTCATGCAGAAGGAAATTTTCGAGCAGCCGACCGTGGTGGCGCAGACCCTGCGCAGCTATGTCCGCCAGCTTGAACGGACCGTCGCTCTGCCGCAGATCGACTTTGACATTACCCGGATCAACCGCATCACCATCGTCGCATGCGGCACCAGCTTCTATGCCGGAATGGTCGCGAAATATTGGTTCGAGACCTTCGCCCGCGTGCCCGTCGACATCGATGTGGCGTCCGAGTTCCGCTACCGCGATCCAGTGCTGGAACCCGGCGGGCTGGCGCTGTTCATCTCGCAGAGCGGCGAGACGGCCGACACGCTCGCCGCGCTTCGCCATTGCAAGCAGGCGGGTCAGACCATCGCGGTCGTCGTCAACGTGCCGACCAGTTCCATGGCACGCGAGGCGGACCTGCTGCTGCCGACGCATGCCGGGCCGGAGATCGGCGTGGCATCGACCAAGGCGTTCACCTGCCAGCTTGCCGTGCTGGCCGCGCTGGCCGCGCATTTCGCAGTGAAGAAGGGCAGGCTGAGCGCCGCGGAAGAGCGCGCCATCGTCGATCATCTGCTGGAAGCACCGGCATGCCTGAATGCCGCGCTTAACCATGACGATGACATCGCGGCCATGGCGCACCTGATCGCCCCCGCGCGAGACGTGCTCTACATGGGGCGCGGGCCGGACTATCCGCTGGCGCTGGAAGGGGCGCTGAAGCTGAAGGAAATCAGCTATATCCACGCCGAGGGCTATGCGAGCGGCGAGATGAAGCATGGCCCGATCGCGCTGATCGACGATCTGGTGCCGGTGGTGGTGCTTGCCCCTTCGGGGCCGCTGTTCGAAAAGACCGTGTCCAACATGCAGGAAGTGCGCGCCCGCGGCGGCAAGATCGTGCTGATCAGCGACGCGCAAGGCATCGAGGAAGCGGGCGAGGGCTGCCTGGCCACCATCGAGATGCCCAAGGTCCACCCGCTGATCGCGCCTTTGGTCTATGCCGTGCCGGTCCAGTTGCTGGCCTATCACGTCGCCGTCGCAAAGGGCACCGACGTGGACCAGCCGCGCAACCTGGCGAAGTCGGTGACCGTCGAATAGGCGGAGGCAGGAAAACAGCTTCTGGGGGTGATTTGTCTTTCGGACGCTGGCTGGTGCAGCGATTTGGTTTCGGGATAGCGATCGGCGTTGGATATGCCAGCATCGGATTGATCGATAGCGTGTGCCTTGCGCGGAACGTCTCGAGTTCCGGTAAATTAGGAAAGCCCCCTCCAAAGCCACCAAACATGCTTAATTTGTCAATAATTCCAAATATTGATCCATCATAATAAGTTTATTGCACGGTTTGATACGATCCTCGGGGCAATTGGAGAATTCCAATGGACGACGGGGCGGCGAAAATCGCGTGTGATATTCAAGGGTCTTCCGAAGCGATGGAGCTGCGCATCCTGCAGCTTTTCGCTCCTTCACAGCAAAGTCCGATCGTGGCGCATATCCTGGGCGACGATGAAAGACAGGCGCTTTGGCGCGCTGACGCGATCCATAGGGCCAGGAACCTGGCGCAGCTGGACACCCGCAAAAACCCCTCGCTTTGAGGCACGTGCTGTGATTCACTCGGGGCATTGGAAGGAGAGCATCGATGCAGCCACACAGCCTGTTTTCGCTTGCGGAGCACTTGGACCGGCTGAGCAAGGACGGCGATCCGCTGGAGGTTTTGGCGGGCACGGTTGAGTTTGAACGCTTCCGGCCGCTTCTGACCCGCGGGCTTGGCTATAGCGATGGCGCCAAGGGCGGTCGCCCGGCCTTCGATCCCGTGGCGATGTTCAAAGTGCTGGTGGTTCAGGCGCAGCATAATCTGTCGGATGCGCGCATGGAGTTCATGATCAGAGATCGCCTGAGCTGGATGCGCTTCTTCGGCTTCGACCTTGGCGGCGCGATGCCGGACGAGAACACCATCCGTCACTATCGCAACCGGCTCACCGAGAGCGGCACGCTTGAGGCGTTGATGCAGGCGTTCGAACAGCAACTGCGCGAGGCAGGATACCTGGCGATGGGCGGTCAGATCGTCGATGCCACGCTGGTGCCCGCGCCCAAGCAGCGCAACACCGAGGACGAGAAGGCCGCGATCAAAGCCGGCAAGTCAGCCAGGCAGATCTGGCGCAGCAAGCCGAACAAGGCTCACCAGAAGGATGTCGATGCACGCTGGACGTTGAAGATCGGCGGCAAGGTCCGCTATCGTCCCGACGGCACCCCGCTGCCGCAGATCGCCACACCCGTGTTTGGCTACAAGTCGCATATCAGCATCGACCGGCGCTTCGGCTTTATTCGCAAAGCAGCGGTGACATCGGCCGCCGACAGCGACGGGCGCCAGTTGCGCCGGGTGATCGACACCGCCAACACCGCTGGCGATGTCTGGGCCGACAGCGCCTATCGCAGCCAGAAGAACGAGACATGGCTGGCGCGCAACATGCTCACGAGCCGCATCCATCGCAGAAAGCCCAAGGGCAAACCGATGCCCGAGCGCATCGCGCGCGCCAATGCCGCGAAATCGGCCGTGCGGGCCAAGGTGGAGCACGTCTTTGCGCACCAGAAGAATCGCTATGGTCTATTCATCCGGACCATCGGGCTCGCCAGGGCGCAGGCAAAACTCACGCTGGCTAATCTCGCCTACAACTTCGACCGCCTGATCTTCCATGAGCGATGTGCAGCCACGGGATAGGTGCGCCTGAAATCGACAAAAAGGCCCGGAAGCCCAAAGACATCACCGAAAATTGGCCAATCCAACCTTTCCAATAGCGTCTCTCGCGGCAATCCCCGCAACCCGCCCAATCACGGCGCCAAAATCATGGTTGTTGCGGGTGTCCAGCTGGCGTCCTCGCTGGCGAATGTGGCGTCGAACCCTTCAAGGGAATGGCTGAGCGACCGCGCGACGCGCGAGATCGAGGCCCTGTCGAGCCTGTTTGCAAGGCTCGCCCAGGACGATGGCGAAATTTGCGACGTCGAATGTTCCGCGATGCTCGCGGACGTTGTCGACGGGCTGGCGGCCATTTTCGGACAAGCCAGGCACATCGTGTGCGAGGTCAATGTGGAGCCGATCAGCCTGTCGCAGGAAAAACGCCGCGCACTGGTCCTGATCGCCAGCGAACTGATCATCAATACGCTCAAATACGCCTTTCCGTCAGGGCAGGGCGGCCGGATCAGTCTTGTCTTCGGCCAGGACCAGGGCCGCGTTCGCCTCGACGTCCGGGACAATGGGATCGGTCATGTCGCCCATTCCGATACTGGCGGCGGCGAAGGCAGCACGCTCATCGGGCGCCTGGGATCGATACTGGATGCCGAGTTCCAGACGACCCATGGCCTGGAAGCGAAAGGATGGGGCGTCGTGGTGAGCATGCCTGCCGCCCCGGCCTGACCCCGGACGACCGCGCCTTGTGACACGACAGGTCAGCCTGCGCCGCGAAGATGGCGATGGAGGTAGTTGTCGTCGAAGCCGGCGATACGTGTCAGTTTCGCCGGATCGGTGATGGAGAGGCTGCCGCGTTTGAGCGCCATGGCCCCGTGCAATCGCAACTCCTTCAGCACCCGGTTCAGATGGACGGGCGTCATTCCCAAGGCGTCCGCCAGCATGATCTGCGACAGCGGGAGCGCGAAGTGGGGTGCGTCGGAAAGACCGATGTGACGCCCCCGAAGATAGAGTTCGCACATCAGATGCGCCACGCGCTCGATGCTCGTGCGGCGGCCCATGCTCGTGATCCATGAACGCATCGTACCCTCGTCGACAAGCTGGGTGATATACATGGCCCGCTCGAACGAGGGGTGATGGTCCATCAGTTCGTCCATCAATTCCCGGGAGATTGTCGCGACCCTGGCGGAGGTGACGGTCTGGATGCCGTGGTCCATTTCCGCCAGCAGGCCGATATGCAGATCGCAGCAATCGCCCGGCATCAGAAACGCCAGGATCTGCCGCGTTCCGCTCGGCAGTATCTTGTAACGGCAAGCCCACCCTTCGAGAACCACGAACACGGGGCCCGGGCGGTCCCCCTCGCGGATCAGATCGTGCTTGGCCGGCAGCGATCTTGGCTGCGACGTCGCAGCCTCGACCGCGCTGGCCGTCTCGGCATCGAGCGTGCCGAATGTGAGGAGCTTATCGAGAAAGCGATTGGACATGGAGTACTTCTCCCACATCCGATTCAGCTTTTATATTGTTCAAGATTATTGTCGAAAGTTGATTTGGGTAATTGCCACGCCGTTCCGAAGCCGGATAAAGGGATGCCATCGTCGAACCGCATCAGGCTCCGGCGGCTGGGAGATCGAATTGCTCTCGCCTGGACCGGAGCAGACAGATGACGAGCGCACACAACGACGATCCCGGATCGAAATCCTTTCCCGCCGAAGGTGACTCCAATGGCCAGGCAGCCGTGCTGCTGGTCGAAAGCCTCATCCATGCGCTTGTTGCGCGCGCCATCATCACCTCTGCCGACGCCGTCGAGGTTATCGAGGTGGCGTTCGACGTGATCGAGGAGATGTCGGTCGATTCGGGCGAAAGGTCCCCGGCGACGGACAGGTCGATCGCGATCTTGAGCGCCATTCACAAGAGCCTGAAAATCGATACGGATAGCTCGGAATCGAACTGACCACCGTCCGCCGAGCTACGGGCGCATCGGGTCCTTCACCCTTGGGCCATCGTGCCGCCAGGTTTCAAAAAAACCTGGTTTGCCGGCCGCCAGATTTCCGAACCGACCGAGCCCGATCAGTGACCGCAACCGGGCGCCGCCCCATGCCTTTTTGCCATGGACATGCGAGCAGCGCACTTTGATCGAACCCGACCGCGAGCGATCCGGCCCCCCCTCAGGAACGGGCGGTTTCCAACCTCTTGGCGGTCCGGAACGATATCAGCCGCTGCCGTTCCTCGTCCCATAGCGCGAGCCTAATGCCGCTAACGCTCTGGCGGATCGTGACCGTGCCCATTTCGCCCAGCACGGGGTGATCCTTCATGACCTGCGGCAGCCGATAGAACGGTATGCGGCTGACAAGATGATGGATGTGGTGATAGCCGATATTTCCGCTGAGCCAGTGCAGCGCGCGCGGCAGGGCGTAAAAGGAACTGCCGCGTATCGCAGCGGTGTGAAAGCTCCAGTCGTCATCGTCCGACCAGTGGGTTTCCTCGAACTGGTGCTGGACGAAGAACAGCCAGACGCCGAACGATGCCGCAAGCAGGATGATCGGGAAATGGATCAGGAAAACCGCCTCGACCCCCAGCAGCAGCGACATCAGCACGATAAGGACGACGATCGCGCCATTGGTGCCCATGGCGCTGATCCACGGCTTCCACCCACCCTTCATGTCGCCCACCGGCAATCGGTTGCGGAACAGAAACAGGAACGCCGGCCCGATCCCGAACATCACCGCGGGATGGCGGTAGCTACGATAGGCAAAGCGCCGAATGCGCGACATCGACCGATATTCCGCCACGGTATAGGTGTCGATATCGCCAGTCCCGCGCCGCGCCAGATTGCCAGAGGTCGCATGGTGCCGCGCATGGGCCTTTTTCCAGACCGCATAGGGCGTCAGCGTCATCACGCCCAGCACGGCCCCGACCCGGTCGTTCGCGCGCTTGCTGGCGAAAAAGGCGCCGTGGCCGCAATCATGCTGGATGATGAAAAGCCGCAGCATCAAGCCAGCCGCCGGAATGGAAAGAACATAGGCAGCCCAATAGCCTGCCTGCAGGCCGACATAGATCGCGGCCCACAGGCCAACGAACAGGGACAGCGTCAGGACAAGTTCGAAAACGCTGCGAAACGTGGCGGGCCGGGCATAGGCCGACAGCTGCCTGGCCAGTTCCTTCATGAAGACCGCGTCGTCGTCGGAACGGGCCATCAGCATGCGAAACTGCCTGACATGCGATTGGATACGATAATGATCTTCAACTCCTCGCCCGTGGCCGGGCATTGTTCCATGCTTCGCTTCGTGGCCCGGTACGGGTTTGGAAGCGCATTGCTAGTGCCATTCGCGTGAATACCCGCTTGCTGCCACCATTATAATGACAACCGGCTGCGGTGCGCTTGATGACGATCAATCCGATCGGACGAAAGGCGGCCTGATGTCACGCCGCCTCGTTCAATCGGCGATGCAGATAGGTATCGTCGAAACCGGCGATTCGGATCAATTCCCTGATGTCGGCAATGACCAGGGTGCCCTTGGTCAGATACATCACGCCGCGCTTCCTGAATTCGCGCAGCACACGGTTCAGATGGACCGGTGTCATGCCCAGCGCATCGGCCAGAAGGATCTGGCTTAGCGGCATGGCGCAAGCGTCTTCGTCTACCTGCTCGGTCGATTTCAGCCTGAAATACATCTCGCACATCAAATGGGCGACACGCGCTTCGCTGGACCGCCGCCCCATGCTGGCGATCCACGATCGCGCCACGCCCAGATCGACCAGTTGCATCATCCAGAATGCCCGCGTGATCGCCGGACTGCTCTCCATCACATTATCCAGCCGGGGGCGCTCTATGGTTGCGACCAGCGCAGAGGTTACCGTCGCGATCGAATGATCCATCTCGTCCAGGACATTCGTGTGCATGTCGCAGAAATCGCCGGGGAGCATGAACGCCAGGATCTGGCGCGTACCTTCGGGCAGGATCTTGTAGCGGCAACCCCACCCTTCAAGGAACAGGAAGACCGGGCCGGGCCGGTCGCCCTCGCAGATCAGATCCATCTTCGGGGGCAGGCGGCGGGCGGTCGAACAGGCTGCCTCTATCAGGCCCACATCATCGTTCGAAAGCTGAACGCGCCGGGACAGGTTTCTGACAAAGGCGTTTTGCAATTGCGAAGCATCCTGGAGTTGGCTGGATAAACCAAGTTCGGCGGAATTTCTATAGAACAGGCCCAATCCGAAAGCCTTGTTGCGCGGCCATACGCAGCAGGCTGGCATTTACGAAATCTGCCTTTTTGCGGGGCCGAAAACAGAGTTCGTAAGATCAAATCCCCGATCCGATCGATTGTTCCAGCGCAGCAAATCGAAACAAATGCGGCAATCTTGATCATGATTAAGGCTGTCGTCTCAAGACGCGATAACAAGAGAGCTGCCGGGTTTGGGACAGCGATTTCGGATCAATACGTAACCGGCCTGAAAACATTGAATTAAAGAATGAAATGTTCGCGGATTGATGGCCCGGATTACGGTTCCGGACAGGGCGGGCCGTCCTCGAAACATGCCAGACGATCGTTTCGACCGAAGAACGCGATCACGTTAGCCTGATCGATTTGGTCGCGGCAGAAAATCGAAGTCGAGTCTTCTTTGCAATTAGCCTGAGAGGTTCTGCCCCCGCCAGTTCACGGCCTAGGGTCCCATCCCCATGCACACATCTTCAGGCCCACATCCCGAGTAACCCATCCACAGTCACAAGGATCGACAATGAGCGCTGCGAAGACCCTCGACGATCTCTATCTCGACGAACTTCAACATCTCCTGTCAGCCAATGACCAGATGAGACAGATCGTGAGGCTGATGGCGGCAAGGGTTCGCGGCGAAGATCTGGCGGGCATGCTTTCGGACGCGGTGCAAGGCATCGGCAATCACATGATCGTGCTCGAGCGGTTGATCGAAGGTTGCGACATTGCCGAGTTTGGCGGGGAACGATGCAAGGGCATGGAGGGCCTTGTCGAGGAAGCCCGCGAGCATGTGCTGGCAGACGACATCGGCGACGACTTGCGCGCCATAAGCGCGATCGCACAGTTCAGGCGGATGAGCCACTACGGCATTGCAGGCTTTGGCACCGCCAAGGACCTGGCCGAAACACTGGGCAGGGACCGCGACGCCGTCTGGCTGGGCGAGATGCTGGACGACATTTGCGGTGCGGACAGATGCGCGATCGAATTGGCACGTTCTTCCGTTGGTGCCCTGCCGTAAAGGGCGGGGCCTTTGGAGCGAATGGCAACGCTATTGCGCGGCCAATTCCGCATTGCGCCGATGCGATCTGTTGCAAGTTTATATTCCGGCCATAGCTCATTTTGAGCCCAACCGTGAGCGGCCGAATTCCAAAATGACTGCTCTTCACAAAAAAACGGGTCAAGCAATTCCAATTCTGGAAATATATTATGATCGGTCCGGAACGAAAGCATACGCTGTTTGCTTTAGATGAATACAAGATAAATACTGAATGGCAGAGGGGATATGGTCGATAACCGTATATCGATAATAGCGTCAGCTGCGATTTTATTATCGGCTTCGACCAGTGTCTCCGCGCAGGACAAGCCCGCCAATTTCAAGGCGGCGTCCCCCGAAATTGTGACGCGCGGTCCCGACGGAAGGGTGCAGGTCGTGCGGGTGGGCGGCACCGAATACCAGATCTGCGCAAGCGACCGGCAGGACAATTGCATGAACCCCCGCGCCGCGGGCCTTGCCAGGGGCGATCGGCCCTTGCGCTACTGGCCCGGCGAAACCGCCAGCTGGCGCTGATCACCTTATGCGGCGAGCGCAATCGTTGCGCGCCGCCAGAACATATCGATTCAAAATGGAGAAAACACGATGGCAGAGATCCCGGTAAAAGAGAAATCCGACAAGAAGTGGCTTTGGATTATCCTGGCCGTCGTGGCCATAATCCTGCTGGCCTGGTGGCTGCTGGATAACGACGATGGTGACGTCGTCGAATATACCGACAACGACACCGTCGCGACCGAGCCCATGGCCGGTACCGCCATGACCGCGATGGCCATTGGCGATACGGTCAACCTCGACCAGGTGCGCGTTACCGAGCTGACTGGCGACATGGCCTTTCGCGTCGACGCCAACGGCCAGGACATGCTGGTGCTGTTCGATCAGACCCGGACGCCCGGTACCGCCACGGAAGGCGAATTCGACATTAATGTCGGCTCGCTCGTGAACCTCGACGGCACGGTGATGAGCGCAAGCGAGGCACTGCCCGCCGGCGTCATGGCCGAGATCCCCGCCGGTACCGAAAGCTACATCTACGCAACCGACATCGAAATGGTGAGCTGAAGCCTTGCCGCCAATTCGGGCGGCAATGCACCTCCCCCCAAGAACGAAGGAATTTAACCATGCGTCATGACACACGCTACGAACATCTCGACTCGCTTGACAATTACGAACTCGAGCACGAATCGCAGGATATCCGTGGCCGTCCGCTGGTCAGCCCGACCGGCGAGAAATACGGCATCATTACCGACCTGCTCGTTGGTAGGGACAAGAACCGCGTCGAGGCGGTTCGCCTGGAAGACGGCCGTTGTTGCGCCGTCGGCCCGCTGGAAATCCATGATGACGCCGTTGTCTATGGCGAGGCATCGATGGCCCATGCCAAGGAAGGCGGCGCCGCAGTTTCCGAGGAAGTCATTCCCGTGGTCGAGGAACGCGTCGCAATCGGCAAGCGCACCGCTGACCATGGCAAGTCCATCGGCGTAAGGTCGCGGGTCGTGTCCGATACCGTGTCCGAAGACGTCGCTTTGCGCGACGAGACGGTCAGCGTCGACACCCGCGAAGTGGACCGCCGCGTCTCGGGCCGCGAAGCCGACAAGCTGCTCGACGGCAAGACGGTGACCATGACCGAGCATGACGAGGAACTCGTCGTCGCCAAGGATGCGGTCGTCACCGACGAGGTCGTGCTGAAGAAGACCGGCAAGGACCGCGTCGAGCATGTCGAGGAAACCGTGCGCCACACGGAAGTCGACGTCGACAAGAATGCGAACGACAGCCGGGGCCGCGACCGCCGCTGATCGTCGCCAGAGCGACTAATGCGCGGGCCGGATGTCGCCAATCGACATCCGGCCCGTTCGCGTGAACCGAAGGACATTTTCATGACAGCCGACAACATCGATCCGCAAACCGGGAAGCCGGGCGACCAGACCGTCACCATCCCCGTCGTCGAGGAGCGCCTGGTGGTCGGGAAGCGGCCAATCGATGGCCATTCGGTGTCCGTAACGACGCGCCCGGTGACCGAATCCGTGACCGTCGCCGAAGAATTGGCGCAGGAGGATCTCTCGGTCGAGCGCGTAGCCGTGGGGCGTGTCGTCGATCGGCATCCGGAAATCCGGGAAGAGGGCGACGTCACCATCATCCCGGTCGTCGAAGAACGGCTGAAGGTCACGATCGAAATGGTACTGCGCGAGGAAATCCACCTCCGCCGCACGAAACGCACCGTCACCGACAGCAGGGAAATCGAACTGACCCGCACCGAGGTCGATATCGACCGGACCTAACGCCGGTCGCCGACCGTCAGCTTCCGGATGATCGATCCCGGAAGTCCGCAATCAATTCCATGGGCAGGCCGTCTCCGGTCCATATACCGAGATGCCCAGGCCAGCCGTCATTTCCCTCCGGGTAAGCCCTTCATCCAACCGGAATGCCGAAGGCCGAATTGCAGTCGACGTTACGGCATCCATTGGCGTTTCCGCTTTTGCATAACGCGCCTGGCACGCTAGGTTCCGATGCAACGATCGGGGGAGGAAACACCGGGTGACATATCGCAAGCTTCTGCTGCTGGCAGGCGCACCGCTGCTGCTGGCAGCCGGACCGGATAAGCAGGCCGAACTGACGCTCGACGAGGACAAGGGCTATCTCAGCGCGCATGCGCTGGACGTGATCGTGTTCGACGACATCTATCCCGATGGCCACCAGACCGGCGTCACGATCATACAGCACGGCCGCAGGGTTGCCGCCAACGGAGACGTGCGGCTTGAGCCCGAGCCCGGCCAATGGTCCCCCATGCCGATCTCCGCGGGCGAGCGGACCATCGATCCGGCGACCGGCACCATCCGGCAGACGCTGTCCTACCCCGATCCTGCCAAAGACGGACGCGGCTTCAACCCGATCTTCTATCCCGATCTCGATCTGGCCTATACCGTGTCCGTCACGCCGTCCGACGGAGGTGCGTTTCGCATCACGGTCGATCTCGACAAGCCACTGCCGCCCGAATGGGTCGGGCGAGTGGGCTTCAACATGGAGCTTTTTCCGGGCGAATTGTTCGGCAAGGCCTGGCTGATGGATGACGCTGCCGGGCTGTTCAACCGCCAGCCCGAAGGTCCGATGGTCACGGCAAGCGGCGGGACGGTGGCCGTTCCGCGCAATGTCCAGGCGAATGGGCCGGTGCAGGATCCCAACGATCAGGCGCTCGCCGCGCCGCTGGCGAGCGGCCAGCTGCTGACCGTCGCGCCTGAAAGCGCATTGCAGCGCATCAGCTTCCGCAATGTCGGAGCGGGCGAGCTGCAGCTGATCGACGGGCGATCGGCGCATAACAACGGCTGGTACATCGTCCGCACGCCGATCCCCGCCGGCGCGACCAAAAACGCGGTGGAGTGGATCGTCACGCCGAAGACCGTGGCCGACTGGAGCTATCAGCCGGTCATCCAGGTCTCGCAGCTTGGCTACGCGCCCGCCCAGCCCAAGCGCGCGGTGATAGAGACGGCCGCCGGCAGCGCCACTGCAGGCGAGGCGACGCTCTACCGCCTGACTGCGCAGGGCCGCGAGCCGGTACTGTCGGCCGTGCCCGACCAATGGGGCGACTTCCTGCGCTATGATTATGCGCTGCTGGACTTCAGCGCGGTTAAGGTGCCCGGCCTGTACGAGATCGAGTACGGCGGCGCGACCTCGAACACGTTCCGCATCGATCCGCTGGTCTATTCGCGCCACGCCTGGCAGCCGACGCTGGAATATTTCCTGCCCGTGCAGATGTGTCACATGCGCGTGAACGAGAAATACCGGATCTGGCACGGACTCGACCACCTAGACGATGCGTTGATGGCCCCGACCGGGCTGAACCATATCGACGGGTACGTTCAGGGACCCTCCACGCTGACCGGGTACGAGCCGGGCGACATGGTGCCCGGGCTCGACCGCGGCGGGTGGCATGACGCGGGCGACTACGATCTGCGCGTGGAATCGCAGATCGGCACGACCTGGATGCTCGCCAAGATGGTCGAGGAATTCGACCTCGATTATGACGCGACCACCATCGACCAGGCGAACCGGCTGGTCGAGATCCACGACCCGGACGGCGTCAATGACGCGGTCCAGCAGATCGAGCATGGGCTTCTCAGCGTGCTGGGCGGCTATCGCTCGCTGGGCAGGCTGTACCGCGGCATCATCACGCCAAGCCTGCGCGCCTATGTCATGCTGGGGGACGCGGCGAACCACACCGATAATATCTCTAGAAAGCCCGTCGATGGCCTCGGCCTGGACACCAGCGGCAATCCGATCGCGTGGGACGACCGCTGGGTCTTTACCGAGGATAATCCCGACCGCGAGCTCTATGTCGCCGGCGGGCTAGCTGCGGCGGGCCGGGTGATGCGGGCCAAGGGGTCGCCGCTGGGGCAGGAGGCCATCGACGCCGCAAGCGCCATCGCGGCGCAGGCGCTGGACCGATCGCAGAACGTATCGAACAAGACCTTCGCGCTGGCGGAGCTTGCGCAATCGACCGGAGACGAGGCCTATATCGCGCAGCTTGCCGCGATGGAGGGCGCGATCATCGAGGATATTGCCGACAGCGGATGGCGGCTGGCATCAATCGAGAATCGCCTGCCCGCGGGCTTTCGCCAGCGGCTGGCAGCGGCGGTCGCCGAACATCAGCGCAAGGTGGAGCAGAGCGCCCGCACTGACAGCCCCTATGGCGTCCCGTACGAACCCGAAATCTGGGGTGCGGGCTGGACCATCCAGTCGCTTGGCGTGCGCCAATGGTTCTTCCACAAGGGCTGGCCCGAAGCCACGTCGACGGACGGCTTCTTGAGCGCGCTGAACTTCGTGCTTGGCGTCCATCCGGGGGAAAACCGCGCCAGCTTCGTGTCGGGCGTCGGCGCGCAATCCGCGACCGTGGCCTATGGCGTCAACCGGGCCGACTGGTCGTATATCCCGGGGGGCGTCATTTCAGGCACCAATCTCGTGCGGCCGGATTTGCCCGAGCTTAAGGAATGGCCCTATTTCTGGCAGCAGGGCGAATATGTGATGGGCGGCGGGGCAACGAACTACATGTTCCTGGCCCTGGCGGCGGACGCGCTCTACGGGGGAAAGGCGGCGCCCGCCGATTGACGGGCGCGCTGCCGGTCCGGCGTGGCAGTCGGGCGGCCGCGGCCAGCCCCGACTGCCACGGGCCTACTCGGGCGGCATGCCGGAGTAGTCCGCGCCGTACACGGCATCGCGGAAATCGTGGTGTAGCGCATTGTCGAACGGCACCTTCTGGGTCGCGAACACGACCGCCATGTCCTGCGCCGGATCGACCCAGAACAGCATCGACGGCAGGCCGTCCCAGAAGAATTCGCCGACCGTGCCCCTGTTCTCTTCCGGCGACTGCGGCGGGGCGGTGCGCACGAAGAAGTCGAGGCCGAAGCCGCCCGTTCCCTTGGTCGGCAGCCACATGCGGTTTTCCGCCGGGATGCGCGGGTCGAGCATGTCCGTCGACATCAGACGGATCGTCTCGGGCTTCAGGATGCGGCGGCCGTCCAACTCGCCTTCGTTCAGCAGCATGCGGGCAAAGCGCATGTAATCGTCGACCGTGGTGACGATCCCCGCGCCGCCCATCGTCATGGGTTTTCCGGCGAAATTCGCATTGAGCCATGCTTCGCGCGGCATGGGGGACAAGGCGCCGTTCTCATCAGCGACATAGATGCGGGCAAGACGGTCAAGATCGCCGCTGTCGCGCTTCCACGCGCTGTCGGTCATGCCCAGCGGGGTGAAGATGTGCGCGGCGACATAGTCGTCGAATGCCATGCCCGAAAGCACCTCGACAAGCCGGGCCTGGACGTCGACGCTGGCGGAATAGACCCAGCGCGTACCCGGATCGGCCAGCAGCGGCACCTGCGCCATCTTCTGCGAGAATTCGGCCAGCGTGTTGTCGGCCGACAGCGGCTGCAAGCGTTCCCAGACGACATCCGCCGGTTCCTGCGATCCGCCATAGGTAAAACCCGCGGTATGGCGCAGCACATCGCGGATCGTCGGCGGGCGCGAGGGATCGCGCAGCACCGGTTCGCCGTCGCTGCCGATCCCGGTCGCGACCTTCAAATTCCTGTATTCGGGAAGATGCCAGTACAGCGGATCGTCCAACCCGAACCGACCCTGCTCCCAAAGCTGCATCAGCGCGATGCCGGTGACAGGCTTGGTCATCGAGAAGATCTGGACCAGCGTATCACGCTCGAACGCACGGTCGTCCTCGCGCGAGGCAAGGCCCGCGCGTTCGAAGCACAGCTCGCGGCCGTCCTTCCAGATCAGGGCCGATGCGCCCACCGTGCGGCCCTGCGTCACCGCGCTGTCCAGGAAGGTGGCGACCGCCGGGCAATCCGGGGCGAAGGCACTGCCGGAAGCGATGTCGGATGCCGGGACGCTCGCGCAGGCAGCCAGCCCGAACGCGCTTGCCAGCGCCATGCCTTGCTTGATCATGTTGTCACCCCATCCATCCATCCGCGTTCGGGCCGTGGCGACTGTGCCACGGCCCGCACGCCTTATGCTTTTGTCCGCTGCGACCCGGTGCGATCCCTACTTGGGCAGGACCCGCACCGGTCCGGTGATCGTGAAGCTGGTCGCCGCACCCGGAGCCGCTGCGAGGCCCGGCCGCGACACCGGTTGGCCGCCGCCAAGCCACAGATTGACCTCTCCGGGGCGCACCGCGCGCACGCCCTGTGCATCGACGGTGCTCAGGTCGCGCTCGTCCAGCGTGAAGCTGACCGTGCGCGTCTCGCCCTGCGCCAGATGGATGCGGTCGAAGGCGGCGAGCGAGCGGATCGGCTGTTCCGGCATGCCGGGCCGCGAGAGATAGAGCTGCACCACCTCGTCGCTGTCCATCGCGCCGGTATTGGCGACCTCGACCGCGACGGTGACGGAGCCATCCGTGTTCACCGATGCCACCGGGTTCGAATAGGCGAAGCTGGTGTAGCTGAGCCCGTGGCCGAAGGGATAGAGCACTTCGCCCTTGTGGTACTTGTAGGTACGGTTCCGCATCGAATAATCGGTAAAGGCGGGCAGATCGTCCAGATCGCGATAGAAGGTCACCGGCAGGCGTCCGGCGGGGCTGTAGTCGCCCGCGATCAGCTGCGCGACAGCGTGGCCGCCGCTGCCGCCGGGGTACCACGCCTCGACGATGGCGGGCACGTTCTGGTCCGCCCAGTTCACGGCCAGCGCGCTGCCGTTCATCAGCACCAGCACCGTCGGCTTGCCGACCGCCTGTACCTGCTGCAACAGGTCCTGCTGCGGCTTGGGCAGGTCGATCCTGGTGCGGTCGCCGCCCGAGAAGCCCTCGGCCTCGACGCGCATTTCCTCGCCCTCGATCCGGGCGGAAAGCCCGCCGACGAAGATCACCAAATCGGCATTGCGCGCCGCTTCGACCGCGCGCGCGCCGGTGTCGCCGGGGCGGTTCCACACCAGCCACTGCTCCCCGCGCTGGCCGCGCTGCCAGGCCTCCACCCGGATCGGATAGATCTTCCCGGCCTCAAGCGTCGTGGTGCCCGACAGGATAGAGGGCGCGTCGCCCACGCCCCATTCCTCGACCACCGGTTTGCCGTCCACATAGACGCGGTAGCCGTTTTCGGATGCGAAGCGGAAATTATAGGTGCCGGTTTCGGGCGCCTTGATGAAGCCGGTCCAGCGGATCGACGTCTCGCGGCCGTCGCTGCGCCATTGCACATAGGGGCGCTCCTCGACACTCGTCTCGGTCGGCGTGCCTTCCAGATTGACGTTGTCGAAATGCTCCGCCGTCAAGCCCTGGCGGGTGCATGCCGCATCGGCGCACAGGACCGAGGCATCGACATCGGCCTCGGGCGCGCCGATCAGGCCGGTGCCCTGCAGATAGTCGATCTGGCTGTCCGGAAAACGCGCCCGCAGCCCGTCCAGCACCGTCACCGGATCGCCCGGCGTGCCATAGTAATTGCCGACCAGAGTGTCGAAACTGTCCGCATTGGGGCCCAGCACCGCTATGCGGCGCGGCGCATCTGTGATCGGCAGCAGATTGCCTTCGTTCTTGAGCAGCACCATCGAGGCTTTTGCCATCTCGAGCGACTTGGCGCGGTGTTCGGGCGTGTCGAACTCCTGTGCCGTGATGTCGGCCCAGGGCAGGGTTTCGTAAGGATCGAACATGCCCAGCTTCATGCGCGCGGTGAACAGGCGGACCAGCGCGCGGTCGAGCACCTCTATCGGCAATACGCCGGTCTGCACACCCTCGACGATCTGCTCTGGCTCGGTCGTCAGCTCGTTGCGATAATCGCCGCAGATGACGTCCATGCCGGCCTTGAAGCCCAGCGCGACGCCCTTCACCCGGTCGAGTTCATAGGCCAGCGCATCCTCGCGGTAGATATTGGCCGCGCCGCCGCAATCGGTGACGACATAGCCGTCGAAGCCCCAGTCGTTGCGCAGCCGCTCCTCCATCAGGAACTCGCTGGCGCAGGCCGGGATGCCATAGAGCGCGTTATAGGCGCACATGATCGAGCCGACCTCGCCCTCGATCACGGTCTTGCGGAACGCGGGCAGATAGGTTTCCTCAAGGTCGCGGGCGCTGGGGTGGAAATCCTGCTCGTGCCGGCCCCATTCGGGGCCCGAGTGCACGGCGTAATGCTTCGACGTGGCGATCGTCTTGTAATATTTCGGATCGTCGCCCTGCAGCCCGCCGATGAAGGCATTGGCGATCTCGCCGGTCAGGACCGGATCCTCGCCATAGGTTTCCTGCCCGCGACCCCAGCGCGGATCGCGGAAGATGTTGATGTTGGGCGACCACACGGTCAGCCCCTGGTAGAACCCGCTCGACCCGTCGGGCTGCAGCGTGTCGAGATATTTGGCGCGGAATTCGTCCGAGATGATCGTCGCGCTTTCGTGCATCCGATCGGTGTCCCACGTCGCCGCCATGCCGATGGCCTGCGGAAAGACGGTGGCGATGCCGGCGCGGGCCACGCCGTGCAGCCCCTCGTTCCACCAGTTATAGCCCGGAACCTTCAGCCGCGGGATCGGCGGCGCGGTGTGACCGGCCTGGCGGGCCTTCTCCTCCAGCGTCATGCGCGAGACGAGATCCTGCGCGCGCGCCTCGAAATCGAGCGAGGTGTCGAGATAGGCGGGCTGGCCGGCCGGCGCGGGTGCGGATGCGGCCTGGTCCTGCGCCATGGGCGCGGCGCACCCGGCGGCCAGTGCCGCCAGGCTGATGACCATGGGCACGGCGAAACGTGCGAGACGATTGTTCACGGGGCTTGCTCTCCACTGGCGGCCAGGGTGCCGTCGATTGTTCTATGGAAGACCAGTGCCTTGACGCGCCCGCACGGTCAAGAGGTAGCGCTACCATAATTAGAATTCTGACGGTTCGCCCAATACGCGATCCCGGCGCGTCACCCGCGTTTACGGCACTGCGAATTCAGTATTCCTCAACGATCTTCGTTCATCGTGCGAATGTCCTTTTCAGAGTGTGATCGCACCGTGCCATTCCGTCCAGTCTCGCCCGTCGTTCACCGCATCGTCGTGGCGTTCGCGCTGCTGGTGGTGCCGTCCTCGCTGCTCAGCGTGCATTTCCTGATCGCGGATGAGTTCGAGGAGGTGACCGATTACGTCGCCACGGCAGAGCGCACGGTGGAAACCCGCGACCAGCTTGCCCAATTGCTCGCGCTGCATCTCGACGTGGAGACCGGGATCCGGGGTTATGTGCTGACCGGCAATCCCGATTTCCTGGAACCCTATCTGGGCGCGCTGCCCCATCGCGACGCGCGCTTCGCGCAGCTGAGGGAGGGGGCGGACGAGCGGCGGCTGGCACAGATCGACCGGCTGCTCGACCTGTCCGACGCCAAGCTCGCCAATGCCGCGGTCAACATGCAGGACGTGCGTGCCGGGCGGGCCGACCGTGCGCGCGAGAGGATCGCGACCGCGCGCGGGCGGCATATCATGGATTCGATCCGCGCCTCGATCGCGCGGATGGATGCAGAGGAAGCCGCGAGACTATCGCAGCTGACCCGCGCCGGAACCGCTTCGCGAAAGGGGGTCGAGACTGCGATCACCCTGCTGCTGGTCGGGGTCGCGCTGTTGCTGGCGTTTGTCACCTTGCTGGTCAGCGAATCCTTCCGCTACCGCCGCCGGGCGCTTGGCAGGGTCGAGCTGCTTGCCAGGCGGCAGATGGCGATGTTCGACGGGGCGGTCGACGGCATGCTGTGGCTGGACGGGGAAGGGCGCATCCTGCGGATCAACCCCAGTATCAGCCGCATGTTCGGCTATGGCCGCGACGAGCTGTTCGGTCGGCACAACCTGATCCTGATGGAGCACGACTATACGCTGGCGGAATCGCGGGCCTGGCTGGCGACGGTCGGCGTGGCGGGTGCCGATGGCGCGGGACGGCGGCAGGAATTCGTCGGTCGACGCTCCGACGGTGAGATATTCGAGACCGAGGTGGCCATCAGCCGCGTCGAGGGCGGGGACGAGGACGAGCATGCACCGCGCTTCATCGCCTCGATCCGCGACATCTCTCACCGCAAGCGGGCAGAGCGGATGAAGACCGAATTCGTTTCGACCGTCAGCCACGAACTGCGCACGCCGCTGACCTCGATCGGCGGGTCGCTGGGCCTGGTGATGGGCGGCGCGGCGGGACCGCTTGAGGACAGGACCCGCCGCCTGATCGGCATCGCCCATGCCAATTGCGAGCGGCTGGTAAGGCTGATCAACGACATCCTCGACATCGACAAGATCGAATCGGGCAAGATGGAATTCGACACGCGCCGCATGCATGTCGGCCCGCTGGTACGCCGCACGCAGGAGGCGATTACCAGCTTTGCCGAACAGCACGGCGTGAACCTGAAGGTGGTGCTGCCGCCCTGGCCGCAGTGCATCACGGGCGATCCGGACCGGCTGGAGCAATTGCTGACCAATCTTGTATCGAACGCGATCAAGCATTCGCCTGCCGGAGAGACGGTGCTGATCAGTTGCATCCAGCAGGGCCGTCATGCCCGGATCGAGGTGTCGGACCGCGGCATGGGGGTTCCGGCCGATTTCCGCACGCGCATCTTCACCAAGTTCGCGATGGCCGACGCGTCCGACAGCCGCGCCAAGGGCGGGACCGGGCTGGGCCTGTCTATCGCGCGCGAGATTGCGCGGCTGCACGGCGGCGACATCGGCTTTGCCGACCGCGATGGCGGCGGGGCCGTCTTCCACTTCCACATCCCGCTGGTGAAGGACCGGTCGCTGTCCGAACGCTCGGCGGGCGACAGGCGGCTGCCGCTGGTGCTGCACCTCGACGACGATGCCGATACGCTGAGCGTCGTCGCCAGCGCCTTTGCGGGCAAGGCGCGCGCGATGCCGGTGTCCACCGTGGCCGAGGCGCGGGCCGCGCTGGCAAGGCACAAGCCCGCTGCCGTCATCATCGACATCTCGCTGGTGGCGGAGGACGGGCTGCATCTTGCCGCCGCCTTGCGCCGTGAATATCCGGCGTTGCCGCTGGTACTGTTCACCGCGGTCGAGGATAATCGCGACACCAGCATGGCCGACCGCCTGCTGGTCAAGAGCCGCGCTTCGGTCGAGGATCTGGTGGACACCACCATGGCGCTGGTCGCTCGCCGCGCGAAAAAGGCTGCCTGATGCGCGTGCTCTATATCGATGACGAAAGCGACATCCGCGAAATTGCCGAGATCGCGCTGGGCCTCGATCCCGAAATGGAGATCCGTACCGCGGCATCGGCGGCGGATGCGCTGGCTGTGATGGAGGAATGGCTGCCCGACCTTGCCCTGCTCGACGTGATGATGCCGCACATAGACGGGCCGGCGCTGCTTTCGCGGTTGCGGACGATGGATCGCTACAGGACGCTGCCGGTGATCTTCATCACGGCGCGCGCCCAGCGCAGCGAATTGCACAATTTTGCGACGATGGATGCGATCGGCGTGATCGCCAAGCCCTTCGATCCGATGACCCTGGCCGCGCGCGTGCGCGAGATTGCCGGGTGAGCGAGACTTTGCAGGCCCGCATGACGCAGCTGGCGGCGCGGTTCGCGGCCAGCGCGGGCGAATACCGCCGCGCGGTCGCCCAGGCCGTGGCAGACGCCGATCGTCCCGCCATCGTCCTCCATGCCCACCGCCTGGCCGGCATCGCCCCGATGCTGGGGCATCCCGCCATCGGCGATGCTGCGGCCCGGCTGGAGGAAAGCGCCGAGGCGGGCGATTACGCGGCGGATGCGGCCATGCTCGACCTTTTGCTGGCGCGGCTGGACGGCTAGGCGGCCGCGAAACCCTTGCGCGTCATCGCGCCCCAGCCCTGCTGCTTGCGCATGAACTGCCACCATCCCTGCAGGCGCCAGATATTCGACAGCTGGCGATAGCCGAAGTTCTCGGCCACCGCGATCACGGCCAGTATCGCCAGCTCGCGCGCCTTGGGGAAGCGGCGCAGCTGGATTTCTTCCAGCACCAGCGTGGCGACCGACAGGAACACGCCCAGCATGAAGGTCACCGCCAGGAACGCAAGCAACCACGGCAGCGCCAGCAGCCCCAGCCCCCAAAGCAGCGGTACCAGCACATAGCCCAGCACTTCCAGCAGCGGGCCCAGTACGTCGACCAGCAGGATGTGGCCGAAGCCCACCATGCCGATCCGGCCATAGAGCGGGTTGAACAGCATCACCCGGTGCTTGGCGAAACATTCCAGCGCCCCGCGCTGCCAGCGTGCGCGCTGGCGGCCCAGCACGGCAAGGCTGTCGGGGCATTCGGTCCAGCAGACCGGTTCGGCCACGAACTCGATGCGATAATCCTGCTTCTGCTCGCGCATCAGGCGGTGCAGCTTGATGACCAGCTCCATGTCCTCGCCCACCGTGCCGTGGCTATAGCCGCCGACCTCGACCACGTGGCGGCGGCGGAAAAGGCCGAACGCGCCCGATATGACCGTCAGCGCCTGCATCTTGCCCAGCCCGACACGCGCCATCAGGAACGCGCGCAGATATTCGACGATCTGCACCAGCGCGAGGAAATTGCGCGGCAGCGCGATGGCGCTGATCCGGCCGGAATCCACCTTGCAGCCATTGGCGATGCGGATCGTGCCGCCCGCCGCGATGGTCAGTTCGGGCTCGTCCACGAAGGGGCGCACCACGCGCAGCAGCGCATCGGATTCCAGTACCGAGTCGGCATCGATCGCGCAGAACAGCGCGGTGCGGCTGCAATTGATGCCCGCGTTCAGCGCGTCGGCCTTGCCGCCGTTTTCCTTGTCCACCACCAGCAGCCGGGGAAAGCGCGGAGAGGCATAGAAACCGCGGATCGGCGCGTGATCGACGCTCCAGTCGACGAAGCGGTCCACCTGCGTCAGGCCGAATTCGCCGGTCATGCGCGCCAGCGTGCCGTCCTTCGACCCGTCGTTGATCACGATCACCTCGAAATCCGGATATTGCAGCGCCAGCAGGCTGCGCGTGCTCTCGACGATGGAAAGCTCTTCGTTATAAGCGGGGGCGAGGACCGAGATCGCGGGCGCCTGGTCCGAATAGCGGCGCCACAGGGTCGCGCTGCGATGAACGGGCGAACGCGTGCCCAGCGCCGCCGCGGCATAGAGCAGCAGCACGAAGCAGAACATCGTCTGCAGCAGGCCGGTGACGATCACGACCAGCGCGATCCCCTCGGCAGAGGCGACCATCCAGTCGGACGGATCGGCGAGGGCTAGGGCCGTCACGCGGCTTTCCCCTCGGCCAGCATTTTCGATGCCGCCGCGCTGACGACGGGATTGCGGCTTTCGCTTGCGGCGCGCAGCGTGGCGATGCCGCGCGGGCCCAGTCGCAGCAGCGCCTCGCTGACGCGGTAGCGCACCCAGAAATGGTCGTCGCACAGCATCGCGGCCAGCCGGTCGGCGGCCTGCGCCAGCCTGGCCCGGCCCGCCGCCTCGGCCGCAGCGGAGCGCACGATCCAGTTCGCGTCATGAAGCCCGGCGACGATCGCCTCGGCCCCGGCTGGGTGGCCGGTGCGGCCCAGGGCGCGAAACAGGCGGGGCTGCCATTCCGGATGCTGCGCGGTTTCGCGCACCATATAGGCGAGCAGCGGTGCATATTCGCCGCCGCGATCCGACAAAGCCTCGAGCGCCGCGAATTTCACGCGGTGCGACAGGTTATCGTCGAACATCAGGCTGGCGACCGCTTCGGAATCGGCGTCGGCCAGGTCTCGCATCAGCGAGACGAGCAGCAGCGAATGCTCCTCCTCGCCCGCCTTGAGCTTGCCCACGACGGTCAGCGGATCGGGCGACGTGCCGCATTGCGCCAATGCCAGCGCTGCGCCAAGGCGGACATCGGGATTGCAGTCGTCGAGCGCGACCATGCTGTAATCATGGCCGCCGGGAAACTGTGCCAGCGCTTCCACCGCGTGCAGCCTCACCTGCGGCGACCACGAACGCAGGCGGCGCAGCAGCAGGTCGGTCACGCCCAGCGCCGCCGCGCGGGCCAGCAGGGCATCGCGTTCGCTGCCGCGCGTCATCTCGGCCAGTTCGCCGGTAAGGTCGGCGGCAACTGCCAGATCGGTACCGTACAATCGCTGCAGATGGTCGGGATCGCCGCCCAGCATCACCGGCAGCAGGCGGCGGCGCGCATCCTCGCGCCGTCCGGTAAAGCGCCCCGCCGCCACGCGCGCCGCCAGCAGCGCGAGCACCGCCAGCACTGCCAGCACGCACAAGGCAAGGGACAGGTACCACAGGGTCAGCAGCGCCGTCACAGCAGCAGCTTCAGTCCGATGCGGGCTTCGCTGCGGTCTGCGCCGATGCCGCTCCATTCACGTCCCGCGCTGCCGAGCAGCGAGACATCGCCGCCCAGCGCGACTTCGCCGCCGAAGAACAGGCTGGTCGTCTGGCGCACGATGCCGAGGTCGGTTTCCGGCCCAGACGCAGCGCCCGCGAAGAACCGCGTGCGGTCGCCGGCGAAATAATCGCCCCGCACGCTGGCACCTACCAGCACGTCGCGCCGGCTTGCCGCCGCGGCGCTTGCCTGCAGGGTGACGGAATATTGGCCGCCGCCGAGATATTGGGTGAAGCCGGGCCGCAGGGTCCAGATGGTCTGCGCGGGAAACTGCTGCCAGCCGGCGTCGATGCTCGCGACGCTATGGTGCGCGAAGCGATAGTCGAGGCCCGCGCTCGCCCCGACCTCGGGCCGGAAATCGGCGTCGGGCGCAAAGGAACCTCCGACCCTGAGCCACAGATCCTGTCCCGCGCGGTGCGTCAGCAATGCGCCGAACTCGCTGTCGCGAATGCCGAAGCGTTCGTACCAGTTGCCGCGCAGGTCGAGCGTGCTGCGCTCTCCAGCGGTTAGCGAGGCGGCGAGGCCCAGCTCGTGCCAGTCACGCTGACCGCGGTCGAGATCGCTGAGGGCGCCTTCGGCCAGGATGAAGCTGCGGCGCGCGGCAGTGCCATTGGACCGGCGCGCGGCGGCTAGCGCCATGCCCTCGCGGGCATCGGCGTAATCGGGGGCGAGGGATAACGTGTCGGCAAAGGCCTGCTCCGCCCGGTCGTATTCGCCAAGCGCCAGCAGGGCATAGCCGTACTGAACCAGCGCGTCGGCATCGCCGGGATGCGCGGCCAGCCAGGGTTGCAGCAGCGAGATGGCCCGCGCCGGATCGCCCGCCAGCCGCGCGGCCACGGCGCGGTCGTACACGCTGTCCTGCGCGAGGGCGGGGGCGGCCTGGACCGCAAGCGCAGCGACGGCCGCCATCACGGCGGCGAGGGGGCGGCGCATCAGCCGTTCTTCAACAGCCGGGCGAGTCGGGCCAGCAGTTCCTCTGGCATGAAGGGTTTGACGAGGTAGTCGTTCGCACCGATCTCCAGCGCGCCGACGATGTCCTTTTCGGCGCGGCGGGCGGTCAGCATGATGACGGGCGTATTGGCATGGCGGGCGGAGGCGCGCATGCGGCGCAGAACCTCGAACCCGTCATGCACCGGCATCATCGCATCGAGCACAACCGCATCGGGATCCGAATCCTCCAGCCTTGCCAACGCCTCGCGCCCGTCGTTCGCGGTTACCGGGCGGTAATCGCGCTGCGAAAGACGGAATTCGAGGAGGTCGCGCATGAGCGGTTCGTCGTCGGCGACAAGGATGGTCTGCATCAGGAAAGGGCCAGTAGTTGCATGGCCCCAACTAGCGAATCCGTGGTGAAAGAATGGTTAAGCCGCTACCCCGCAAAGCGATGCTTCGCGCGGCGTTCGTGGCGGTGCGATCAGGCCCCGGAAGCCGCGGATGACTGTTCCTTGTCGGCCGACCCGATGCGTGAATGGACGAACGATCCGATCGCGCAGGCCACTGCGTTTTCAGCCTGCCGGGGCTGGGTGCATCCGGCGATGCTGACTTCCACGCGGTACTTGCCGATATCGCTGGTGCGGAAGCGCAGCCGGCTTTGCGGGGGCGGACCGCCGGTACCGGGCACGGCGCGCTGCCCGGCCCCTTCCAGCGCGCGGGCGGCGACATCCTCAAGCTGCTGCCGCAGGGCGAAGATGTCGACGTCGGGATCGAAGGTCATGGTGAAGCTGTGGGTCAGCCCGATCGCGGCATGCGGCAGCACCTTGGCGGGCGAGGAGAACAGCAGGCTGTAGGGCAGGATCAGCGTCCGCCCCGTGGGCGCGATCGATCCGTCGCGCTCGTCGAATTCCCTCAGCCGCAGGGCCAGCAGGTAGAGATCGACGACCTCGCCCTTGGACGATCCGATCTCGACGATGTCTCCCACCGAAAAGGCGCGGGTGAAGGTCCGGAACGCCGCGCCGGAAAAGCACAGGATCAGTTCCTTGGTCGCCACCACGATCGCCACCGCAACGGCGGTCAGCGACAGCGCGAAGGTCCGCAATTGCGGGGCCCAGATCATGATCAGGCCGATCACCGCGACCAGCACCAGCACGTTGCGCACATTGGCCGACCAGCGCCGGGCCACGGTCTCGGTCAGATTGTCGCGCCGCCGCAGCGCGCGGCCCGCGATCACCCGCACCGCCATCAGGGTCAGGATCAGCGCGAGCGAGGCGATCGTGTCGGAGGTGTAGAAACCGGGCGGAAGCTGGAACTGCATCTGCTCTCCGAAAGGAATGCGGTTGAAACGGGCGAGGCACAATCCTCGCCGCCGCGCTCAGTGCTGCGTTGCGGGTCGGTTGTAAACCTTCGGCAGCGCGCCGGGACGGCGGGGCCTAGTCCGCCGCGGTTCGCCTTTCCCTGGCCCATGCGATCAGGACCGTGGCAACGAGGGGCCCGATCCAGTCGAGCCATTGGTCGAGCGTAGTCCACACCCGAAGGTCCAGCGGGCCCCACCACGGCATGTTGGATCGCAGCCCGCCGCCATATAGTTCGATCCAGCGATATTCGGCCTGCGCGATTTCACGCCCGAAGAAATAGGCCGAGGCGAGGGCCGCGCCCAGCCACCAGTTGCCGGTAAGCCGCGCCATGACGAACTGCACGATCAAGGCGATGACCAGATGTTCAAGCAATCCCATGGCTCATTCATCGCGGTCCTGGCGTTGCAGGGCAAGAGCGCAGGCGCGTCGCCAAATCAGCCCGGCAGGCCTGCCGTCTGCCGCAAGGCCTCGCCCAGCGCCAGGGCCGCCGTGGTCGCAAGGTTCATCGACCGCACCTCGGCGCGCATCGGGATGCGGATGCGCGCATCGCAGGCCTCGGCCACGGATGGCGGGACACCTGCGCTTTCCTTGCCGAACAGCAACACGTCGTCGGGGCGAAACCGGAAGTCGTAGGCGGATTCGCGGGTTTTGGTCGTGAACAGCACCAGCCTCTGCCTGCCGAGCGATGCCCTGAAGGGTTCGAAACCGGCGTGCCGCGTGAATTCGACATGGTCGATGTAATCCATGGCCGTGCGCCGTACCCGCCGATCGTCCCACGCGAAGCCCATCGGCTCTATCAGGTCCACCGGTGTCCCAAGGCAGGCGCATAGGCGCAGGACCGCGCCGACATTCCCGGCAATCTCGGGTTCGAAGAGGGCTATTCGCATCGCACGCGATTGCCGCGTCCCGCGCGCCGGCGCAAGCACCCGGACGAACGAAGCGCCGGCTAATCCCGCCCAGCGTCTCGGCGCAGGTAGAGCGTCTGCGTCGGATAGGCGATCGACAGCCCGGCCTCTTCCAGCTTCTCGAAGATCGTCATCAGCAGGTCCTGCCGGTGATCGAGGCTTTCGACATAATCCGACACCTCGATATAGGCGAAGACCTCGATGTCGAGCGAGCTTGCGCCGAACTTGTCCAGCCGGGCGCGGCGCGGATCCTCGGCGACCAGCGGGTGCTGGGCCAGCACGTCCTCTATGATCGCAAGGGCCTGCCGCAATTGCGCGGCGGTGATGCCGTATTCCAGCCCGATGACCGGCCTGAACAGGAAGCGGTCGCGCTGCGAATAATTCTCGATCTGGAGGGAGGAGAAATCGCCATTGGGGATCGTCACGATCGTGCGTTCCAGCGTGCGGATGCGGGTCGAGCGTATGCCGATGTCCTCCACCGTGCCAAGCACGTCGCCTACCTGGCAGAAATCGCCGACCTGGATGGGCCGGTCCGCCACCACGGTGACGCTGCCGACCAGGTTCTCGATCGTCTTCTGCGCGCCCAGCGCCAGCGCGATGCCGCCGATGCCCAGCGCCGCCAGCCCGGTGGTGATATTGATGCCCACCGTGTCGAGGATCGCCACCACCGCGATCGCGATGATCATCAGCTTGCTTGCCCGCCGGGCCAGGCTGACCGCCGATGCCGCCTGGCGCCGCTCGCGCGCGTCCAGCCTGCTGGTCAGCTTGCGCGCGATGGCATCGACCAGCCGGATCGCGAACCACGCCAGCGCAAGCCAGGCAAGGATGCCGATATAGCGCAGCATGACCTGGCGGGCGACGATCGCGACCGGTGCCTCGCTGCCCCACACCCTGAACGACACGACCGCAAGCAACAGGCTGAACGGGGGCAGAGCCGCATAGAGGAAGCGGTAGAGGCTGTTATCCTCGGGATCCGAGACCATGCGGCGCAGCGCCCACAGGATCGCGGCGGACAGCAGGTAGAACAGCAAGAACACCGCCAGCAGCAGCCCGAACAGCTTGGCCCAGTCGGTCAGCGGCGCACCGGCGATCAGCAGATTGCCTTGGGGCAGGGGCTCTGTGAGCTGGCCGGCCCCTTCAAGGTCGGCTATCGTCTCTTCGGAGATGCGCCATACGCCTTGCGGTTCGGGCGCGGGTTCGGGTTCTGCTTCCCCTGCGGTCGATGGCTGCGACCGGGACAGCAGGATCGGTACCTGCTCGGTGCCGCCCAGCGTGCCGATCCGTTCCAGATCGGGTGCCAGCCCGTCCTGGATCGCGCCCGCCGGTTCGTTCGACAGTTCCGCGAACGGCACCAGCTGTCCCCCGGCGTCTAGCGAGGCCTGCAGCGCGCGCGCCAGCCGGGCGCCTTCTGCGGGGTCGTCATCGTCGAGTGCGAAATAATTGCCCGCAAGATCGTAATCCTGCTTGGCCAGGGCGCTGATGAGGGCGGTTACCGCCGAGCGCGGCGTCTCCCGCTCCAGCGGGTCGGCGGTTTCGGCGGCAGTATCGGGCGCTTCGGGCACCCGGAACTGGGCAAGCGCCTGCGAGGGCGCAGCCATGAGCAGTCCCAGCAGAACGAGGATCGCGGTCAGCAAGCGTATGGCCATCTGGGCTAGGTGGTCGGCCTTCGAATGCTGCGGATGCCACCGTCGCGACACCGGCATCCTGCCACGCAGCATTGGGGGCTGGCCGTCACCGTTTCTCCATTTCTTTTCTATCTCGACATACCGGCACCGCCTGCGCCGCTGCCACCCGATTGTCAAATGGCGAGCCGGTCGACCGGGCATCACGATCGCCGATCCGTGGCTTCGCCGGATTGCTGCAGGATGCTGCCCACGCATTTTGCAGCATCGACGGGGCCGCGCGGTCAGTTTGAGTTTTAGACAGGGCGAAGGCCGGTTGGCAGCAAGGATGCCTCCAGATTGTTCAGTTCGCTCCGCTACGTTGAGAGGCCCCAAAAACCGGCCTCGACGATTTCGGCGACCGCCGGTTCGAACGACCGATGCCCTGGCGCCAGGGCAGTCGAGCCCCGAGGCGCGCTTCAGGCATGACCGCTGCGCAGCGCCCTGGCCCAGTCGGCACGGCCGTTTTCCTCGGCATAGCGGGCCGTTCGTTCCCAGTCATAGCGCACGAGGTGGAAGCTTACCTGCCAGCCGCCGCGCTCCCTGGTCACCGTCGCATAGCGGGCATGCGGCGATCCATTCTCGATCGCGTGGGGGAAGGGGTGGATGTCGTCATAGGCGGGCAGGCCTACGCTGCCGGGATTGACGATCAGCCGCCCGTCGGCAAGCTGCGCCGCGCGCGGAACATGGGTATGGCCGCACAGGATCAGCTCTGCGCGGGCATCGCCGGCCCGCTGCGTGACTTCCTGCGGCATTGCTGCCCGCACGCCGGTCGGCGTGACGGTCTCGAGGAAATAGTCGAGGTCGCTGGCCAGCGTGCCATGCACCAGCAGAACATCGTCCGAAAGCCGCAGGGTCGGCGGCGGGCCAGCCAGCCATGCCAGATGGTCCTGTCCAGGCGACATTCTGGAATGGCGGTCCGACGGCCCCATGCGGGCCACATCGCCGTCCAGGACCTGGCGCTCGTGATTGCCGCGGATCGTCGGCAGGTCCAGCGCCATCAGGCGGTCCGCCGTCTCGGCCGGCCAGAGCGCGCCCGAACAGATATCGCCCAGATTGACGATCCGGTCGGGCGCGAAACCCGCAGCGTGCGCCAGCACGGCTTCGAGCGCGGCAATGTTGCCGTGTATGTCGGAGGGTACTGCGATCTTCATCGCCCTCTTTCCAGGGCGATTGCCGGGACCGGTTAAGCCCTTTCCGCCGCGCCGATCAGGCGCAGCGCTGCTGCGGAAGCGTATCCAGCAGCGGCGCGGTGGGGATCGTGCCGCGCAGCAGGGCGGGGATATTCTGCATTTCCACCCCCTGGCTGAAGAAGAAGCCCTGGATGCTGGGACAGCGGTTCAGGCGCAGATGCTCGAGCTGGGCGGCGGTTTCGACACCCTCGGCCACGCAGTCCAGGTTGAGCTGGCGGGCAAGGTCGAGGATGCTGTTCACGATGGCCGCCGTGCTGGAATCGTTGATCAGGTCGCGCACGAACGATCGGTCGATCTTGATCCGGTCCAGCGGAAAGCGGCTCAGATAGCCGAGCGCCGACCAGCCGGTGCCGAAATCGTCGAGCGAGAGCATGACGCCCAGCGCCTTCAATTCGCGCATGATGCGAAGCGTCGCCTCGGTATCGTCGAGGGTCAGGCTTTCGGTCAGCTCAAGCTCAAGCCATTCGGCCGCGAGGCCCGATTCCAGCAGCGCTTCCCTGACCGCCAGCACGATGTCGCCGCGATAGAACTGCTGGGCGGACAGGTTGACGCCGATCCGGACCGGGGGATGCCCCTGCGCCTGCCACGCCGCGTTCTGCAGGCATGCCTGCTTCAGCACCCAGCGTCCCACCTCGACCATCTTGCCGTGTTCCTCGAGCAGGGGGATGAACAGGCCGGGCGCGATCAGGCCCTGGACCGGGTGGTGCCAGCGGAGCAATGTCTCGAGCCCGATGACCCCGCCAGTCTCTACCGAGATCTGCGGCTGGTAGTGCAGCACGAACTCATTGCGCTCACACGCGCCGTGCAGATCGTTCGACAGCGTGTGCCAGCGGTCCGCCGCCATGCTGAGATCCGCGCTGAACAGGCGATGATTGCCGCGGCCCCGCTTCTTGGCCTGGTACATGGCGGTGTCGGCAGCCTGCAGCAGTGCCGCCGGGCTGTCCCCGTCGCCGGGATAGAGGCAGATGCCGATGCTCGCCCCCGCGTGGAGGCGGCGGCCCTGGACGAAGAAGGGTTCGAGCAGATTGTCGGAAATGCGCCGTGCCAGCTGCTCCGCATCATGCGGGCCGCGTACGCCGGTTGCGACGACGACGAACTCGTCGCCGCCCAGACGCGCGGCGATGTCGCCTTCGGTCAGCACGGAACGGAGGCGGCGGGCGACCTGTTCGAGCAGTTCGTCGCCGATGAAGTGGCCCAGGCTGTCGTTGATATGCTTGAAATGGTCGAGGTCGAGCAGCAGCAGCCCGATCTGCTCGTGATGGCTGCGCGCGTGGCCGATCGCCTGCTGCAAGCGGTCCATCAGCATGGTGCGGTTGGGCAGACCGGTCAACGAATCGTGCAGCGCCAGATAGCGCACCCGCGCCTCCGCCTCCTTGCGGACACGGATGTCGCGCAGGGTGCACTGGGCAAGCAGCCGGCCACCGGCTTCATAGGTATTTCCGATCACCTCGGCATGGACCGGCTCGCCGTCGGATTGCCGCCAGGACCATTCGGGCCATTTCATCTGCCGCTCCTCGCGCAGGGCGGCCAGGACTTCCTGCGCGCTCAGCCTTTCGGAAAAGCAGGCGAGGTCGGCGAAAGGCAGGGCGCTGCGATCGCGGGACAGGCCGAGAAGCTCGGCGCATTTCTCGTTGGCGTCGACGACCATCGCGTCCGCGCAGTCGATGACAAGGATCGCGTCGCCTGCGGATTCGAACAGGCGGCGATGCCTGATCTCGGATTCGCGCAGCAGGCGTTCGGCAGAGCGGCGGGCTTCCACCTCGGCCTCGAGCGCGCGGCTGCGCGCTTCCAGATCGGCCGTGGCCTTGCGCAGCGCCAGATGCGTCTGGACGCGGGCGAGCAGTTCCTCGATCTGAAAGGGCTTGCTGACGAAATCGACGCCGCCCGCCGCGAACGCGGTGACCTTGTCCTGCACGTCGGCAAGGGCGGTCATGAAGATCACGGGAATGTCGCGATATTGCGGATCGCCGTGCAGATTGCGGCAGACGTCGAACCCGTTCATGTCGGGCATCATGACGTCGAGCAGGATGAGGTCGGGATCGGCGAACCGCACCCGGTCGAGCGCTTCGAGCCCGCCCAGCGCGACAAGCACGTCGTATCCCGCCTGTTCAAGGTGATCGACCACGACGCCCAGGTTTACCGGATTGTCGTCGACGATCAGGATGGTCTGCCGGCCCGGCCCGGTCTCGTTCGTCACGCCGCTTGTCTCCCGTAGATGTTCTGTTCCACCAGCCTTAGGACGGCGGGGGATTGATAGGCCGCGGCAAGCTCGCACAGCCGCTCGGCGAAGGGTGCGAATTGCGGGTCGCGCTTGGCGATCTCCATCGCCTCGACGCGCACGCCGCGCATGTTTCCCGCCCGCGCCAGGATCAGCAATTGCTGCATCTGCTGGATCGGCGGGATGGCGAATTCGGCTGCGCCGCCGGGCCCCTCGACCGGAGCGGCAGGCTGCGCCGCGCAGGCGGCAAGGCATTCGGCCAGCGTTTCGATATCGACCGGCTTGGCCAGCAGGCGAACCGCGCCCGCTGCCAGCGCATCGGCCTCGTTGGTGGTGTCGGTCGCGCCGGACATCGCCACGATGGGCACTTCGCGCAGCACGCAGCTCATCTTCATCTTCCGGATCGCGTCCAGACCGTTCATGCCCGGCATCTTCAGATCCATGAGCACGAGGTCGGGCCGGGCCCGACCGCATGATTCCAGCGCGCTCGCCCCGTCCTCTGCCGTCGAGGCGGAGACGCCCAGGCTGGACAGGGCCTGGACCAGATATTCGCAGGTCGCGCGGTCGTCATCGACCACCAGCACGCGGAACAGGTCGGGCAGGGGCGGGTGCTCGCTCTCGTCTTCGTCCCCGGCTTCTGCCGCGGCGTGGGCGCAAACGATCTCGACAGTGAAGCGCGATCCCTGGCCGACGGTACTGTCCACGGCAATGTCGCCGTCCATCGCATGGACCAGCTGTCGCGTGATGCTGAGGCCAAGGCCCGTCCCGCCGCTGCGATCGATGGCGGTGCCAGCCTGCTCGAACGGTTCGAACAAACGCGCGATCTGGTCCTGCTGGATACCGTCGCCGCTGTCGGACACCTCGAGCCGGACGCGAATCCGCTCGCCGCCGCAGGGCTCTGCCGAGACGGCCAGCCGAACCTCTCCTTTGGTGGTGAACTTGACGGCATTGCCCAGCAGGTTGAGCAGGATCTGGCGGATCCGCTTGTCGTCGCCGACAAGCTGGCGCGGCAGGTCCTCCGCCAGCTCCACGGTGAATTTCAGGCCCTTCTCCTCCGTTCGGAGGCGGATCATGTTGGCGACATTGCCGACGCAGCCATGCAGGTCGAACGGCGCGGGCAGCAGGTCGAGCCGGCCCGCCTCGATCTTCGAGAGGTCGAGGATGTCGGTGATGAGCGTCAGCAGGTGCCGCCCGCTCTGGTCGATGGTCTGCACCGCCGCCTTCTGCCGTTCGGTCAATGCCTCTCGGTCCAGCAGCTGGGCATAGCCCAGGATGGCGTTCAGCGGCGTGCGCAGCTCGTGGCTCATGTTGGCGAGGAACTGCGACTTCGCGGCGCTGGCCGTCTCGGCCGCGGAACGCGCCTGGGAAAGGGCCATGCTCTCGCGCGTCTGGGCGCGGTGGCGGATCTCGTAGCCGCGCTTTACCGAGACGAAGCGGTAGAGCAGGAAG
This sequence comes from Croceicoccus marinus, assembly GCF_001661675.2. Taxonomy (NCBI): domain Bacteria; kingdom Pseudomonadati; phylum Pseudomonadota; class Alphaproteobacteria; order Sphingomonadales; family Erythrobacteraceae; genus Croceicoccus; species Croceicoccus marinus. The sequence goes on along the minus strand of NZ_CP019602.1, from coordinate 2,272,705 downwards.
AAGCCGGTCAGGACCAGCCAGATTCCCAGGATCAGCAGGTACCACTGCGCCGAAGTCAGCACGATGCCGCTGAAGACGATGGACTCGATCTCGACTTCGAACTTGCCGGGTGCGACATTGCCGCCGGACACGAAATCCACGGCGACGACATGGCGCAGATCAGGGTCGAGCTCGCCGATGATGTCCTTGCGCTCGTCCATCCACCAGCGATCGACGAGCATCTGGTCGAGCATGAGTTCGACGGTGTTGAGCCCCTCTTTCACCTCGAACTCGGCGACGACGGGCATGGTGCTCTGGGCCAGGTTCTGCTTGCTGTAGGCCGGGTCGAAATTCTTTAGAGTCAGCTTCAGCCGTTTCGGCGCCCCGCGATAGCGAAGGACAAGCGTGACCCGGTCGTAGCGCGACAGGTCGATCGCCTTGCTCCCGTCCTCCGATCCTTCAAGCTGAAGTCCGTAGCCGCAATAGGGATACTGGACACCTGCCCTGACGTCGCAGGCCCAGGCCCAGTTGCCGTCGAGATCGGCCTGCGCCGTGCTGGCGCCGCCCTCGTCGCCGTCGCTGTAGCTGTAGGGGTAGTATTGAGCGGGCTGGCCGGTCATCGACAGCTGCTGTTCGCGGAGGGAATCGCCCCACAGCACTGCCGCGAAGGTGAGGATGACGACCACGAAGATCGCGACCTCGACCCTGAAGTTTTCGCTGCCGCGCAGCCAGCCGATCACCCCGGGTTCGGAAGTGGCGCAATCTTCGGCGTTCCCGCCCCCGCCCGCACGAGGGGGCGCAGGCTGGCCATGGCGAATTCGGGGAAGGTCGTCCTGTGGACGCACGCTGAAGCACTCCGAGATCAAAGAGGCTTCAATGACGCGGGAGTCTTAACTTGCCATGCGCGGGGAACTTCGCGTTGTTGCCTAGGCCGGTTTCACCGCCGCTTAACGATTGCACAGCCGGCGGTCGCGCGGATCGCGCCAGAAGCTGAAGACCGTGAACAGGCCGAGCATGGCAAGCGCCAGCCCGGCGAAGGTCAGCGCCAGCTTCCACGCGGTGCCGCCGACCTTGCCCGAATGCACCGGATAGAATTTCTCCGACACGGCATCCTTGTCGAGCGTGCCGACCGGGGCGTCGATGACGATCGTTCCGCCCGTTTCCCGCAGATAGGTGCGGCCATTGGGCGTCCATTCGAAATCCTGCCGCAGGCGAAGGACCAGCCCGTCTTCGGTGAACTGCAGCCTGCGGGGCTGGGCCGCGGGATAGATGCTGGCTGCCTGCGTCAGCAATTGCGCGGGGTTGCCCGGCTCGATGCGCGATTCGCCGTCCTGTTTCGCGGGCGCTCTGTCGCTGAACGGCGCGGTCAGTGCAGCCTTGACCGGCTGGAAAATCATGGCAGCGCCGGTCAGGAACAGCACCGCGAGCAGCGGAGCGGCCACGATGCCGAGGTCGCGGTGCTGGCGAACGATCGCGCTGCGGCTGAACCGTTTGGGCCATAGGCGAAAGGCGAAGGTGCGGCGGGTGCGCCACCAGATGAACGCACCGGACACGACGAAGAACAGCCCCGCCAAGCCCACCAACCCGGCAATGATCTCGCCCGTTTCGCCCGCCAGCAGATGGTGGTGGAGGTCGAACAGCCACAGCTCGGGCCGTTCCCATCCGTTCTGCCACTGGACGGCGATCCGGCCGCCGCTGTCGATATAGGCGCCGCCGCCGTCGGCATAGATGGCCTGGTGTAGCCCGAAGCCGTCGCTGGCGAAGGTGATGCGGTCGAGCGCCGGTGCGTGATCGCGCGCGGCTTCGACGATCGGGGCCAGCGCCTTTGCATCGCCTGCGGGCGCGGCATCGGCGCCGGGTATGGCGATCCACGCCTCCTCCCACACCAGCGCGGTGCCGGATAGGGCCAGCACGATCAGCACCAGGCCCAGCACCGCGCCCAGCCAGCGGTGCAGCCATATCAGCAAGCGCATCACCGTGCGCTCCCTTAGAACACGCTTTGCAGCGAAAGCGTCATCGTGCGCCCCCGGCCCGCGAAATAGCGGCTGTCGTCGCCGGTCCGCACGGTATCGCTGTCATAGGTCAGGTAATATTCGTCGAGAGCATTCTGGACGCCCAGCGACAGCAGCCCGAAATCGGCGCGATAGCCGACATAGGCGTCGAGCAGCGCATAGCCTTCGAACGCGGCATCGGCGGGCTGTCCTTCGAAGCTGCGGGCGAGGTAGAAGCGTGCCTGTGCGCGTGCACTGAACCGTCCGGTGCCATAATCCGCCGCCAGATTGACGCGATCGGGCGCGATATTGGCACCGTCGAGGTCGGCTTCGAGCACGCCGTCGCCATCGTCGTCGGTGCGCCCGATCAGATGGCTGTATCCGACCGACAGTTCCAGTCCCGGCACGGGGGTCTGGCTGCTCAGGCTGAGTTCCAGCCCCTCGATATCGACGGGCGCGCGCACCACTTCGAAGATGCCGTCGCCGGACAGCACCAGCCGCGAGCCGAGGTCGCTGGACGACCAGAAATAGCTGGCGTTGGCGCTTAGCGGGCCGCGCTCCACCTCGACCCCCAGTTCGCGGTTGTTCGAGATCACGGGTTCGAGCGAGACATAATCGTCGATGTCGACGCCCGCATCGGTGATGCCGCGCAGGATGCGGCCCACGTCGGCGATGGTATAGCCCTGCGCATAGCTGGCATAGCCGCGCACGCCGCTAACGGGTTCTACGACGACGCCGCCGTTCAGCAGAATCTTGCTGAACGACGGGCTGCCGCCCTCCACCGGATTGCCGCCATAGGATGCCAGCGTGGTATAGTCGTCGACGGTCAGCTTCACATCCTCGTGCCGCAGGCCGCCCGCAAGGCGCAGCACGCCGTCCAGCAGCTTCCAGTTGGCCTGCGCGAAGGGGGCGAGGCTGCGGAACTCGGTCTCGGGCACCCAGGCGCGGCCGGTCTGGGCCAGCGTCTGCTCGGTCGTGTCGAACAAGGCGTCGAAGCCCAGCGTGAGGACCAGATCGTCATAGCCCGGCAGCGCGCGTTCATAGCTGATCTTGCCGCCCAGCTTGCGCGACCTGTTGGCCGACTGGTCGAACAGCTGGCCGGCGGGGTCGATCGCGGGATCCTGGAAGGTGGAGAACACGCCCCCGCCGAACACGTCGCGCGTGCGGTTGTAGAAGCCCTGCAGCGCCAGCACGCCGCCGCCCAGATCGCCATGGCTGAACGAGGCGGAGAGCATGTCTGCCCTGTTCGACGGGGGATCGCCCGGCGTCTGGCCCCTGATGCTGGATGCGGGGACGCCGGCGTCGCGGTCGCCGGGGACGAGGACATAGTTGTTGTTGCCCTCCAGTTCGAAATGATTGGCGATCAGCTCCAGCCGCGCATCGTCCGACAGCTGGTAGCCCAGCCTTCCGAACGCGGACCAGCTGTCGCTGTCCTGGATCTCGCCCTGCGTGCCATCGACGCCGATGCGGTTGCCGCGCCCGTCGATGAACGCGCCGCGCCGCTGAAATGCCCCGCCGAACGACGCATCGAACGCGCCCGCGCGCCAGCCGGCCAGCGCAGCGGCCTTGCCGCCCAGGCTCTCGCCCCCGAAACCGTCCGCCGCCGACCCTTGCACCAGCGTGCGGATGGTGGCGCCGTCCGCGGCGGGCGCGGGAACGGTGACCTGGTTGACCACGCCGCCGGTGCCGCCGATCCCCTGCAAGGCGTTCGAGCCATAGATCACTTCCACCCCGTCGATGAAGAACGGGTCGATGGTATAGCCGTCGCGCGATCCGTCGCGGATCGGGGTCGATTGCGGGATGCCGTTGATCGCATAGAGCGGCGAGCGGCCGCGCAGGCTCTCGCCCGCTCCGCTCAGCTTCTCGCGGGTCGGCGAGAACGAGGGCAGCAGCGCCGAGACCGCATCCACCGTCGAGCCCGAGATGACGAGCTGGCGGTCCAGCGCCTCGGTATCGATGACGTCATTGGTGAGGGGCAGGGCGCTGACCGGCAACCGGGTGCGCGCGGCGGATACGACGATATCGTCGCCGCCGGGTTCGGTCGCGGATGGGTCCGTCTGGGCGTGGGCTGGATTGGCCAGGGCCAGGGCCAGGATCAGGGTCAGGCTGGCAGTGCCGGCGGCCTGGAAAGTCGAAACGCGCATGGGTGCTCCCGTTGATGTCGGGGGGCGACTAACGCTAATGCGAATGTATTTCAATAGCGGTGTGTGTGACACGGCTCACCGGCAGCTCGGGTGCCATATCGGGGCCGTCTCGATCTGCGCTCTTGGCGCGGCGGTGCGGGCGTGGCAGACGCCGGGGACAAGACCGCCGGGGCCGCGATGCGCCCGCGGCGGATGATGGAGATAGAATGACCGATCGCAAGGAACCGCCGGTCGAGCCGGGCCAGCCCGGCCCGCACGGCAAACCCGAACACGCCGACCGCGAGCTGACGCCGCGCAAGTTCTATCGCGCAGAGGACGAGGCGGCCTTCAGCGAGGCCGCGCCCAACGACACGGTGCAGACCCGCCACCCGGCTTACCGGCTGGCGTTCCAGGATACCGACTTCCTTTTGCGCGAGGATCTGCGCCCGGTCCGCTTCCAGCTGGAATTGCTGAAGGCCGAGACCATGCTGGAAGAGGCGGGCGTGGGTTCCACGCTGGTCATCTATGGCTCCGCGCGGATCCCGTCGCCCGAGCGCGTCGACGAGATGCTGGCGACTGCCGACGAGGATCCGCGCGGCCGCAAGGTGATCGAGAACCTGGTCGCCAAGGCCCGCTATTACGACGAGGCGCGGCGGCTGGCCTTCATGGCCAGTTCCTGCGCGGTGATAGAGGACGGGCAGCGCCAGTTCGTCGTCACCTCGGGCGGCGGGCCCGCCATCATGGAAGCGGCCAATCGCGGCGCGGGCGAGGCGGGGGCCGAGAGCATCGGTCTGAACATCGTGCTGCCGCACGAGCAGGCGCCGAATGAATATGTCACCCCGCGCTTGTCGTTCCAGTTCCATTATTTCGCGCTGCGCAAGATGCATTTCCTGCTGCGCGCCCGCGCGGTGGCGGTGTTCCCCGGCGGCTTCGGCACGTTCGATGAGTTCTTCGAGCTGATCACGCTGATCCAGACCGGCAAGATGAAGCCGATCCCGATCTTCCTGTTCGGCAAGGATTTCTGGAACAAGGTGGTCGATTTCGACGCGCTGGCGGATGAGGGCGTGATCAGCCGCGAGGACCTGAAACTGTTCCGCATCGTCGAAACGGCGGAGGAAGCGTGGGAGCGTATCGTCGGCTTCTACAAGCTGTCGTGCCCCGTCACGATCCCGATCCCCGAGAAGATGGCGGTCTAGCCCCGCACCGCCTGTTGCCCCAGCGGGCCGCTCCCTCGGCCAAGGCCGGGCGCGGCCAGCATGGCGGCGCGGGTGAAGGCGCGCGCCTGCTCTATCGCCGCGACGAGGCCCAGGTCTGCACCGAGACCCGCGGCGATCGCGCTGGCCAAGGTGCAGCCGGTGCCGTGGGTATGGCGCGTGTCGATTCGCGGGCTCTGCCACGACAGCGGATCGCGGCCGGGGCGGTGGAGCGTGTCAGTCACCGGATCGTCCGGCGCATCGCCGCCCTTGGCAAGGAAGGCGATGCCCCTTGCCGCCAGCGCCCCGGTCCCGCCCAGCGCATCCAGTTCGGGCACGTTGGGCGTGGTCAGCGTTGCCAGCGCCATCAGCCGCTCGAACGCCGCAACCGTCGCCTTGTCCGCCAGTACCGAACCGCTGGTGGCGACCATTACCGGATCGAACACCACCGGCGCGTCGACATCGTCCAGCAGGTCGGCGACCGCTTCGGCAATCGCGGGCGATCCCAGCATGCCGATCTTGACCGCGTCCACGCCGATGTCGCCGATGCAGCTGCGCGCCTGTGCGATGACCATTTCGGGCGGCAGCACCTCCACCGCCTGAACGCCCAGCGTGTTCTGCGCGGTGATGGCGGTGATCGCGGTCATTGCATGGCCGCCCAGCATGGTGATCGTCTTGATGTCTGCCTGAATGCCCGCTCCACCCGACGAGTCCGAGCCGGCGATGACCAATATGCGCGGGGTTTTCATTCGGGGATGCTCATTTGCGGGCCAGGTGGTCCTGCACATGCTTGCTGCGCGTGGGGCGATCGGTCAGTTCGCCGTCGCAATTGGGGCAGGTGTCGTCCAGCGCTTCGGCGCAGGGCGCGCAGAACGTGCATTCCAGGCTGCAGATGAAGGCGCCATGCGCCTCGGCGGGCAGCGCCTCGCCGCAGCGTTCGCAGGATACGCGCATTTCCAGCATCGGTTCGCCTCCTATGCCCCGACGACCGCGTCGCAGATCGCGTCGACGACGCTGTTGACCTCGCCCTCGTCGTCGCCTTCGGCCATGACGCGGATGACGGGTTCGGTGCCCGACTTGCGGATCACCAGACGCCCGCGGCCTTCCAGCTGCGCTTCGGCATCGGCGATCAGCTTGCGAACCGCGTCGGTTTCCAGCGGATTGCCGGCAAAGCGCACGTTCTTGAGCACTTGCGGTACGGGATCGAACAGATGCAGCATCTCGCTCGCCCGCTTGCCCGATGCGACCAGCGCGGCCAGCACCTGCAACGCCGCGACCGTGCCGTCGCCGGTCGTCGCATGGTCGAGCAGGATCATGTGGCCCGATTGCTCTCCGCCAACGTTGAAACCGCCGCTGCGCATCTTCTCGAGCACATAGCGGTCGCCCACGGCGGTTCGGACCAGCGACAGCCCTTCGCCTTCCAGAAACCGTTCCAGCCCCAGGTTGCTCATCACCGTGGCGACCACGCCGCCGCCGCGCAGCCGCCCGTCGCGGTTCCAGTCGCGGCCGATCAGCGCCATGATCTGGTCACCATCGACCGTGCGGCCCTTTTCGTCGACCACGATCAGCCGGTCGGCATCGCCGTCCAGCGCGATGCCGATATCCGCGCCTTCGGCCACCACGCGTTCCTGCAAGGCGCCGGGCGAAGTCGAACCGACACCGTCGTTGATGTTGAGGCCGTTGGGCTCCACCCCCATCGCGATCACTTCTGCGCCCAGTTCCCACAGCGCCGGAGGCGTCACGTCATAGGCCGCGCCATTGGCGCAATCGACCACGATCTTCAGCCCGTCGAGCCGCATGTCTGTCGCCAGCGAGTTCTTGACCCCGTGGATATAGCGCCCGCGCGCATCGTCGATCCGCCGCGCGCGGCCGATGTCCCTGGACGGCACCAGCAATTGTTCCTGGTCCAGCATCAGCTCGACCGCCAGCTCGTCCTCGTCCGACAGCTTGAAGCCGTCGGGGCCGAACAGCTTGATGCCGTTATCCTCGAACGGATTGTGGCTGGCCGAGATCATCACCCCCAGATCGGCGCGCATCGACCGTGCCAGCAGCGCCACCGCGGGGGTGGGCATCGGGCCAAGCAGCACCACGTCCATGCCCACGCTGGTGAAACCCGCCACCATCGCGCTTTCCATCATGTAACCCGACAGGCGGGTGTCCTTGCCGATGACCACGCGGTGCTTGTGATCGCCGCGCAGGAAATAGGTGCCCGCCGCCTGGCCCACCTTCATCGCCATCGTGGCGGTCATGTTGCCGGTGTTGGTGCGGCCGCGGATGCCGTCGGTGCCGAAATATTTACGTCCCAAGTCGAAAGCCTTCAGTTCGGATCAAGCGTCTTGCACGCGGGGCCGCGCGCCTCCATGGAAAACCTCCCATGAAATCGCTTCATGTCACCTGCGGGCAGCGCAGGAAAGGGGGACCATCATTCCGGACGACATCGCGCAGCACCAGCCGGACGCAAAACCGCGCCATTCGGCCACGCTGGAGACGCCCGATATCCGCATGCCCACCTGGCTGACGCTGGGCGGGCTGCTGGCGGGCATCGTGCTGGGCGCCTATGCGCGGCGTGCGGGGGGAGAGGGCTGGATCGAGGCGGTGCTGAGCCCGATCGGCACCTTGTGGCTGAACGCGCTGCAGATCACCATCGTGCCGCTGGTCGCATCGCTGGTGATAACAGGCATGATGCACATGGCCCGCGCGGCGCAGGCGGGGCGCATGGCCGCGCTGACGCTGGGCACATTCGCGTCGATCCTGGTGGGGGGAGCGGTCATGGCCGCCTTCCTGACGCCCGCGATCCTGGCGGCCTTTCCCGTGCCCGAAGGGGTGGCGGAAGGCTTCGCCGCCGATCTCGCCAATGTCGAGGCAGGGCCGCTGCCCGCGTTCGGCGATTTCCTGACATCGTTCATTCCCACCAACATCATCGCCGCCGCGGCGGAGACCGCGATGATACCGGTGGTGATCTTCGCCGCCGCGCTGGCCATCGCGGCGACGCGGCTGGGACCGATCCAGCGCGATGCCATTGCCGTGTTCTTCGCCAGCATCGCCAATGCCATGCTGGTGATCATCGGCTGGGTGCTGAAGGTCGCGCCGCTGGGCGTGTTCGCGCTGGGCGCGCGGCTGGGCGCGAATGTGGGGCTTAGCGCGGTGGCGACGCTGGGGCATTACATTCTGGTCGTGTCGGCCATCGGCGTGGCGGTGTTCGCGGCGGCCTATCTGATTGCCGCGATCAAGGGCAGGGCGGGGCTGCCCGCCTTCGTGCGCGCAATCCTGCCCTCGCAGGCGGTGGCGCTGTCGACGCAGAGCTCGCTCGCCAGCCTGCCGCCGATGCTGGCGGCGGCGCGGCGGTTGGGCATTGCCGAGGATACGGCCGATTTCGTGCTGCCCATGGCCGTCACCGTGTTCCGTGCGACGGGCCCCGCGATGAACCTGGCGGTCGCGATCTATACCGCGCATCTGCTGGACTTCGAACTGGGCGCGGCGGCGATCTTCGCAGGCATCGTCGTCGCATCGCTGACGACGCTGGGATCGGCATCGCTGCCCGGATCGATCAGCTTCGTATCCGCGATCGGGCCCATCTCGATCGCGATGGGTCTGCCGGTCGCGCCGCTGGCCATACTGGTCGCGGTCGAGGTTCTGCCCGACATCGTGCGGACCATCGCGAATGTCACGATGAATGTTGCGGTAACCGGCGCGATCGATCGCCATGCGCCTGCCGCAGCGGGCAATGACGCATGATGATTTCAAAATCCTGCCAGAAAACCCTTTTTCGCAACTCGATCGGCCCTTGTGGATTGGTATGAGGAGCCCCAAGTCCCTCCCCGCGAGATCAACAGGAGAAAACACATGGCAATTGCCTTTCCCGACCTTCCCTATTCCCACGACGCGCTGAGCCCGGCGATTTCCGATGAAACGCTGAAGACGCACCACGGCAAGCATCACAAGGCCTATGTGGACAAGACCAATGCCGCGATCGAAGGCACCGACTTGGCCGATGCGCCGCTGGAAGAGATCATCGCCAGCGCCGATTCCAAGGGCAATTCAGGCCTGTTCAACAATTCGGCGCAGAGCTGGAACCACGCGTTCTACTGGCATTCGATGGCGCCCAGCGGCGGCAAGCCGTCGGGCGACCTGGCTTCGGCCATCGACAGCGCGTTCGGCTCGCTCGACGCCCTGGTCGAGAAGCTGCAGTCGGCAGGCGCCGGCCACTTCGCCAGCGGCTGGGTCTGGCTCGCCGCCGATTCCAGCGGCAAGCTGTCGATCGAGGAAACGCATGACGCGGGCACGCTCGCCATCGGCGACAAGAACCCGCTGCTCACGCTCGACGTGTGGGAGCATGCCTATTACCTCGACCACAAGAACGTGCGTCCCGACTATCTGAAGGCGGTTTCGACCGGCCACATCAACTGGGACTTCGCGGCAGAGAACTATGCGCGCGGCAGCACCTGGACCTATCCGTCCTGAAGCTGCGCGTCAGCGAAGACTTAATGAAAGGGGCCGGGCGGAAACGTCCGGCCCCTTTTCGTTGGCGGGTCTTGGCGAGTCGTTGGTGCGGGGTCAGTCGCGCCCTTCGTCGGGCTGGACGAACAGCGGTTCGCCGAACAGGAAGCCGACGATATTGGGATGGCCCAGGTGCTGGAAGATCGCGATCAGCGTGATCAGGATCGGCACCGATAGCAGCGCGCCCAGCACGCCCCAGATCCAGGTGAAATAGCTGATCGCGATCAGGATCAGCACCGGATTTACGGTAAAGCGCTTGCCCAGGATCGCGGGCGTGACGACATTCGCCTCCACCGCGTGCAGCGCGAGATAGGCGCCTGCGGGCACCAGGCCCAGGATGATCGTTTCGGCCGTGCCCATGCCGACCAGCAGCAGGATGCCGGTCATGATCAGCGGCCCGACATAGGGCAGGAAGTTGAGCAGCGCGGCCAGCCCGCCCCACATCACCGGCGCATCCAGACCCAGCGCCCACGCGCCCAGCGCGGCCACCACGCCGACCCCCGCATTGATGAGGCCGACGGTGAGGATATAGCTCGCCACCCGGTCCTGCACGTCGCGGATCGCACGCGCGGCACGCAGCGATGAGGTGAACTCTGCCCGTTCGAGCAGCAGCCGGCGGCGCAGGCGCACGCGCGCCTCGATCATGAAGAACGCCATCAGGAAGGTCAGCAGCGTTTCGAGCACCAGCATCGGCGTCGCCAGCGCCACACGCTCGACCATCGAGGGGGTGGCGAGCACGACCTCACGCTCGCTGGTGCGGCCGGCCAGTCTTACGATGCGCTGGTTCAGCTCGTTGATCCAGTCGAGCTGGCCGCGGAACTGGGTGAATGTCTCGTCGATGGAGGCGACAAGCTGCGGCACCCGGTCGAACAGCGCGATGGCGGGGTTCAGGATGGTCGCCAATGCGATCACCACGATGGCGATGAAGACGATCACCGCCATGAAAGAGGCGATGATATTGGGCAGTCCCATGCGCGACAGGCTGTCGGCCAGCGGCGACAGCACGATCGTCAGCACCAGCGCCGTCACCAGCGGCAGGAACAGCACCGAACCGATCGACAGCACGAATGGCAGCGCCAGGAACAGTCCCAGGCCCAGGATCAGCAGCAGCGCCGATGCCAGCCGGTTGAGGTCGCGCGAGATCCAGATGACGGTGCGATTGGCGGCATTGTCATCATCGCCGTCGATTTCGAACCGGTCGATCAGGACCGGCTCGGCATTGACGCCGTCAGGCAGCTTTTCAGTCTTGGGTTCGGTAGAATCGTCCATGGCGGCCCCCCGGCCGGCGATCATCCCGCGAGGAAAACGCGAATCAGTTGTTCCCGTTTACCTGTGGTTCGGCCATGTCGTCGAGTTCGCCCATGATTGCGTTGTGCGCAACTGCGTCGCTGGTAGAACGCTGCGGAATATCGCCGTCGTCCAGCATCGCGTTCAGCGCCGACCGGGCGCGGCCCACCCGGCTCTTGATCGTGCCCACGGCGCAGCCGCAGATCTCTGCCGCTTCCTCATAGCTGAAGCCGCCCGCGCCCACGAGCAGCAGCGCCTCGCGCCGTTCGGGCGGAAGGGTCAGCAGCGCGCGGTGCATGTCCGACAGGTGCAGTGGGCCTTCCTGTCCGGCGGGTGCTGTCAGGATGCGTTCGGCCACCGTCTCGTCGTAATCGGCACGGAAACGGTTGCGGCGCATGTCGGTCAGATAGGCGTTGCGCAGGATCACGAAGGTCCAGGCGCGCATCGACGTGCCGGGCTGGAAACGCTCCTGCGCGGCCCATGCTTTCATCAGCGCTTCCTGCACCAGATCGTCGGCTAGGTCGGGACGGCCGCAAAGGCCGCGCGCGAAGGCGCGAAGATGTGGGATCACTTCGGTTAGCTCGCGCTTGAACTCGCGGGCGCGCTTTTCCTCGCTCATCGGCGGTTCGCTGCTGTGGGTGTCATTGACGCCGTCGTCGGCGTCGGCATCGGCTTCGCTGCCCTTCGCAGCGTCGGAACGATGGGCCATCAGGCGCCTTTACCCTTGGGCGGCGTCCGATCCGAAGATTGGCTCTGTTCGCTTGCGACCTTCGCGGCGTCATCATTGTCGTCGAACTTGGACAAGAGATCGCTGAACGTATCCGGCAAGGGTTCCTCGACGACCGAGTCGTACAGCTGGCGCAGTCCGGCGGCCCATTCAGGGCGCTTGCGGCTGCGCATCGGTTCGTCTGACATGTGTTCCTGTTTCACCCTGTTCTGACCTGTCATTCTAAAATCTAGGTGCGGCTGAACCCGCCTTCCACTTTCTTTGCGTCAAAGGCAATCCCGACGTTCCAGCCGGGGCCCGGTCGATACCATTTGGGTCAATACCAATCAGGTCCAAGCCCTTCCGGGGGCACCCAAAGCGTCCTGTGCTTCATGCCTTCGCTGCAAATTCCCTCGGCCTTAACCGCGCATTTGCAAATGGGGCTGCAACTGGGAACGAAAGGAGGGGACGATTGTTCCCGTCCACACTAACTTTGCACGTGAACTTCGCTTGAGCGCCCAATTCGAATCCGTGATGGAACGGGCTGGAAAGCGAGGGGTTTTTCGAATGATGTACGGTCGCGGCCGGTGGCCGGCCGAGTGATCGAGGGGCGTTCCAATCGCCGATGGAATGAACATGGGGACAGGTCGGCAAGCGTTGCGCTTTCCGCGCGCGGACCGCCGCCTGGGAGGCACGCTGCGATGGTTCTCGCGCTTTCCGAGGGCGCTGCCGCTTGCGATCTTCTTTACCATATTCACGATGACACTGCTGGGCGTGTGGGCGATCGAACGTGCGGAGAGCGAGGCTCGCCGCGCGGATCTAGAGCAACTGGCGGTAGAAGCATCCGCCGCGCTGGAACGCCGGGCCAATGCGAATGCGGCCTATCTGCGATCCGGCGCCGCGCTGTTCGCCACGCAGGACAACGTGGCGCCATCGATGTTCCAGACCTTCATCGGCCAGCTGCGGCTCGATTCCAATTTCCGCGGGGCGGATGGCATCGGCTGGGCGGCGCGGGTCGATGGCGCGGATATTCCGGAATTCGAACAGGCGATGGAGGAATCCGGCGCGACGGATTTCAAGGTCGAGCCGCTGCCGCGCGCCGACCAGGTCTATGCGGTGCCGGTCACCAACCTTCAGCCTGAGACTGCGCGCAATCGCCTTGCCATCGGCTATAACATGTTCTCGGAAGGCGTTCGCCGCAGCGCGATGATCGAGGCCGAGGAAACGGCCAGGCCCACCGCTTCGGGCAAGGTCGTGCTGAAGCAAGAGGCCGGTACCGAAGCGTCGGGCTTCCTGGTCTACATGCCCGTCTTCACCGCCGGCGAGGGCAATACGCGCGAGCTGCGGGGCTTTATCTACAGCCCGTTCAACGCGCAGGATTTCGTCGATTCCGCGCTGCAGGGGCTTGAAAACCGGCCGGTCCAGCTGGCGATCTATGACGAGGTCGTGGCACCAGACCGCCTGATGGCATCGCGCGTGACGGGCGAGCCCGGCGGCGAGAGCGTGGTGAAGCGAGTGGAAATCGCCAATCGCGAATGGGTCATGGTGCTGCAATCGCTTCAGCCCGCGGCGCTGAGCCGGCTGTCGCTGATCGCGCTGATCGCCGGTCTGGTCTGTTCCACGCTGGCGCTTGCGATCGCCTGGCTGCTGACGCGGCAGGCTGTGGAAGCGCGGCAAGTGATCGAACTGCTCGAGGAGCAGGCGGCGATCCGCAATTCCCTGACGCGCGAACTGAACCACCGGGTCAAGAACACGCTCGCCAACGTGCTGTCGATCGTCTCGCTTACGCGGCGACGGGCCGACAGCATTGAGAGCTTTGCCGAGTCGCTCGACGGCCGCATTCGCGCATTGTCCGCGACGCATGATCTGCTGACGCAGTCGGAATGGGGCACGACGCCGGTCCGCTCGGTGATCGAGGTCGAGATGGCCCCCTATGCACAGGGCCGCGATGCTGTGGTCGAGATGGACGGACCGCATGTCGAACTGGCGCCCAACGATGCGCTTTCGATGGGCCTGGCCATCCACGAACTGGCGACGAACGCGGCGAAATATGGCGCGCTGTCGACTGCCGAGGGGAAGGTCGAGGTGCTTTGGGAACTGGTGTCCGACGACCTCGTCCGCGTCCGCTGGCGCGAGAGCGGGGGGCCCGAGGTCCAGCAGGAACGCAAGCGTGGTTTCGGCACCGACCTGATCGAGAAGATCGTCGCGCACGAACTGCGCAATCCGGTCGAACTGATGTTCGAACCTTCGGGCGTGCGCTGCACCATGCTGATCCCGGTACGCTCGCCCGGCGAATTCATGCTGCGGGCCAAGCGCATGCAGCAGCGAATGGAGCGAGCGCGGAATACGCCGGAAGACTGATAGCCTGTACCGGCTTCCGATGGCGGGCAGCCCCGTGATGCAATTGAAAAGCGATCGCCGCACATGGCAAAACGCCCGGAAGCCGTGAGGCTCCGGGCGTCGGGCGTAGAACCGTGATTGCGATCAGGGCAGCGGGCGGCTCGATCCGAAGAACAGCGCCTGGCTGATCGCGGCGCGTACCGTGCTTTCCTGGAACGGCTTGGTGACCAGATAGGTCGGTTCGGGACGGTCGCCGGTCAGCAGCCGTTCCGGATAGGCGGTGATGAAGATTACGGGGACCGAATCGATGGCCAGGATATCGTCCACCGCGTCGAGGCCCGAAGACCCGTCGGCAAGCTGGATATCGGCCAGCACGAGGCCGGGCATCTGTTCCGCGATCACGGCCTGCGCCTGCGTGCGCGTCGCCGCGGTTCCGCAGATCTCGTGACCCAGCGAGCGGACAAGATCCTCAAGCTGCATCGAGATCAACGGCTCATCCTCGATGATGAGCACGTTGGTCGAGGATTCGCGATCGATCTCGCTCACCGCTTCCTGCACCAGGCTTTCGACATCGGCTTCGGACAGATCCATGATCTGGGCTGCCTGCGCGATCGAGAAATCCTCGAGCGTGGTCAGCAGCAGAGCCTGACGATTGAGCGGCGTGATCACCGCAAGGCGTTCCTGCGCGGCGGTCTCGTGATCGCCGATCATGTCGTCGCCATCGGCAACCTGCAGAAACGCGCTTGACCACAGCTTGCTGAAAGCGCGGTACAGAGGCACCCGCCCACCTTCGGCAAGACTTTCCTTCAGATCGGGATCGGCGAGGATCGCTTCGAGCGTGGCGCGCACGAAGGCGTCACCCGTGCTCTGCGATCCGGACAATGCGCGCGCGTAGCGCCGCAGATATGGAAGATTGGCGGCAACCTTGGCCCCAAGTGACATGAAAACCCTTCCCTATTTGGCAGTTCCGGCATCAACGATCTCGCCAGGCTTCGGTTCCCGAAGCAACTGGGTCAACGAACGCTATCCCTTATGTTGTTGCGGTTAAGCACGGAAACAATATGGAGATAAGCGAAAAGTGCCGCCGGACGGGCGGTTGGGGCGCGCATTCCGCACGCGAGGGGGATCGAAAGAGACATGAGGACAGGCGAAACGATGACACCATGCACGGGCTGCCCGTTGCTGGACTGTCCGGGCCTGAAGCAGATGGATGAAGAACGCCGGCGCGAGATCGAGACGTTCAAGCAGGGAGAAATCGTGCTGGAACGCGGCGGCCAGGTGCTGACGCAGGGAGCGAGAAGCAACGAGATCTATACCGTCCTGTCGGGCGTGCTGATCCGTTTCCGCCTGATGGAGGACGGACGCCGCCAGATCATCAACTTCCTGTTCCCCGGCGATCTTGTCGGGCTGCAGGCGATGCTCGACGAACCGATGACGCACGGGGTCGAGGCGCTGACCCCGGCGCGGCTGTGCATTTTCCCACGCGACCGCTTCATCGAGTTCGTCGGGCGCAATCCCGACATGGGCTATGACGTAATCTGGCTGGCCGCCAAGGAGGAGTCGGCGCTGGAGGAGCATCTGGTCGCGCTGGGCCAGCGCAATGCGCGCGAACGTATCGCCTATCTTGCATTGTTCATCGTCAAGCGCGCGGAAGGCACTTGCCTTGCCAGCGAGGGCAGGGTGGAAATTTCGGTCACGCAGGGGCAAGTGGCGGACATGCTGGGCCTGTCGCTGGTGCATACCAATCGGTCGATGCAATCGCTGCGGCGCGACGGGCTGGTGCGCTGGTCGCTGAACGCGATAGAGATCCCCGATCCGGAAGCAGTCAGCCGACTGGTGCATTACGACCCGGCGTTGTTCGGCCCGCGGCCCTATCTATAACGTTATCCCGCGAAAAGGGCAGGCGACTTGCTACCGGTTTCGCAGCGGCAAAAAAATCTTCACGTTGCTGGAACCGCATTGCGGGCAGTTCATTATAGGCTTGTCACCCACCGAGACCCCCTCCCGTCCAAAGCGGTTGGTGATACGATCCCGAAAGGCCTTCGCCCCACCCAAGGGGGCGGAGGCCTTTTTAATTGTCCGGCGTATCGTTGATCCGTGCCCTTGTCTGGACTGCGCGCATGCCAAATGGCGGCGCAACAGGCACCGCCCAGAATCGGCCCAAATTTTACGGATCAATCGTGCGAGATAGCGCCGCGCAGGCGCTGAAACAGGCCGGTGCGACGGGAGTCGCGCACGGCTTCGAGCAAGGCTTCGGGCGCGTAGGGCTTTACCAGCACCTTGCCCATTTCCTTGATCCCGTCGGGAATGGCCTGCGGATTGCCGGTCGAAAACACGATTCGCGGCACCTGAGGGCCCAGTTCGTTCACCAGCTCGGCCACTGCCCAGCCATCGTCGCGGTCGACCAGATGCACGTCGAGCACCAGCACGTCGGGACGCTTGCGTTCCAGCGCGGCAAGCGCCTGGCGCGTGCTGGAACAGACGGTCACTTCGGGCGATCCGCCGCCAAGAAGAATGTCTTCGAGGGAAAGCGCAAGGATGGGATCGTCCTCCACAACCAAGGCGGTGCCGATCCGGTAATCGGTCTCCCTGGCAGAGGTGGTCGGCATTCCTGGTAGTTCCCTGAAAATGGCCGTTTGCGCGGCCCTTGATAATGGCGGCTGGTGCATTGTCGATGGATAGGCCGAGACTGGCAATCCGGCGTGTTCTGCCTCCGCAACCTGAAAACGCGCGCCTGGGGCCGGAGGTTCCCGGAGCAGCCGCGGCAAAGAAGGGCTATTGCGCGAGCGACTTGCCATAGATCGTGTATTCGCGGTTCACCCGGGCGTCGATCGCCTCGGCAATGGCGTTCATCCCCTGGTTGTCGTCCAGGATCCAGCCGATCTCTCCGCGAACCGCACCATATTCCGTCACTGCGGCGCGGCGGATATATTCGATCATCATGAAAGCGAGCTGGCTGGCGAGGCGCGAGCTTTGCAGGTGCTTGCGAACGCCCATCAGCGGCACGCGCATGTCGGCGGGATAGGGCTTGCGCAGCCAGCGCAGCAGCTTAATCCAGCCGAACGGGAACAGCCTGCCGCCGATTTCCCGGATCGGGCGGTTGAGATTGGGCAAAGTCATCATGAAGGCGACCGGCTTGCCCTCGTACTCGGCGATGCGGATCAGATCCTCGAACACCAGCGGCTTCAGCTTCTTGCCGGTATGCTCGACCTCGGCATCGGTGATCGGCACGAAGCCCCAGTTACCCGACCACGCATCGTTCAGGATGTCGAGGATGAGCGCCGCTTCCTCGTCGAAGCGGCTCTTGTCGACCTTGCGGATGCGGATCTTGTCGTTTTTCTCACCCGAAGAGATGATGCGCTGGATCAGCTTGGGATATTCGACCCGCACGTCGAGGTCGTAGGTGCGCAGCATCTTGGCCGCTTCGTAACCCTGCCCCTCGACCCAAGGCTGGTAGTGCGCCTTGTGGTGGCCCATCATCACCATCGGCGAATGGTCGTGGCCCATGGTCAGCAGCCCCGGTTCCTCCCAGATCGACAGCGAGATCGGGGCGAGCACGCGGGTCATGCCCTTGCCGCGCAGCCATTCCTCCGCCCGTGCGATCAGCGCGGTGCAGACAGCTTCGTCCTCAGCCTCAAGCAGGCCCCACTGGCCGCAGCCGGGACCGAAGCCCTGTTCGGGCGGCATGTCGAGCGCCACACGGTCGATATGGGCCGAGATCCGCCCGACGATCCGGCCGTCGCGGCGAGCCAGGAACAGCTGGACGTCGGCATGCTGAAAGAACGGATTCTTCGCCGGATCGACCAGTGCCGCCGCTTCCGAGCGAAGCGGCGGTATCCAGTTCGGGTCGTCGGCGTTCAGCCTGTAGGCGAGATCGACGAATTGCTTGCGCTCGGCCCTGTCCGCCACAGGCGAGACAGTTACGCTGGCCACCGGCGCGACGGTGATCTCACCCATGTGTCGGCAATGTCCCTAGGCGATCGTGTTCTTGGACGCGTTCGGGTCGAACCCTTCCTTGCCCTGCACGCGGCGGCGCGGATGGCCCGATGCGATGCCGCCGGACAGGTCCTTCACGAAGGGCCATTGTGCGGCCACGGTCTCGTCATAGCCCAGGTTGAAGACGGTGGCCGAACGCTTGGGCCGGTCCTTCTTCTGATAATAGGTGCCAAGCAGCCGGTCCCAGAAATAGTTCGTGATGCCGAAATTGCCGTCCTCGTCGAAATAGTGATGTTCGACGTGGCGCTGCTTCATGTGCTGCACCCATTTCCACTTCGGCTTGAAGGCCAGGTGCTGGATGCAGTGCATGAACTCGTAATAGCAGGTCGTCAGCAGGCCGCCCGCAAAGGCCGCCGCCGCGCCGCCGATCCCGCCGATGGCATAGCCGATCGGCGCGGTGGCGAGGAAGATGGTGGGCACGGTGGTATGCAGCGCGCCAAACAGCACTTCCAGATGGTTCGGATCCTGGTGGTGGTCGTAGTGGATGCGCTTCCAGGTCGCCGCCAGCGGCTTGATCTTGTACATCCACTGCCCGTGCAGGACATACTGGTGCAGCAGGTGCCAGACCAGCGGATAGACGACCAGTGCCACGACGAACGATGCCGCCCCGCGCAGTGCGGTGGTGGGATAGAGCGCGAACGCCAGCACGCACAGCACGGTCAGCCCCAGATAGGCGATGATCGTGTAATGCTGGAAATAGGCGAAGACCAGCTGGCGCAAGGTCATCCTGTCCAGATAATGCGACCGCTTCCAGAACGGGAGATTCTCGGTGCCTCCCTGCGAAGGGGTGGCGGTTGTGGTGCTGTTGGCCATGTTCAAAATGCTTTGTGGCGGACTTGCGGCACGATGCCGCACTTGTCCCGGAACGTGCGGCCCTTAGCACAGGCTGAGAGCGGCTGGCCAGCAAGGCCAGGCGCTGAGCCGGTGCAAGGGACACGCAGCGTAACTAAGATGCAACGGCTGAATATCAACTGACGGGCGCGAAACCCGACGGCAAAAGGGCCGCCCGGTCGCCCGGACAGCCCCTTTTTACTGATTACAGATGATCCGATCAGTCGTTTTCGACCGCCATCGGTTCCTCGGCCATGTCCGTGGTCATGGTGGTCTCGTCATCGGTGGTCATGGTGCCCATGGTGTTCTCGTCAGTCATCATGCTGTCGCCTTCCTGAGCCTGTCCGGGCGCGGGAACGGTCGGTTCGGTCATGGCCGGATCGGTCATGCCCGGATCGGTCATCATGGTTTCGTCTTCGGTGACCGGATCGGCCGGTTCGCCGCAGGCCGACAGGCCGATCAGTGCGAACGAGGCAAGGGCGGGCAGTGCAAAATTCTTCATGGTGCGACTCCGTTAAATATGGCGCAATTGTGGCTTAGACGCGCAATTCGCCAACTTGTTCCGCCGCGGCGGGAAGGAAGCCGCTATTCCTCGGTCTTGAGCAGCACCGTCTCGCCAATCAGGGCAAACAGCAGGAAGGGCGCCCAAGCGGCAAGGAACGGCGGATAGCCGCCGAAATTCCCGACCGCGATGGCCGCATTGTCCACCACGAAATAGGCGAAGCCCAGTGACATGCCGATGACCGCACGCACGAACAGCTGCCCCGAACGCGCCAGTCCGAACGCGGCGACCGCGCCCAGCAGCGGCATCAGCAGCGCCGAAAGCGGGCCCGAGATCTTGTGCCACCATTCGCCCCTGATCTCTTGCGTGCGGCGGCCCGCCGCGTCGAGCGCGTCGATCGATTCGGTCAGGTCGAACAGGTTCTGCGACTGCGCATCGACCTTGCTGATCGCGATCTCGCGCGGGGTGATACCCTCGGCCACGACGGCGGAGGACAGGGTCTCCTGCTCGGCGGTGGCGATGTTGAAGCGGACCGGGTTTTCCAGCCGCCAGCCGGGATTGGCATAGGTCGCGCGATCGGCGCGCCATTGTTCGGAAAGCATCAGCTGCGGATCGCGCCGATACCAGGTCACGCCGACCAGCTGCATCGCATCGCCCGTTCCCACGGCGGAACGCGCCGACAGGATCGCGTCTCCCTCGGCCAGATAGATATTACTGCGCGTCTTGCCGCCCGTGGGGATCGGGCCGTATTCGGCATCCTCCCACGCGGACAGGGTCGCGGTGGAGCGGGTCACGACGCGTTCGTTGAACGCGAAGCTGGCGAGCGAGACGAGCGCGGCGGTGGCCACCAGCGGGGCCAGGATCTGGTGCGCGGAAAGGCCGGCGGCCTTCATCGCGATGACCTCGCTGTTCTGGTTCAATGTGGCCAGCGTGATGATCGTCGCCAGCAGCACCGAATAGGGCAGGAAGCGCGCCACCAGCTGCGGCGCGCGCAGCGAGACATAGGTCCACAGCTCGCCCTGTCCGTTGCCGGGGGCGGCCAGGATGTCGCCGCTGGTGCCCAGCAGGTCCAGCATCTGCAGCACCAGCACCAGCATGGCCAGCACCGCGAAGATGCGGACCGCGAACATCTTGGCGAGGTAGATCGTCAGCCGCTTGGACGGGAAGAAATCAAGCTGCACGCGATTGCTCCGCATCGTGCGCGGCGCGCGCCTTGGCCGCCAGTTCGCGGTTGCCGGTGAACCTCAGCAGGCGGAAGATCACCATGAAGCGCTTGGCCACAAAGGCCGCGCCCTTTTCAAGCCAGCCGATCGCCTGCCCGCCCGGCACGTAGGCGACGCGCCAGTACATCCACGCGATCAGCGCCGCGAACAGAACGAACGGCACCCACAGCGACACCAGCGGGCTGACAAGGCCCAGTGCCGCGACATCCTCGCCGTACTGGTTCACCTTGTGATAGGCGACGACCATCACGATCGACACGAACACGCCAAGCGTGGAACTGGACCGCTTGGGCGGAATGGCAAGCGACACCGCCAGCAGCGGGAGGAGCAGCATCATCACCACCTCGACCAGCCGGAAATTCAGGCTGGCCAGTGTCTGGTTGCGCAGTTCCTTTGGAATATTCTTGTTCCAGCCCAGGTTGAGCAATTCGGGCAGGATATATTCCTTCTCCGCCCCGCCGCGTGTGCGGAACCGCTCGATCTCGGGCAGGTCGATGGGGAGGTCGTAGCTGGCGAAGCTGAGCACACGGGGCGTGGGAATCGCGCGCTGGTCCTGCACGATGGTCCCGTCCGTCAGGCGCAGGATAATGGTGTTGGGCTCATCCTCGTTGGCGAGGAACTGCCCCTGCCGGGCCGAAATCGACAGCATGTCGCCGTCGGGCTGCGTTACGCGCGCGAAGATGCCCGACAATTCGCGCCCGTTGTCGCGGCTCTCCTCGATCCTCAGCGCGGTGCGATCCTCGAGCGTAGTGAACTCGCCCACCTTGATCGACGCGCCCAGCGCCCCCGATTGCAGTTCGAACGTCAGCCGCGAATAGTCGTAGCGCGCCACAGGCTGGACGAAATAGACCAGCACGAAGTTCAGGGCGACCAGCGCCAGCGTAATCAGATAGGGCACGCGCAGCAGCCGCGTATAGCCAAGCCCGACCGCGCGCATCACGTCGAGTTCCGAACTTGTCGCCAGCTTGCGGAATGCAAACAGGATGCCGAGCATCAGGCCAAGCGGGATCGCCAGGCTCATATATTCGGGCAGCAGGTTCGCCAGCATGCGGAAGATCACGCCGATAGGCCCGCCTTCGTCGGCCACCACCTCGAACAGGCGGAGCATCTTGTCGAGGATCAGCAGCGACGCGGCCAGCGCCAGCGTCCCCAGCATCGGCATCAGCACGAGCTTGAAGATGTAGCGGTCGACGTCGGTGATGAAGTTCTTGAACAAGTCCGGTCGAGCTTTCGGCGTTGGCAGGCGGCCCGTCAGGGCATCAGGGTTGTGCCGCCTTAACCGCATCGGGGCGGAAGGTCACGCCCCGCCCGTCACCCTTTTTGCCCGCCATCCTTTTTGAATGTCGTCACACCGGCGCGGGCATTCAGTCCTTTTCCAGCGTGCATTGCAGGGGATGCTGGTTCGCGCGGGCGAAATCCATGACCTGGTTCACCTTGGTCTCGGCGATTTCATAGGGAAAGACGCCGCAGACGCCCACGCCGCGCTGGTGCACGTGGAGCATCACGCGGGTCGCCTGCTCCATGTCCATGCGGAAATAGCGCTTGAGCACCATCACGACGAATTCCATCGGCGTGTAATCGTCGTTGAGCATGAGCACCTTGAACTGGCTCGGCTTCTTGGGCTTGGCACGGGTGCGGGTGGCGATACCGACCTGTCCCGCGCCGCCCTTGCCGCCGTCCGACGGATCGTCGCCGCCCTCATCGGAACATACCGGGCCGGTCGCGCGGGTGATAGGGGCGCCAGGGCACGCGTCACGATCGGCCAGCCTGCCGTCGATGGCCCCGTTCGGGTCGGCCAAAGGGGAATCGGATCGGGAAAGCATCATCATTTGGCAGAATATCGTATCGAGGGCCCGCCATACAAGAGGCGGTTGATCCGGATTTGGCAGGATCGGCCGCCGACCCTGCGGGATCGCAACGAAAAGGGCCGGATACGCCACGCGTACCCGGCCCGATCCGGTGATGCGCGCGGGGCGCGCATCCAAAGGCAGCCGATCAGGCGGCCTTGATCTTTTCCATGGCGAGGCTCATGCGCGTCGACAGCGGCTGGGCCGCGTCATTGGCAAGCTTCAGCATGGCTTCGGTGTTCTTCGACGACATGGCAACGGCCTTGTCGAAGTTCTTGCGAAGCAGCGCGCTCTGCATCTGGAAGAAATCGGTCGGCGACTTGACCGACGCCATTTCCTTCACCTCGGCCGTCAGGGCTTCGAACTCGGACTTGCTGTCGGCGACAGCGGCCTTGCTCATTTCCTGCATGCCGGCAGCGAAGATCTTGGTCGATTCCATCATGGCTTCAAGGTTGCCCTTGGTGAACTCACCGGCTTCCTTGAACATCTCACTGCTCTTCTTGTAGGCGTCCTGCGACTTGGCGGTCATTTCGGCCATGGCGCTCTGGAACGACTGGGTCATCATTTCAGCGTCGGTCATCTTAACGAACTCCTGCGTGATATTAGGTTTTCTTGCTGGCGGAATGGAGGATGGCTTGCCCGAAGTGGTCGGTTCCGGCTGTTTGGGTGCCGGAGCGGCCGAAGTCGTGGCGGCCAGCGGCGCCTTTTCCACGGTCCGGGAAGGTTTTTCAGCCTCCGGCTCTTTCGGAGCGGCCGGCGTCGCGGCGGCTTCCTTCGAAGCGGGCTTGGATGGAGCGGGCGCGGTCGCTGCGGATTTGGGCGCAGCAGACTTGGACGCAGCAGGCTTAGACGCAGCAGACTTGGACGCAGCAGGCTGGGCATCAGCGGTCTTCGCGGGCGGTTCGGACGGCGCCGATTCCTTCGCCGTGGCGATCGCCTGCGAAGATGCTTCCACCTTCAGCGCATCCGTATCGGGTGCGGGCAGTTCATCGGGCTTGCCTTCGGGCACCGCGAATTTCTGCGCGGCCTGCTGGGCAGGCTTCGGTTCGGGCTGCTGCGCTTTCAGCGTCTCGGCGACCGGCTTTGCAGCATCCGCCTTTTCGGGGATCTGCGCCACGGTCTTCTGCTGTGCAGGCTTCGCGGGCGCCGGTTTCCCGGCTGCGGCCTTGCGGCGAGGACCCTTTCGCGCACCCTTGCCGGGTGAGGTCTTCTTTGTCCCGGACCCATTGGCCTTGGGGGCGTTCGTATCCTGCTTGTCGTCTGCCATGGCAAACACCTTCGCGTTCTCAGTCCGGGGGTAGTCTCCCTCGTGCCGATCCGGAGAATTGGCTGTAGCCCGGCACGTTCATCGCAAGATTTCTGCTGCGATGTTGCGGTGCACAATAGCGATTCTAACAGGCTTCGTCAAAAGAATTTTGTGCAGTGCACAAATTCTCGGCCGAAGGTGCAGCATAAAATCCGAAAACCGATTCGGCTTGTGCCGGATCCTCGAAAAGAATCAGCCCTTTACATAGCGGCCCGGCGCATCTTCGATGACGGTGTCGCCGCGTCCGCCGGGCTTGCGCTTGCCGCTCGCTTTTACTTCATCGGCGTCAATATCGCGAATCCAGCCAAGCCAGTGATCCCACCAGCTGCCCGGCGTCTCGACCGCCTGGTCGAGGAAGCTTTCGAGACTGTCCGGCAGGGCCGCAGCCTTTGTCTTGCCCTTAGGCCGGGGCAGGGCCCAGAACTGGTACTTCCTCGCCTCCGGCGGATTGACGACCCCGGCGATATGGCCCGATCCGGCCAGCATGAATTCCATCGGGCCGGAAAACTGCTCCGTCAGCTTCCACACGCTTCTTGCCGGGGCGATGTGGTCTTCGCGGCCTGCCTGGATGAAGCTGGGCGTCTTAATCTTCCGCAGGTCGATGGGCGTACCGTTCAGCGTGATCGCGTCCGGCACGACCAGCAGGTTCTCGTGATAGAGCTGCCGCAGATATTCGCGGTGGAACCGCGCGGGCAGATTGGTGCCATGCCCGTTCCAGTACAGCAGGTCGAAAGGCTTGTAGTCCTCGCCCAGAAGGTAATTGTTGATCACATAGGCCCACAGCAGATCGGGGCTGCGCAGCAGGTTGAACGCCAGGCTTAGATAGCGCCCGTCGACAAAGCCTTCGGTCGCCAGCGAATCGACGGTGGCCAGCTGCTGCTCGTCGATGAAGGCCTTCAGCTCGCCCGCTTCGGAAAAATCGACCTGCGCGGTGAAATAGGTCGCGGATGCCACCCTGTCGTCTTCCCCGCGCCGGGCCAGCATGGCCAGCGTCGCGGCCAGCGTCGTCCCGGCCACGCAATAGCCGATCGCGTGCACTGCCGGCACGCCCAGCCGTTCGCGCACCGCATCGATCGCCTCGACCTGGGCGGCGGCGTAATCCTCCCACCCGATGTCGGCCATCGAGGGATCCGCCGATTTCCAGCTGACCATGAACGTGCTGATCCCCTGGTCGAGGCAGTATTTCACGAAGCTTTTCTTCGGGGTCAGGTCGAGGATGTAGAAACGGTTGATCCACGGCGGGAAGATCACCAGCGGCACCGACAGCACCTTGTCGGTCGTGGGGGTGTACTGGATCAGCTGGAACAGCGGCGTTTCATGCACCACCTTGCCGGGCGTCGCGGCAATATTTTCGCCAATGGTGAAGGCGGTCTTGTCGGTATGGGTCAGCTGGCCCGCCTGAAGGTCGGCCAGGAAGTGCGACATGCCCTTGACCAGGTTCTCGCCGCCCGTTTCCAGCGTGCGCGCGATCACCACCGGATTGGTCAGCGGGAAATGCGCAGGCGACATGGCCTCGGTCAGCAGGCGCGTGAAGAAGGACAGCTGCATCTTGCGGTCGGCGGGCAGGCCTTCGGCGCGGGCGGCGGCGTCCATGATCTGCTCCGCGGCCATCAGATACGCCTGGTGCAGCATCGCGAACACCGGATTGTCGCGCCACTGCGGATCGGCAAAGCGCCGGTCCGACCGGGGCAGGCCCGGCAGGTCCGCGAGACTGGCGGGATCGGCGCCCGCGGCCATGAACTGGCCCATGATCGTTTCCCACAAGGCCAGCATGTCGGCAAAGGCGCGATTGGCGGCATCGTTTTGCCCCGGCGTGAACTGCGCCATCCATTGCCCGGCCATCTCCATCCAGCGCGAGGGATCGGCGAGGCCGCTGGCGGCCATCGCGGGGTTCTGGCGTGCGAAATCCTGCCACATCGCGGTCAGCCTGGTGACGATCTCGTTCCAGTCGGTCTCGGTCCCGTCCCCCGTCTCGCCGTCCCCCGTCTCGCCGCTCGCCGTCTCGCCCTCCGCCGGCTCGCCGTCTTCCGCTTCCCCGGGCGTCTGCGGCGGGAAGAACGCATTCATCATCTGCTGCGCGGCCTGCGACTGCAGCGCGATCATGTCGCGCATCGGCCCCTCCATCAGCGGGGCGAAGGGGCCCGCGAACAGGGACGACGGCAGGGCGTAGGCCGTTTCGGGCGCCTTACCATCCGGCGAATCGCCGTTCGCCATGTCGCTGCTGGTGCCGTTCTTTCGCTTGGTGGCCATGGCAATCTTCCGTCCCGGGCGCTGTGTCTGCTTGCAAGTTCCATGGTGGTGGCTGCGCAGCAAAATGGCAACTGGATCATGGCTTACTGAAACATCGCGGCGCGATTTGCCTTGCGATGGGCATATTCTGCAAGCATGGGCAGGCTACGCGGGCTCTGCCGGGAACGGCGGATGGTCGCCCGCGCCTTCACGCCAATGGATAAGAGAAAGATGAGTCAGGATTTCTACCGCATCAAGCGCCTTCCCCCCTATGTCATCGCTGAAGTGAACGACATGCGGGCCGCGGCGCGGCGAGCGGGCAGGGACATCATCGACCTCGGCATGGGCAATCCCGACCTGCCGCCGCCCCAGCATGTCATCGACAAGCTGTGCGAAGTGGCGCGCAAGGGCGACGCGCACGGCTATTCGCAGTCCAAGGGGATTCCCGGCCTGCGCCGCGCCCAGGCCAATTATTACGCCAAGCGCTTCAACGTCGAACTGGACCCCGAGCGCGAGATCGTCGTGACGATGGGATCGAAGGAAGGACTGGCTAGCTTGGCCACCGCGGTCACCGCGCCGGGCGACGTGGTGCTGGCGCCCAATCCGTCGTACCCGATCCACACCTTCGGCTTCATCATCGCGGGCGCGACCATCCGCGAGGTGCCGACGACGCCCGACGAGCGTTACTGGAAGGCGCTGGAGTCCGCGATGCGCCATACCGTGCCGCGTCCGACCATGCTGATCGTCAACTATCCGTCGAACCCGACGGCCGAGACGGTCGATCTGGCTTTCTATGAGCGGCTGGTCGCCTGGGCGAAGGAGAATAATGTCTGGATCGTATCCGACCTTGCCTATTCCGAGCTGTATTACGACGGCAAGCCCACGCGATCAATCCTGGAAGTGCCGGGCGCGAAGGACGTGGCGGTCGAGTTCACCTCGATGTCCAAGACCTATTCCATGGCGGGCTGGCGCATGGGATTCGCCGTCGGCAACCGCGAACTGATCGCGGCGCTGACGCGGGTGAAGAGCTATCTGGATTACGGCGCCTTCACGCCGATCCAGGCGGCGGCCTGCGCGGCGCTGAACGGGCCGCAGGACATCGTCGAGAAGAACCGCAACCTGTACCAGGCGCGCCGCGACGTGATGGTCGAGGCGTTCGGCCGCGCCGGCTGGGAAATCCCGCCGCCGCCCGCCTCGATGTTCGCATGGGCACCGCTGCCGCCCGCCCTGCGCGAGATGGGGAGCCTGGAATTCTCCAAGCAATTGCTTACCCATGCCGAGGTCGCGGTGGCGCCCGGCGTCGGCTATGGCGAACAGGGCGAGGGCTTCGTGCGCATCGCCATGGTCGAGAACGAGCAGCGGCTGCGCCAGGCCGCGCGCAACATAAAGCGCTGGTTCCGCTCGATGGGGATGAACGTCTGAAACGGCGGCAAATGTTTCCTGGCGCCTCTTTCCCCGATTGCCAGACGGGGCGAAGGGCGCTAGGGGCGCTTGCCTACACCACATGAGGGGCCCGATGGCGGAGTGGTGACGCAGCGGACTGCAAATCCGCGCACGCCGGTTCGATTCCGGCTCGGGCCTCCACTTTTATGCCTGGCATCGCCGTGTCGGGCATTTTTGCGTCTTGCCGCGGACGAAAGCTGCGGCTAACGGGACGCCGGATTGCCGCTTTAGCTCAGTTGGTAGAGCATCGCATTCGTAATGCGGGGGTCACAGGTTCGAGTCCTGTAAGCGGCACCATCCTTCTCAAAGCATCATAACCTTAGCGCGTCAGCGTTTGCTGGCGACAGTTCGTTCGACTTGGGAGCGTGCTGGGTTGCGGCTGGGTGTGCTTTGGGCAAGGAGGCGTGCCGCGCATGGCCGAAACATCTGCCTTTCGCCGGATTTGCACTGTTAGGAAATTGTCGGCTACCATCATTCCTTTCTCTAAATTAATGATTTACATGGGTTTGACGCTATTCGGCTGTGATGAGCGTCTGCGCTCGTAAGCCCATCACAAGGGCAATCGAATTGGCTTGACGGCGGAAAGCCCGTCTATCAGTGACCCTTCACAAAGAAGAGGGACCATGGCACGGCCACCGAAGCTACCGAAGCTACTTGAGCGTAAGATATACAAGACCGGACAAACGCGTGGCGCAGATGATGACCAGATTTGGCAGAATCGAGTTGGCCGGAACAGCACTGTACTCATTCCTCTTGCTGTTTGGCGCGCGCATCAGACAGTGCGCCAGCTGAACTACGAGAACGGTTACATTATTCTCGTGCCCCCGCCCGAGTATTTTGAAGGAGGCGGGGCTGCAGTCTTGAAGGCTGAAGGCATTCAAGTAGGACAAAATGCTCTTGTCTTCTATGAACTGCGCGCACACTGGAACCGATGGTCCCCTGCGGACCACGGATTGACGGCTCCAAACTCTCGTACCGCGCCTCTAGGAGGACAGTATGTTGCTCGCATCGCCAACACTACTGCTGCCGGTGACCAGAGGATCAATCATGGCTACACAACCACTGGTCTGAAGGGGGCAGGCATTCGACTCTACGAGTACGCACCGACCGACGTAATTTATAGCGCTAGGGTACAGCTGGAGGCGCTGTTTTGGCTCGCTGAGGATTCTATTCAAACCTGCGTCGAAGTAGGAATGGACGAGCAAGATGTTGGGATGCGACGAAAAACTGTTCTCGCTGATGCCGCAAGTCGCGGTCTCCTTGACTTTAACGCGCTGCGCGAAGCCCGAACAGTCGATCATGACCAGAAGCTTGTTTGTCCTCTATGCTTGGAGCGGCTTAGTAGTCTAGGCTTCATGAGTAGAATGGAGCAAGCCGCTGGACGTGAACGTCACGATCTTACCGTTACTGAGATTAATCTATTTCACATCAAAGAACTTGCGTTCGGCCTTTTTAATCATCGGCCGTACAACCTCGGCTGGGGCCACCATCACTGCAACGTCGTGTGCAAAGACAGTGGAATTGGCGAAACCTTGGACTGGATGAAAGAAGTCTTGAAGCGAAATCAGGAGCTATTGGGAGAATAAGGGCAATATCGCTTCGAACGATGTGGCACCCTGCAAATCGCTCCCCTTTGCACGCTGTAGCAGCATATCTGATTTCTCTCCGATGAATTGTGCAGCGTAAGTCACCCACCGATGTTCTATTTCGATACCGATAGCACGACGGTCAAGACTGACAGCTGCCGCAAGCGTACTTCCCGAACCCGCAAAGCAGTCGAGAACTACGTCACCCTCATAGCTGCTAGTTCGAATGATGTGACGCAACATATCCTGCGGTTTTTCGGCAGGGTGCTTTCCACGATACTGCCGTACATTCATAAAGTCCCAAACGTCCACCCAGGGTTCTTTTGGGTCAACGTTGAAAGCACGGATTACATCTTCGTACCTCGGCATTAGCCTTATTTCGCCCGTACTCCTTAAAGCATCACAAATTTTCCCGTATTGGTCGCGGCTCGGAATGTTGCGCCCGGTCTCCCAGTTTGACACGGCACCACCGTTGTTCACTTTGCCATATGCACCGGTCATCTCTGTGAGTTGGTTCGACGTTAGACCACACTGCTTCCGACACGCTTTTAAGAAATGACCAAACGGCGCGCGCTTTAGGTTCCCATCTGCCGCTGGAGTGGCAAAAATTATGCGTTCGGAATGTGGATACCAACGACGCAGTGAAGTCTTCTTCATCTTTTGTCGCCAACCATCATACCCAGGCTCATTTGGCTTGGTCCAAGTGATTAGTGATTGAAGATTATAGTCTTCGCTAAGCGCAACGCATAGAAATGGAGCCATATCGGACGAGCAAAAAAGATATAATGATCCATTAGGCCTTAGAATTCGCTTCCACTCCCTTCCAAGCGCCTTGATCCAGTCTACGAAATGGTCATCGTGGTCAAAATCAGAATCGCCGTAGATATTGGCCTTCTTGGTGCTGTGATAAGGCGGATCCACCAGGACAAGATCAACTGACCCGCTTGGAATTCTCGGGAGGCACTCCAGAGCGTCTCCACACGAGAGCGAGAGTTCGTCGTTGCTGAATGCTTCGCTATGGCTGAGCGAGCCTCTTATACGCTGAAAGGCATGCTCACGATTAGCTGGATAGACTTCATCGCGAGACTTTGGAATCTGGAAAGACAAGGCGCTTGTGTTCCTGTTTGGTTCTGATCGAACGATAACCAGGACGTGCCGAGATTGCACTAAAAAAGCACCAGCAATCCCCCGCAAATTAACGATTGGCTTGCAAGGAATATCAAACCCAAGATCCTTGCAAAGGTATTTCGGATCGATCCCGAATGCCTCGAGGTAGGATGGCCGAACATGGGGCAGGCGAACCTTCAGGCCTCTAGAAGCAATTGGTACCCGTTCAGTTACGTCAGAACCGTATAACCGCCGCCCTTCAGCGTTGGGGGTCGATCAAAGGGATCATCAAGCCGTCATTCCAGTTACTCGCAGAGGCTGGTAACTGATGATGGCAATTTGTTAAGGCGCTGCTGCTGCGGGAACCGGAGTATCTTATATGAAGTGACGGTTCCTGCCGCCCCTTCCACCCACCAAGCCCTCGGCCCGCGCCGGGGGCTTTTTTGATTCCAGCAAGAGGAAAATCCCATGCATTACATCCGCACGGCGGAGGCGATGGCGCGCGTCCTGGATACGCAGCTTGAGCCCAAGCTTCACACCATCCTGATCGAACATCAGGAACGGCTGGCGGCCTACTACGGCTTTCGCTTCGAAGAACTGGCCGAGTTCCTGATCGTGGAGCGCGGAGACACGCTGGCTGAAACAGAAGACTCCTACAGCAGGCGGCTGGTCGAGCACGACGCCTTTATCATGCCGGTCGAGTTGGCAATTCGGCACAGCAGATGGATTGAAGTGATCTTCATCCTGTCGGACGACGGTTTCGGTTTGGTCCTGCTGGTTGAGACCGGCGAGGGCGCGGATCCCTTGCTGCTTTCTGCCTGCCAGCATGCTCTGCTCGAACACGAAAACTTCGATCCCGGCCATGACGGCTGATCCAGCTTTGTTCCGGTAGCTCACCTGCTGACCGGCTCTTCAATTGCAAACCCAACCAGCGCCTCACGGGCGCTTTTTTTATGGAAGGAATACACGCATGCTTTCCTTACCCGATGCTGCGGCCATCGAAGCCGCATTGCGCCAGCCGCTTTCTGCCGACCTTCACATGATGCTTGCAGCACGCCTGCAGCATAGCAGGGCGCAGGGCCTTGGCGATCTGACGTACATCGTTGTTATCGAATGCGGAGATGCAGAGGCAGCCGTCAAGCAGGTGCTAGGCTGGTCGCCACTGATGCATCCGATCGACGGGACGCGATATGACGACAGTGGCTTTCAACCCTACTGGGCATGGCTGAGCGATCTTGGCGGCTGGTACGAACTGATCCACCCGATCGGCAACGACGGCTTTGCCTATATTCTGCTGATCGAGCAAGGCGACGGCCCCTTTGCCGCGATGTGCGGGGGCCACCTATGATGCGGGTCATCGGCTATATCGTCGCTGCCTGTATCGCCATCGCTGCCTTCAAGTTGGCGATTGTGGTGGGCGCGATCGTTCTCGCAATCATGTTCCTCTTCTCGATCATCACGCGTCCGGCAGAAACCTTCACTTGGATGCTGGGCTTTACCGTGCTGGGCATGATGAATGCGTATCCCCTTGCAGGGCTCATCGTCATTGGTCTGCTTCTTGCCGCATGGTTGGCAGACAAAATCAATCAATAGCGGTAAGCGGGTGTTTTTCCGCTAAGTCTGCATCCGTTCCGCTTGCCGTATGGATCGCCTTTAAAATCGCTTCATCCGATCGACCCCGACGGCAAAGGTTTGCAAGCTGAAAAATTTCTGCCTCGGTTAAGGTGATTTGCCCATTGTGCTTCTCGCCAGCGATCACGCAGGGAAAGCGGATATCCACGAGCCGACCCGTCTTCCTGACGTAAAGCTTCGAACGATGAAGCGTCGGTATCCTCTCTACGACATGCTTTGGCTGGATCTTCTGGAAAAACACTTCCCCGCCTTCAAGCAACGATCCTTCCCTTGGCCGGAAACTGACCTTCACTACCTGCTCCCATATAGAAAACCAGCCTCCTTATATAGAACAAATCAAGTACGATCAACTTCGAAATTATCTCATATAATCAGTGATATCTGAACCTGTTAAATTAGCCCCTTGATGGGCAACAGGCGAACGTCTCCGCACGATCGACCTCTTTAACAACCCCGGGCACCGAAACGGCCCAATGTTCAGGAACACACGAATGCAAAATTTCCCCAACCTTCAAACTCCATTTCCGCTTGGTTTCGAGATTTACGACCTACGAGCCACGGCCAAACGCCGCTTTCTTGAATACGGCGAGGAGGCAGTGAAAGAATACCTCGCAGTCCTTATTCGAGACGGCAGCAAAACGTTCTTTGAAGACCTATGGGAAGCCGTTCGCTTCATTGTCGATGGCTACCACTTCGAGCAGTGCGTTTCCGACGTGCTGGCGAAGTACGAGGGGGTCCTTTGGGAGCGTTGGAACGGCGATCATTACCGTCCCATCGGCTGAACGGCGAACTGGAATTCTGACAAACTGACACTCGGGCGGGAGCTTCGCGGCTCTCGCCCCCTTTTTTTGCCTGCCCGACAGCGGGTTTTGAGTTTTCAATATGGACAACGATAAAGATAAAAGACCGAACCCACTTTTAGCATTCTCACTCGCCGGTTTGGGCAACACCCTTGCCGAGAATGCTGAGGCAGCCGAACCCCTCTTGGGAAAACTTTCCCTTCGCGGCGAAGTGAGTGTTTGGTACGCACCGCCCAATACCGGGAAAACGCTCATCATTCTGGCGCTCATTGTTGAGGCAGTGACGGCCGGCCGCATTGAGGGTGGCGACGTATTCTACATCAACGCTGACGACAGTGCTCACGGCCTTGCGGCGAAGGTGCAAGTTGCCGATGATTTCGGCATCAACTTCTTGGCTCCGGGACAGCAACGTTTTGAGCTTAACAGGCTCGTGCCTGCCATGCAGCAGATGGCAAAGGACGATACAGCCAAAGGCAAACTGGTTGTCGTAGATACGCTCAAAAAGGTCGCTGACCTTATGAACAAGAGCGAATGCAGGGAGTTCGGCAAGGCTGCTCGCGCGTTTTCATTAGCCGGTGGCACATTCGTGGGTCTGGCCCACACCAACAAAGCGCGATCGCCAAGCCAGAAGCTCATTTACGCTGGAACGACCGACGTGCTGGAGGACTTCGACAGCGCATTCCTCATCGATCCGGACGGCTGTGATAGCAGCATGAACCAAAAGATCGTTCGATTCGAATGTATTAAGAGTCGTGGTCCGAATGCGCAGCATGCCTTCTACCGCTACAGCACTGAGAAGGATCTGGCATATCCCGATCGGCTCTCAACGGTCGAACAAACGGATCCGGTTTACGGCATGAACGAACCAGACGAGGACGGCCCTAACCACCTGATCCGTGCTGCGATTGCGACAGTCATTCGCGAAGGGATAAGGACCAAGATGAGGATCGCGGCCGAGGTTCAGAGGCGAACCAACATTAGCCGCAAAAAAGTTCTGGACATTATCAAGGCAAACTCTGGCCCTGATCCGGAGGTCCACTTGTGGCACTACAAGCGTGTCGAGCATGGTGCTCACCAATACGAGCTGCACAAACTGCCAGTCACAGACGCTGAGCACGATACAACCTGACAGCGCTGAGCAGCTTTCGAGAATGCCAGCATGCCGCTGTCATTAGGGAAGCAGGTGCAGCTTCTCAGAAATCCAGAATTCTAGCCAGAACGGCAAAATTGCCCCATCCGCCGTCTAAAATCATACCCTGCTGCCGTGCGCAGCTTGCCCCACGTTGGCCCAGAGTCGGCAAATGTGGACCGTTTT
The DNA here is from genome assembly GCF_001661675.2 of Croceicoccus marinus. Classification (NCBI taxonomy): domain Bacteria; kingdom Pseudomonadati; phylum Pseudomonadota; class Alphaproteobacteria; order Sphingomonadales; family Erythrobacteraceae; genus Croceicoccus; species Croceicoccus marinus. Next base: position 2,238,772 of record NZ_CP019602.1, on the reverse strand, counting down.
GTCCTGCCCGATGGCCTCACCGTCTGCGCCCGCCAGTTGTGCCTCTCCGGGGCTGTCAGCGGCTGGGCGTCAAACCCAACCTCACAAGGAAATCTAACCATGCCCAGGCGAAAGCTTGATGCCGCGTTCTGCGCGAGCGCAATCTGCCAACCGAACAAAAAGCGGGTGGACTATTACGACACACAGATAACCGGCTTTGTGCTGGAAGTCCGCGCGAATGGCGGGAAGACGTATTACCTGCGTTACCTCGATGCGTCCGGTCGCCAGAAACAACACAAAATCGGCGGCTACACCGACATCACCTTCGATCAGGCCCGGAAGAAGGCGAGGGCGTTGCGGGCGGAAGTCGTGTTGGGCGAAGATCCAGCCGCCAAGAAAGCGAAACACAAAGCCATTCCGCTGTATTGCGATTTGGCGAAGCAGCACCTTGAGAACGCCAAGACCTACCAGCGCAGTTACGACACCACTGAAATGTACATGAACCGGCACATCATCCCGCGCTGGGGAAAGATGCGGCTAGATGAGATCAAACCACAAGCAATCAGCCAGTGGCTGGCGGAGAAAGGGGAAACCCTAGCGCCCTCCACGGTTGAAAAGCTTCGGGTGATGTTCGGGAGATCGTTCGAACTCGGTCTAAAATGGAGTGTTCCGGGCTGCGAGCGCAATCCGGTGAAGGCCGTCCCCCGCAAGCGGTTCAACAACAAGCGGGAACGGTTCCTGACGTCGGACGAGGCTGACAGGCTTTTGACAGCAGCGGGTCGATCGAAGAACCCGCAGCTGCGCAACATCATTGCCTTGCTGCTACTTACTGGGGCGAGGCGAAATGAACTGCTCAAGGCAGAATGGAAGGACGTGGATGTTGAGCGGCAATCCTGGCTCATTCCCGACAGCAAGACCAGCAAGCCGCGTTACGTTCCGTTGTCCAAAGCGGCACTCGAGGTAATAGAAAGCCTGCCTCGCTACGAAAAGTGTCCCTATCTCGTTCCGAACCCAAAAACCTGCAAGCCGTTTGTCGGCCTGAAGACAGCATGGGATTGGGTTCGCAAGGAAGCAGGCATGCCCGATCTACGGCTTCATGACCTTAGGCATTCTGCCGCCTCCTTCATGATCAACGCGGGCATCAACTTGTTCGCAGTCGGAAAGGTTCTTGGTCATGCCGATCACCAGTCGACCATGCGATACAGCCACCTTGCCGACGAAACGCTGCTTGCTGCCGTAGAGGCGGGAGCGGCCAAGCTGCGCGGTGACCAGCCGCCAGCCGCCTAAACGATCTACCGAGCCCGGGCCTCCATCAACGGGGGTTCGGGTTCGGCCTCCCCCTCCTTTTTATTTTTTTTTTGCAAACTGCAGGGACTGAAATGATCGACCAGACGACAGGCGTGCTCGACCGACTACGTGTTCTCGACGCCGCCATCGCACAACACAGCAACAGACATGATCGTGCAATCATCCTGATCAAGGGATGCCTAGCTGAAGGGATAAACCGGGGTCCGGAAATTATACAGACGTTGACTGACCTTAGCTTCGATCGCCGCCACGCGGGCAAAATGCTCAGCGACGAGTGTGGGCCGAACCCTGAACGCCACCATTGGGAAAAGTTGACTGACGGGAGCTACCGATCGCACGGCGGAAGCTGATCCGGCGTTTTCCAGAAGTTAAGCAGTTTCGCTGACCAGTTAGCTGGAAATCAACGCTAGGAGGCGGGCGCAGGAAACAGTGGGGGTGAACGATGAGACGGTTTGGATTTGCACTGGCGGCATTGACGCTGCTTTCAGTTACACCTGTCTTTGGTGCCGCCTTCGCCCATCCTGGTGGACTGGCTTCGGACGGCTGTCACAATGATAGGAAGAACGGGGGACGGCACTGTCATCGGGCTCCCAGCGGCCATAGCAGCGCGCCTGCACCGGTTAGCCGCTTTAGTGGCGGGAGTGGCGGTGCTTATCCAAACTGTGCCACTGCGCGTGCAGCTGGCGCTGCGCCTGTGCGGCGTGGTCAGCCTGGATATGGCCCGCATCTCGATCGCGACAATGACGGCGTCGGTTGCGAATAGCCGCCTGCGCCGGTCTGAAATCCGACCGGATAGGTCTTTCTTGGGTCAACTGCGTTTGCGTCAAACCTCACATCGCTTTGTCAAAAACAGCCCATATAGAGCACTATTGTTGCGCGCATTAACCAGAAAAACACCTCCTCATTGAATAAGGGCATGTCCGACGGGGAAGCGAAGAGAACTCGGCCGGGTCGGCGAGATCCGCTCGCCTAATTGGGGGTAATATGAAAATAAAGAATTTTGCTATGCCAGTGTTGCTTCTGGCAGCCGTCAATCCTGCTTTTGCGCAGTCCACGGTGGTTCAAGCGGTTCCGGCTGTCGCACCGGCGCAGCCGCAGGCAACAGTCTTGACGTTGCCTGCAAACACAGAGCTGACGATCACGCCCAACTCCGAAGTGTCATCGAAGACGATGAAGGAGGGCGATGTCTTCACCTTCAGCACCGTCTATGATGTCATCATGAATGGATACGTTGTCATCCCCAAGGGCACGCGCGGTCAGGGAAAAATTACATGGCGGACCGGAAAGGGCGCGTTCGGAAAGTCGGCGAAGATGGACCTCGGTTTCGAATGGCTCGAGATTGGCGGCCGGCGCGTAGCCGTTGAAGGCACGCATCGGCAGGAAGGGCAAGGAAATACGGCAGCTACTCTCGGCACCGTTCTCGCCGTAGGTCCCTTTGCTGCATTTGTGACCGGCAAATCTGCGACCGTGCCAAACGGCATGCAATTGAAAGCATTTACAGCGGAATCTATCCAGTTCAGCACAAGCGGCGTAGCTCCAGTACCGCAGCAAGCCGCTGTACTTGGTGCTTCCGGTGTTTCACAAGGCACGACACCGATGGTTTCGGCCGTCGCCTCAGGTGATCACGCTCAGTAGAAACGCGCTTTGACTTGCATGTGCCCGGTGGGGCGGCGATTGCGTCGCCCCATCAATTCATCTGATATCTAACCCGCAGAGAATCGTATGATACAGCTGGGAGTGAAAATGCCGACCAGAATACTTCCTTTGTCTCTGCTGTTGATCATCGGTGCCTGCACAACGCCTGCAGACGTTTCACGCCCGGCTTCCACGCAAGCTGACGAAAACGCAGAAACGAAGGTGATACCGACTAATGTCGGTTTCGATGTTGATGTCTCCTATTCCCGCTATCAGTTCGTTCCAGAAACCGGTGCGCTGATCACGGCCTGCCGATCGATCGCGCTGGGTCGTGCGCAAGAAGAAGCGCGTCTCCAAGGGCGCGAGATTGAACCGATCGCTGAGCAGGACATCAGAGTTTCCACTGGCAGGAACATTCTGAACGCCCGCACGAAATGTCGTGCCTACCTTGAAGCTCGCTGGAAGACCTGACTTTCCTTAATACTCAGACGGCTGGAGGGTAGATCGATTAGTTATGGAAGGACATCATCCTGCGATTCTCGCCAGCATCATAATCCCTTGAGGCTATGATCTAATTGGAAATGCAGGGCTGATATCAAATGCGCGACTGGCTGACTGACGAAGAGCGGGCAAACGAAGACCGAAACGCGTGGAAGCTGAAGCTGGAAGCCACGGTGCTTGGAACCCTGATGCTGTACGTGGCTTTGACTGCCGCCTTCGGATAGTTGTGATGAGGTCAAGCCGGGATAAAGAGTTTTGGATGGCAGCGCTGCTTATCGAAAAGACTCGCGGCGTCGAGGCAGCGGAATATATTGAGGCCCGACGACGAAAGTTTGCGAGCGTTGGCGATGATGGCGGGGCCAAGCTTTGGACGGAGATTGGTGCAAAATTGGCAGCACTCAATCCTGATCGCTGAAATTAGCTGTCCTACATCGAACAAATAGTGAACATGAAGTGCCTCAAACGAATCGGAGGCTTGCCATGCTTATTCTCGATCCCGCGATGGTGGTGGCTCTAGCGGTCGCTCTGTCGGCAGCGTCTAGTCTTGTATGGGCCGTCAGACGGAAGCCTTAGCTACTGGTCGTTCTGCGCGACACATTGCAAAACCTCCGCCCCGGCCAGAAAAGCGCAATGGACGTCCTGCTCTGTTCCGGCCACTGCTAGCCTGCGCACAAGCTCCTGCTCAGCAGCAATCAATTCATCCTCGCTCATATCAGCGAAGAAACCGAACTCCGGTCGATCACCGACGTGCGCTACGCAATCAATACGTTCAAGCCAGTCGCAGAAATGTCGAACGCGGTGATTCACCTATTAAATCTCGCTTGTATCCATGCAGGCGTTGTCTTCTTGGGCTGACTACCAGCCGCTCCTGAAGATTTGCTTAGCTCTCGAACTCGGGGGTTTCACCAGGTCTGCAGGACGGCCACATGCCACGACCGTAAAGCTTGCGTGGTTCAATCGCCCGTTCGGGCGACGGAAATCCGTAGAGCTTTCGCTGTACGGCCCAGTCTGTTGGAACATTTGACATAAGAAGGTCATGCCGACGCAGGGCTGGCGGCTGCGTTCCATCGAGGATTGCTGTCACAATGTCCGGTGCAAGGTAGTTAAGACGGACGAGCCTGGCAAATTTGGCCGGTCGACAATGCTGCATCTGAGCGAGTTCCTCGGCTGAAGCGTCTCTATGTTCCTCGACCAAGCGTTGAGCATTTCTCGCACTTTTGATGAGATTCACAAGTTGGGGATCCGGCGTGGCAGAATGAGAGGGGTCCCTGACCTGGATATGCAGAGATGGCCACCGCGCCGCTGCGATAGCCCGCGCTTTCACAACCAAATCATAGCGTGCATCGCTGCACGGCCAATCGGCGGGGCGACCGCGAAAGGCTGCTGCTCCAGTCCACTCTAGATATCGTCTCAATTCTAGCGATCGAATGCCAATCGTCAGTTCGTCCTCTGCCAATTCGACCTCATAAAGAAGTGCTGAGAACAAGGTTTCAAGATGTTGGCCTGGAGTGACGCCTAAGCGATCTGCAGCTCGGCTTCCCAAGTCAGTCAGGCGGACTAGCTCTGGCCCGTGTAAGCCTAGAGTCTTCAGCGCCGTTCGCAACTTGCGACGATCGCAAAGAAATTCCGATATTGAAGCCATAACCAGTCGGTCGAGTTCGTCTGCATTGGCTCGATATGCCCGCCGAAATTCCTTCTGAGACCAGCTTGTGTTGCTGGATGCATATGCGCAGTAAGTCTTGCCTCTATGCCAGTTAAGGTCGAGCCGCATGTGACGGCCCAAATCGTCCTGTAGCAAGTCCGCCAAAAAGTGGCCGGTGCCCTTGGAGCCAAGTGCTTTTCGCTTCCTCTGAGCGCTGACTGCCTGCGCAGCTTTCCACGTTCGCGGTGTGATTATGGGGGCGTGCTCGCCTTTGTAATTCTCACCTTCGCCACGGATCTCGCCGACATAAATCGGATTTTGCAAAATGCCGTAGACAGTTCCGGGACTGAGGCGCTTTCCACCTCGTGCTTCACCGTTTTTCAAATACTTTACCGAGCTTTGGAGACCAGCTTCTCGCACCTCGGTCATGACCGCAGTGTAACGCCGAGTCTCGAGAAATCGCTGGAAAATGAATCGAACAATCTCAGCCTCTCGCTCTTCAATTTGCAGCCCCTCACGTGTTGCTATGTAGCCGAACGGTGGGAGCCCACCGTGAACCTTGCCGTGACGCTTTCGAGTCCGAATTCCGTCCCTAGCTCGCTCAGCGATCAGTTCGCGTTCGAATTGCGAGAAGGTCAACAAGACGTTCAAGATCATCTTGCCCATGCTGTCTGATGTGTCGAAGGCCTGCGAGACGGAGACGAGCGCAATTTCGCGCCTATCGAAAATCTCAACCAGCCGCACAAAGTCAAATAGGCTCCTGGTCAGTCGATCGATCTTGTAAACGACGACCATGTCGACCCTCCCGGCTTCGATGTCGTGCATCAGTCGCGCCAGAGCAGGCCGCTCCAGCCCACTGCCTGAATGACCCCCATCGTCGTAGCGGTCGGGCAGCTCAAGCCATCCTTTGTACTGCTGACTTTTGATATAGGCGCTGCTGATCTCGCGTTGGGTGACGAGAGAATTTACTTCGTGATCGAGCCGAATGTTGGTGCTCTTTCGCGTGTAAATTGCACAGCGATTGAGCGGTTTTTCTTTGTCCGTTGCCACTGGGAATCTCCTAGCTTGCTGTCTGTACGAGGCGACCAGGTTAGAAGCTTCTATCTGGGCAGAGGTATGGTTGCTCTGGGTCGGTTACGTGGCGTTCTGAAGGAGAGAAGTAACGGCCATTTGGATCTAAGCCGACGCGCAGGGGGCTTTGTCTGATCGCCAAGAAGATGACAAACTTCGTTAACGAACTCGGTCCAAGGGGGCTTTTGTCTCAATCCGCTTGACGCGGTCATCGTTGTAACCACTTGATGATCAATGGAGATTGATTGGGGGAACAGCAAATTGCGTGTCTTGCTGGTCGAGGATGAACCGCTCCACCAGAAGTTGTTTGCCGCTTGGATCAACCAAGCCGGACATCAAGTGGTCGGTGTGCTCGATCCGCGCAAGGCCGAAGCCGCAATGATGCATCATCTGCCCGACATTGCGATCATAGATATCCGCCTGCCTCACATAGACGGATTGAAACTGATTGCACTCTTGCGTCGCCGGCCCGAACTCATTGCCATTCCGATCATCGCAGTCACCGTGCTGAACGATGAATATGACGAGCGAAGTTGCCTGCTTGCTGGCGCTGACGTCTATGTCACCAAGCCTTTCAGCCGAGCTGAATTGCTAGCTCTTCTGCACCGATTTGCGACCGGTCGGGAGTCTGTGGGGTAGATGCTGGCATGAGCTATTCGCGAGACTATAGAAAAAATGCCGCAGATGAACGTCAGGCTGCCTTAGACGCAAAACTGCCTGAGGTCGCAGCCCGGCATCTCATGCTCGCCCGCCGTTGGGATGAGATTGCCGACGAACTGGATCGGTTGTCTAACGCTGTAGTCGTGAACGGAACCGGAACTCCACCATCTATATCTTCCGAGGGTGAACCACTTGAATAATACGACGACTAACCGAGGCGCACAGCCGTCATTCGGTTGCTGAAGATCTAGTGCCTCAGCATTCGTTCGCTCGCACCATGTCGGCCTTTACGGCTCCTGACCGTTTATCCTAAATTTGGCTCCAGTCTGTTGATTTCCGCTGAGAAGTGACCCGGGTGCGGTAATAATTTCCATTGAGAACTGACCCATGTTGAACTCACCCCTGGCTTTGGCGAGCGGGGGATCATGGAGTGTTGGACATGGCGTTATTGAGCGCAATCCGGCGCTGGCATCATCGAGACCAGCTTTCGATCCGCGAGATTGCGAGACGCACGGGACTGTCACGCAATACGATCCGCAAGTACCTGCGTGCTGGCTCGGCCGAGCCCCAGTTCAAGGTGCCCGAGCGGCCGACCAGGCAATCAGCTAGGATGCAAACTCGTTCAGGGCCAGAAGATCGTGCCAGACGCGTTGGCAAAGGGTATGGGGCGGGTCGCAATTGAGGGTTATATCCTATGAAAGTGCTTTCCCAAGGACACTGCTAGGCCGCTTGCTCTATGCACTTTGGGTGATCGCTGGGTGATTTCCGACCGGTCTCCCCTAGGACTATCTAAGATATTGACAGAAAATAGATTTTCAGTAGCGGTGACCCGGTTTCGTAATGCGGGGGTCACAGGTTCGAGTCCTGTAAGCGGCACCATCCTTCTCGGAACATCGCAATAACCCTTTCGTCGGCACCTCCGCCGGAGGTCGCCGGTGAATGAGCCTTGCTGTGGGTTCGTTCGGGGGTGGCTGGACGCGTTTTCCGGCATCGAATCCGGCGTGATCGAGGCGTTTCGGGCCAAGCCAACCGACCGTATCCAGCTGATCTCGTGGAAGCGCACAGGGCTTTGCCTGATCGCCAGGAAGATGACAAATTTCGTTAACGAACTCTGGTCAAGGGGGCTTTTGTCTCAATCCGCTTGACGCGGTCATCGTTGTAACCACTTGATGATCAATGGAGATTGATTGGGGAAACAGCAAATTGCGTGTCTTGCTGGTCGAGGATGAACCGCTCCATCAGAAGCTGTTCGCCGCGTGGATCAACCAGGCCGGACATCAGGTGGTCGGCGTGCTCGATCCGCGCAAGGCCGAAGCCGCAATGCTGCATCATCTGCCCGACGTTGCGATCATAGATATCCGCCTACCTCACATAGACGGACTGAAACTGATTGCACTCTTGCGTCGCCGGCCCGAACTTATTGCCATTCCGATCATCGCAGTCACCGTGTTGAACGACGAATATGACGAGCGGAGTTGCCTGCTTGCTGGCGCTGACGTCTATGTCACCAAGCCTTTCAGCCGAGCCGAATTGCTAGCTCTTTTGCACCGATTTGCGACCGGTCGGGAGTCGGTGGGGTAGATGCTGGCGTGAGCTATTCGCGAGACTATAGAAAAAACGCCGCAGATGAACGTCAGGCTGCCGTAGACGCAAAACTGCCGGAGGTCGCAGCCCGGCATCTCATGCTCGCCCGCCGCTGGGATGAGATTGCCGACGAACTGGATCGGTTGGCTAACGCTATAGTTTCGAACGGAACCGGAACTCCACCATCTATATCTTCCGAGCGTGAACGCCTTGACCAATGCGACGACTGACCGAGCGTCGCAGCCGTCATTCGATTGCTAACGATATTGCGCCTTGATCCCTGCAAGCGGCACCATTCTTTCCAGGACTTGGTAACAAGCCTTGCGCTGGCGGTTACCGGCGGAACGGCCCGGGGGCCGGGTCAAATTTCACGATCCGATACGCAGGCAGGCGCTTCCTTCGCCGGCGAGGCTGGTGCTAGGGCTTGGCGATGCAGGGAAACGTGGCAAGGGCGAACCGCCGCACCATCTTGAAAACAGCGCAGGGACTGGCCCTGGCTGGGGCAATGGCAGGCGCTGGCGTCATCGCCGCACCTGCCGCGGCTGCGCGCCGGCGGCCTTTGCCGCCCCGATTGCGCATGGGCGACACCGTGGGTCTGGTCGAACCGGCCAGTCCGCTGGACGACCCCTCGCGTATCGACGAGGTCGCGGCGACGGTCCGGGCGATGGGGTTGGTGCCCCTGCTTGGATCCAATGTCGGCGCGGTCGAGGGATATTTGGCCGGCACCGACGAGCAGCGCGCCGCCGACATCAACGCGATGTACGCCGATCCCGCCATCCGGGCGCTGTTCGCGGTGCGGGGTGGATGGGGAAGCGCGCGTATCCTGCCGCTGCTAGACTGGGATCTGATCCGCGCCCGCCCCAAGCTGCTGATCGGCTTCAGCGACATTACCGCGCTGCATCTAGGCTTTGCCGAAAGGGCCGGATTTCCCACGCTGCACGCGCCCAATGCCGGGGGCCGCTGGCCGGCCGATAGCTGGAACAGTTTCTGGTGGCTGGCCTTTGCCGGGGCGGGGCCGGTGCTGGAACTGCGCCGCCACACCGGCTGGCCCGACCCTGCGTATGAGGTGCTGACGCCCGGCGTAGTGGAAGGCCCACTGCTCGGCGGCAATCTGTCGGTGCTGTCGGCGCTGGTCGGAACGCCATGGATGCCCGACATGACCGGGGCCGTGCTGTTCCTCGAGGACGTGGGCGAGGCGCCCTACCGGATCGACCGGATGATGAGCCAGCTGGCGCTATCCGGCATGCTGGGCAAGGCGGCGGGTGTTGTCTTTGGCCAATGCACCAATTGTTCGCCCGATGATGCCGACGGGGTGTCGGTCGCCGATGTCATGCGCCATCATCTTGGAGCCCTGGGCGTGCCCGCCTGCATCGGGGCCAATATCGGCCATGTCGCGGGCCAGGTGAGCCTGCCGTCCGGGGCAAGGGTGCGCCTCGACGCGGGGGCGGGGACGCTTGCGGTGCTGGAGGCGATCGTCGCCTGAACGATCTGCCGATTGAAAGGCAGGGCGCGGACGCCTATGTTGCACTGCAGCATAAAACGGAGCCAGCCTTGCCACAACCAGTCCATAAACTCGACGTGGCGCTTCAGGGCGGCGGCGCCCATGGCGCCTTCACCTGGGGCGTGCTCGATTTCCTGCTTGAGCAGCCCGACATCGACATCGGCGCCGTCAGCGGCGCAAGCGCGGGTGCGCTGAATGCCGCGGTGCTGGCCTCGGGGTTGGCGCAGGGCGGCCGCGAAATGGCGGGAAAGAAGCTCTGGGCGTTCTGGAAGGCGCTCAACCGATCGGGCCGCGAGGCGGGGCCGCTGCTGCCCATGGCCGAGGCGTTTCCATTTGCCTTCGAGGCGATGAGCGAATGGTGGGGCGCGGTCTTCAAGGACATCTCGCTGCCCACCTCGCCCCAGATGGGGCGGCCCGCGCAGGACATATTGCGCCGCCTGATCGAGGAATTCGTGGACTTCGAGGCGATCCGGTCGGCCGATGCGCCGCTGATCTTCGTGTCGGCCACCAATGCGCGCACCGGCGGCGCGCATATCTTCCGCAACGACGATCTGTCGGTCGATGCGCTGCTTGCCTCGGCCTGCCTTCCGCTGCTGTTTCCGCCGGTCTCGATCAATGGCGCCGATTATTGGGACGGCGGATACAGCGCCAATCCGCCGATCATGCCCTTGGTGCAGGACAGTCCGAACGACGATCTGCTGCTGGTGACGATCAACCCGATCACTCGCGACGCCACGCCGCATACCACCACGGGCATCGCGAATCGCATCACCGAGCTGGGCTTCAACCAGACGCTGGTCAAGGAACTGCGCGGGCTGGACTTGATGCAAAAGGCCGTTCTGCCGCTGGTGCCTTCGGGCGGGCTGCTGGGCAGTCTGCAGCGGCTGCGCATCCACGAGATCCACGACCAGGCGCTGCTGGCGGGCATGGATCCGGATACGAAAATGCTGCCGGTATGGCGCATGCTGATCACGCTGCATTGCGCGGGGCGGCGATCGGCAAAGGATTGGCTGCGCAAGCGGGGGCGCAAGCTGGGGAAAGTCAGCACGGTCGATCTGACCGACCGCTACGGCCCTTCCTGATCGGGCAGCGGGGCAGATAGCGGGCCGCCGGGCCGGGGCCCGGCGCCCCAAGATCGGTCAGGCAGCAGCCTTCACCGTGTCGCGAGCGGCGATCTGCTTCGTCGCCCAGATGGAAGCGACAAAGCTGACGCCGGTGCCGAGCATGGCCATTGCAGTAATCATAGCGGTTCTCCTTCACGTTGGTCTGGTGCCATCTTGCCGCGCAATGATTAAGAATTCGGGACATTCCGGGCGGTGGGGGCAAGTGCCGTCGCTCGCTTGACCGGCGGTGCCGCCAAGGCCACCCATGGGCCATGCAGCAGGCAGCGCATCAGCAGGACGAAACGGCGGCTTTCCTGGCCGACCTGCCCGCCCCGGCGGCGGCGCGCGGCGGAGGCGTCTCGCTCGAATGGCCGGGGCGCGGATCGTGGCTGGAAGGCGGCATGGGAAGCGGACCGGGCCGCAGCCTGTACCGCGATCCGGCAAGCCAGCCCGAAGATGTGGCGCGGCTGCTCGCTCCCAAGCTCCTGACCGGGTTCGAGCGCTGGGATGGTAGCCCCGACCACGCCCCCTGCAGCGAACTGACGCTGCACGACAATCTGCTGATCCAGGGTGAGAACCTGCAGGTGCTGGCGACCTTGCGCCGCCGCTATCGCGGGCGGGTCGCGCTGATCTATATCGATCCGCCCTATAATACGGCCAGCGGCGGTTTTGCCTATCACGACCGGTTCACGCGGGCCGACTGGCTGGGCTTCATGCGCGACCGGCTGCTGTTCGCGCGCGACCTGCTGGCACCCGACGGCAGCATCTATGTGAACATCGACTATAACGAGGCGCATTATCTGAAGGTGCTGATGGACGAGGTGTTCGGCCCGTCCAATTTCCAGCGCGAGATCATCTGGCGCATCGGCTGGCTGTCGGGCTTCAAGACGCGGGCGCGCAATTTCATCCGCAACCATGACACGATCCTGTTTTACAGCCGCGATGCGCAAAGGATGAAGTTCAACAAGGCCTATCTGGGACCCGACGATTTCGCCCCGCGCTTCAAACCGGCCGAGGCGGCCGAGTTGACAGCCATGCTGGAAGGCGAAGGGCTCGCCAGGACAGCGGTGCGCCGCGTGATGAAGGCCGCGCAGACCATCGGCCTGCCTGTCCGCTATCCGGTCGAGGACGTGTGGAACGCCAGCGCCTATGACCGGCTGAATTCGGTCGCGATCACCTCCTATGCGGGAGAGAGCGTGTCGAAGCTGCTGGGCAGTGCGGATGTGAAGGGGCAGAAATCCGAAGCGCTGCTGAAGCGCATCATCGAGGCGTCGAGCGATTCGGGCGACATCGTGCTCGATTTCTTCGCCGGATCGGGCAGCACATGCGCCGCCGCGCACAAGCTCGGCCGCCGCTGGATCGGTATCGAGCAGATGGATTACGCCGGCTCGATCGCGCGCGAGAGGATGAAGCGCGTCATCGCCGGCGACGGCGTGGGCATCTCGCGCCGGGTCGGCTGGCGAGGCGGGGGCAGCTTCGCGTTCTGCCGGCTGGCCGACTGGCGCGAGCGGCTGCTGGCGAAGGCGGACGACACCGAAACGCTGGCGCGGCGCGTGCGCGAACTTGGCTGGCTGCACCACACCGCCGCGGGCGATGCGTGGGACTGGGACGCCTCCGCGGCCCTGCCCGAACGGGCGCGGCGCAATGCGCTTGTCGAGGCGGTCGCGGCCAATCCCATGCCGGTGGCCGCGGAGCGGGCGGACGATCCGTGGCTGGCGCTTCCTGCCGCGGAACGCGCGATCAACGAAGGACTGCAAGCGGCCTGCTGAAAGCCGGGGTGACGGTTTGGCTGCAGGCGCCGGGCAAATGTGACCGCTCGCCGGGGCGCACTTTGCCGCTCGCGCGGGGCGCACTTTGCCGCTCGCGCGGGGCGCACTTTGCCGCTCGCGCGGGGCAGGCCAAAAGATTCTTGAAGCCAAATGCCGGCGAACCCTGTATGGGGCGCGCCAATGGCCGCGATGACGGCTCTTCCATTGCGACTTCCGGCGGTCCCTCATCGGCCCTTCCGCGCACGCAATGCCCCCATTCATTCCGCCTGCCGCCCCAGCGACCGGCCCTGTATTTTTAGGCATTATGACTTTCAACACCCTCCCGCCCCTGCTTGGCGAAGCGCTTGCCGAACGCGGCTATGAAGAACCTACCTCCGTCCAGGCGGCGGTCCTCGCGCCCGATGCGCAAGGCCGCGACCTGATCGTTTCGGCGCAGACAGGTTCGGGCAAGACCGTCGCCTTCGGACTCTCGCTGGCAAGCGAACTGCTTGGCAGCTTCGGCGAACCGGCAGGCGCTCCGCTGGCGCTGGTGATCGCACCGACGCGCGAACTGGCGCTGCAGGTCGGGCGCGAACTGGACTGGCTCTATGCCAAGGCCGGCGCGCGCATCACCACCTGCGTCGGCGGGATGGACCCGTCGAAGGAACGCCGCGCGCTTCAACGCGGCGCGCATGTCGTGGTCGGCACCCCCGGCCGCCTGCGCGACCATCTGGAACGCGGCGCGCTCGACCTCTCGCGACTGAGCGCCGTGGTGCTCGACGAGGCGGACGAGATGCTGGACATGGGCTTCCGCGAGGATCTGGAAGAGATCCTCGACGCGACGCCCGAAGGCCGCCGCACGCTGCTGTTCTCGGCCACCATGCCCTCGCCGATCGTGGCACTGGCCAAGCGCTACCAGCGCGACGCGCTGCGCATCTCGACCGCGGGCGATACGCGCGGACACGGCGATATCGCGTTCAAGGCGGTGACGGTCGCCCCTGCCGAGATCGAGGCGGCGGTGGTCAACCTGCTGCGCCTGCACGAGGCGGAGACCGCGATCCTGTTCTGCGCCACGCGCGACAATGTCCGCCGCCTGCATGCCACCCTGCAGGAGCGGGGTTTCGCAGTCGTCGCCTTGTCGGGCGAACATTCGCAGAGCGAGCGCAACCAGGCGCTGCAGGCACTGCGCGACCGGCGCGCGCGCGTTTGCGTCGCCACCGACGTCGCCGCGCGCGGCATCGACCTGCCGACCCTGTCGCTGGTGGTCCATGTCGAGATCCCGCGCGATGCCGAGACGCTGCAGCACCGTTCGGGCCGCACCGGCCGCGCCGGAAAGAAGGGCACGGCGGTCATCATCGTGCCCTATCCGCGTCGCAGGCGCGTCGAGTCCATGCTGCGCGGCGCCCGGATCGAGGCGGAATGGATGAGCGCTCCGACGCCCGAGGAGATTCGCGCGAACGACCGCGACCGCCTGCTGGCGGCGCTGCTGGAACCGGCGGAATTCGACGAAGAGGATCGCGCGCTGGCCAGCAGGCTGATGGCGGAACGATCGGCAGAGGATATTGCCGCATCGCTGGTGCGCGCGCACCGCGCCGCCATGCCGCAGCCCGAGGACATCACCGAGGATACGCCCGAAGCGCGTAGCGCCGCGCAGAAGGAACGCCATCGCCCCGGCTTCGAGGACACCGTGTGGTTCCGCATGGACATCGGGCGCAGGCAGAACGCCGATCCGCGCTGGATCCTGCCGCTGCTCTGCCGCCGCGGCCACATCACCCGCAACGAGGTGGGGGCGATCCGCATCGGCGGGAACGAGACCCATTTCCAGGTGCCGCGTGCCATCGCCGACCGCTTTGCTGAGGCGGCGTCCCGCACCGCGCAGGACGAAAGCGGCGAGGAAAGCGTGCATATCGAGAAGTCGGATCCTCCGCGCGACGCCGCGCGCGAGAATTCGCGCGGCAAGCCCGGCGGCTTTCAGCGCGAACGCCGCGGCGGCCCGCCGCGCGGCAACAACGCCGGCCCGCCCCGCGCCCATCGCGGCGAACGCGAGGATGGCCCGCCCCGAGGCAAGCCGCGCTTCGACAAGCCGCGCGGCGACAAGCCCCAGGGCGACCGATCCCACACCGGCAAGCCCCACACCGGCAAACCTCGTTCCGATAAGCCGTGGGGCGACAAGCCCCGGGCGGACAAGCCCCGCTCGGACAAACCATGGGGCGGCAAGCCGCATTCGGGCAAGCCGCATCCGGGCAAGGCGAAGCGCCCCCCTGGCCCGCGCAGTTGATCGCGGCGGCGTGACTGGCGGCCGGCCGGTTTCGATTTCGCGCTCGTCCGGCTAGACGGTTGTCAGCAACCATCTGATCGGACGAAAGGCATCGACATGACCGGCACGGGCAAGAGGATCGTCGTAACCGGCGCGGCAGGCGCTTTGGGCGGGGCGGTGATTGCCGCACTGGCCGGGCAGGGTCACGAGACGGTGGGCATCGACATCGGCGACAGCGCGGGCGTTCCCGGCGCTTTCGTCGGCGGCGTCGACCTGACCGACGAGGCGGCGGCGCGGACCGCGTTCGAGCGTATCGCGAGGGAAGGGCCCATCCATGGGCTTGCCAATATCGCTGGCGGCTTCACCTGGGAAACCGTTGCCGATGGCGGGCTGGAAAGCTGGCAGCGGATGTTCGCGATGAATGTCGTGACCGCCTTGAACGCCAGCCGCGCGGCATTGCCCTTTCTGGGATCGGGCGCATCCATCGTGAACATCGGCGCGGCGGCCACGGCCAGGGCCGGCATGGGCATGGGCGCCTATACCGCCAGCAAGTCGGGTGTCGCACGGCTGACCGAATCGCTGGCCGAAGAGGGCAAGGACAGAGGCATCCGCGTCAACGCGGTGCTGCCATCGATCATCGACACACCTGCCAACCGGGCCGACATGGGCGAAGAGGATGCCGACAAATGGGTCAAGGGCGAGGAGCTGGCGGCAGTGATCGCCTTCCTGCTGTCCGATGCGGCCAGCGGCGTGACCGGCGCAAGCGTGCCCGTCACGGGCCGCGTCTGATCCGCCGCTAGTCCAGCTGCTCGAACCTGCCATAGCCGCCGCGGAAGAACAGCAGCGGGCCGCCATCGCGCTCGCTGGTAAGGTTCATCACGCGGCCCAGCACGATCACGTGGTCGCCCGCATCGGTCTCGCTCTCGATCGTGCATTCGATCGTGGCGACGACGCCGTCCAGTACCGGCATGCCATTGTCGGACTGGCGATGGGCGACATCGTGGAACTTGTCTTCCTTGCGGCTGGCGATGCGCTTGCAGAGTTCCAGCTGGTCCTCGCCCAGCACGTTGACGCAGAAATGGCCGCATTCGCGAATCTGCGCCCAGCTGCTGGATCCCGCACCGATATAGAACGCGACCAGCGGCGGTTCGAGCGAAACCGAACCGAAGCTGCCCACGACCATCCCGACGGCCCCTGCCTGCTGATCGAAGGCGGTGACCACGCAGACGCCGGTGGGATAATTGCCCAGTACCGACCTGAAATGGGCGGGGTCGATCTCGACATCGATGTTGTCCGGGTGCTGCGCCATGTCGCTCCTTGTTTATCCAGCCGCGTTCGTCCAGCCGCGGAAGGCGCTTTCCTTGTGGCGCGCCGCGCGATAGTCGCGGGCCATGTCGCATATCATCCGGCCCCAGACAATCGCGCTGACGCTTGCCGTGGCGGCGCTGCTGGCGTTGTTGGCATGGCAGGCCGCCCCGTCGCAAGAGGGGGACAAGCGGGCCGGGCCGATCGTGCTGGCCGCGGCCAGCATGCATGACGCGCTGGAGGACGCCGCCGACGCGTGGGCACGGCAAGGCCATGCGCGGCCAGCGCTGTCCTTTGCCGCTAGTTCCGCCGCTGCCCGCCAGATCGAGGCAGGGGCCCCCGCCGACCTGTTCGTATCGGCCGACGAGGAATGGATGGACGAGCTGGAGGGCCGGGACCTGCTGGTCGAAGGCTCTCGCGCAGTGCTTGCCACCAACCGCCTGGTGCTGATCGCGCCCGCGGGGTCCAACGCCGAAATCGCGCCCGAACCCGGCTTTGCCCTGGCCGAGGCGCTGGAAGGCGGGCGGCTGGCGGTGGCCGAGACCGAAAGCGTGCCGGCGGGGCGCTATGCCAAGGCTGCCCTTGTCGACCTGGGCGTCTGGAACGAAGTGGCGGACCGGCTGGCTCCGGCAGAGAACGTGCGGGCCGCGCTGCAGCTGGTGGCGCGGGGCGCGGCGCCGCTTGGCATTACCTATGCCAGCGATGCGCTGGCGGCACCGGGGGTAAAAGTGTTGGGCGAGTTTCCCGCCGGCAGCCATCCGCCGATCCGCTATCCGCTGGCGCTGGTCGCGGCGGGCGGCCATCCGCAGGCCGGGGCGTTTCGCGGCTTCCTGCTATCGCCCCAAGGCGCGGCCATACTCGCGCGTCACGGCTTCGGAACGGCGGAACGGGATTGAGCATGCTGACCTCTGCCGAATGGGACATCGTGGCGCTGTCGCTCAAGGTCAGCCTGGTCGCGATCGCGGTCACCCTGCCGCTGGCCTTCGCGCTGGCCTGGCTGCTGGCGCGGCGGCGCTTTCCGGGCATGGTGCTGCTCGATGCGCTGGTGCATCTGCCGCTGGTTCTGCCGCCGGTGGTGACCGGCTATCTGCTGCTGCTGGCATTCGGGCCGCAGGGTCCGGTGGGCAGTATCGCGCAGCGGCTGCTGGGCATCGTCTTCTCGTTCCACTGGACCGGGGCCGCGCTGGCGGCGGCGGTCATGGCGCTGCCGCTGATGGTGCGCGCGATAAGGCTGTCCATCGACGCGGTCGATACGCGGCTGGAAAGCGCGGCGCGCACATTGGGTGCGGGTCGGTGGGACGTGTTTCGCCGCATCACCCTGCCGCTTGCCGCGCCGGGGGTCTTCGCGGCGCTAGTGCTGGGCTTCGCGCGGTCGATCGGCGAATTCGGCGCAACAATCACCTTCGCTTCCAACATTCCGGGCGAGACGCGGACCCTGCCGCTGGGCATCTATACCGCGCTGCAGGTGCCGGGTGCCGAAGGCGAAGTCGCGCGCCTTGCGATCATCTCGATCGCGCTGTCGCTGGCGGCGCTGGTCGCATCGGAATGGCTGGTGCGCCGCGGCACCGACGGCAAGGGCAGGCCTGTCCTGTGAACGCGCTAGCCTTCGACATCGACATCGCCGTCGCGCGGCCGGGCCGCCGGATCGAGGTGCGGATCGCGTCCACCGACAGCCTTGTCGCGCTGGTCGGCCCGTCGGGCATGGGCAAGACCAGCGTGCTGGACGCCATTGCCGGGCTGCTGGGCCCCGCGTGCGGTCATATCGAGGTGGGCGGGAAACGGCTGTTCGATGCGGCAGGGCAGGTGGACATGCCGCCCGAACGGCGCGGCGCGGGTTATGTGTTCCAGGACAGCCGGCTGTTTCCTCATCTGTCGGTCGAACAGAACCTGGCTTTCGGAACGCGCTATGCCGATGGCCGCGCCCCGTTCGCCGATCCCGCGGAATGCGCGGAATTGCTGGGCATCGGCCATCTGCTGCATCGCCGCCCCCGCGAATTGTCGGGCGGAGAGATCCGCCGCGCCGCCATCGCCCGCGCCCTGCTGCGCGCGCCGCGCTTCCTGCTGCTGGACGAGCCGACAGCCTCGCTCGACGATGCGCGGCGGCAGGACATATTGCGCATCGTGGAGCAGATCCGCGACCGGTTCGCCCTGCCGATACTGTATGTCAGCCACGACCGGTCCGAAGTCGACCGGCTGGCTGGCGATGTGGTGGAGCTCTAGTCCGAGCCGAAGAGGTCGCGGGTGAAGACCTTGTCTTCCACGTCGGCCAGCTCTTCGGTCATGCGATTGGCGATGATCACGTCGCATTCGCGCTTCAGCATGTCGAGGTCATGGATTACCCGCGAGCCGAAGAAGCGCTCGTCCTCCATCGTCGGCTCGTACACGATGATTTCGATCCCCTTGGCCTTGATCCGCTTCATGATGCCCTGGATCGAGGATTGGCGGAAATTGTCCGATCCCGCCTTCATCACCAGCCGGAACACGCCCACCTTGTGCGGATTGCGCGCGATGATCTGCTCGGCCAGGAAATCCTTGCGCGTGCGATTCGCGTCGACGATCGCGCGGATCAGGTTCTGCGGAACCTCGGAATAATTGGCCAGCAGCTGCTTGGTGTCCTTGGGCAGGCAATAGCCGCCATAGCCGAAGCTGGGGTTGTTGTAGTGCCCGCCGATCCGCGGGTCGAGGCACACGCCGTCGATGATCTGGCGCGTGTCCATGCCGCCCGCGATGGCATAGCTGTCCAGCTCGTTGAAGAAGGCGACGCGCATGGCGAGGAACGTGTTGGCGAACAGCTTGATCGCCTCCGCCTCGTTCAGATCGGTGAACAGCACGTCGATATCCTGCTTCTCCGCCCCCTGCACCAGCAGATCGGCGAAAATACGGGCGCGTTCGGACTGTTCCCCCACGATTATGCGAGAGGGGTGGAGATTGTCCCACAAGGCGCGGCCCTCGCGCAGGAATTCGGGGCTGAAGATCACCTGCCGGGTGCCCAGGCGCCGGCGCACGTCCTCGACGAAGCCGACCGGGATCGTCGACTTGATCACGATGGTCGCCCTGGGGGCGAGTTCGGCCGCGGTGCGGATCACGTCCTCGACCGAAGAGGTGTCGAACTTGTTGGTATCGACATCGTAATTGGTCGGCGTCGCCACCAGCACGTAATCCGCGCCTTCCAGCGCTTCGGCAGCATCGAGCGTCGCGGTCAGGTCCAGATCGCGTGCGGCAAGAAATTTCTCGAGCTCGCTGTCGATGATCGGCGATCGGCGCTCGTTAAGCATGGCGACCCGCTCGGCCGAGATGTCGACGGCGGCCACTTCATTGTGCTGCGCCAGCAGGACCGCGTTGGACAGGCCCACGTAACCGAGCCCAAAAACGGTGATCTTCATTCGGCAATTCTCGCTTGGCATCGATGGCTTGCGCCCCGCGCCGGAAGCCGGGCGGGAAAGGTGGAACGAGGCAGCCTTAGGGGCAAGAAATGCGACAGGCAATCGCCAGCGTCCTGCCATCACCGCGTCAGATTCGGGCGAGTGAACGCTCATTCGCCGCGTGCCATGCAGCCGTCCGGCATGGGGAACGAAGCGCTGCAGGGCCCACGTCGCGGCTAGGCTGGCGGAAAACGCCGCCACCGGAAGGAGCGGGCCATGTCCCTCCAAGGCCATTGCAATGCGCAAGGCCGGTGGTAGCGTCGCGGCGATTCACCATGGGGGACACTCGATATGACCGGTCGGCTTTCTGGCGCAATGATGGCGGCGCTTCTGGCATCCTCGGCCATTCCGGCAGTGGCGGAGACTCCGGACCGCGAGCGGATCGCCGGCACGGTGGAGGCGCAGCATGACGCCAATGTCGCCGCTCTGCGCGACTGGATCGCCCTGCCGACCATCGCCGCCGAAAAACTGAACACGCCCGCTGGCGCCGAATATATGCAGCAGCTGGCGCTGGACGCGGGCTTCCAGCAGGCGAAGATCATCCCAACCGATGGCGTCCCGGCGGTATTCGCCACGCTGGACTCGGGTGCCGATACCACGCTGGGCCTCTATTTCATGTATGACGTCAAGCAGTTCGACCCGGCCGAATGGAACTCGCCGCCGCTGGAAGGCCGGCTGGTGGAGCGCGAGGGCGAGGGGCTGGCCATGGTCGGGCGCGGCGCGGTGAACCAGAAGGGGCCCGAGACGGCCTTCCTGGCCGCGATCAAGGCGATCCAGGCCAGCGGCAGGAAGCTGCCCGTCAACCTGGTGCTGGTCGCCGAGGGGGAGGAGGAAGTCGCCTCGACCCATTTCGACCAGGTGGTGGCGGTGCCCGAAGTGCGCGACGCGCTGGCGAAGAGCATCGGCGTCTTCATCCCCTCTGCCGCGCAGGGCGAGGATGGCAGCGCGACCATCACGCTGGGCGCCAAGGGCGCGGTCGAATTCCAGCTGGTCGTGGGGGGAGAGACGTCGGACAAATACCCACAGACCGACATTCATTCATCGAACCACGCCCGGATCGAAAACCCGGCATGGCGGCTGGTCAAGGCGCTCGACACGCTGGTCGCCGATGACGGGCACACGCCCGCGATCGACGGCTGGTTCGAGAATGTGCGCCCGCTGACCGAGCGGCAGAAGATGCTGATCGCCCAGAACGCCGAACTGAATCCCGAAGCGCAGGAGAAGGAGCGGCTGGGCGTCGGCCGCTGGATCGACGACGAGCCCTATGTCACCAGCCTGGAACGGTTCTATTCGCAGCCCACGGTCAATATCCAGGGGCTGAACGCAGGCTATACCGGGCAGGGCGGCAAGACGGTCCTGCCGGGGCGGGCCGAAGCGAAGCTGGAATTCCGCCTGGTGCCCGCGATGACCAAGGACGAGGCGGTGTCCAAGCTGAAGGCGCATCTGGCGAAGCGCGGCTTCGACGACGTGCAGGTGACGGTGTCGGGCGGCTATGGCCCGAACGAGACCGAGGAGGACAGCACGCTGATCCGCGCGCAGAAGGCCCTGTTCGAGAAGGACGGCGTTCCCTATTCGATCATCCCGCGCAATGCCGGCAGCTGGCCGGGCGTGATCTTCAACGGTCCGCAGCTGAACCTGCCCGCATCGCAATTCGGCCTCAGCCGCGGTGGCGGCGCGCATGCCCCCAACGAATGGTTCCTGATCGAAAGCAGCGATCCCGCGGTCAACGGCTTCGACGAAGCGGTGATGGCCTATGTCGACTATCTCTACGCCGTCGCCGAGGAAGCAGGGCGCAGCGATTGATGCGCCCTGTGGCCCCTGCGTCTAGGCCCTGACCGCCAGCGCGGCATCGCTGGCGAGCTGGTCGGCGCGTTCGTTTTCGGGGTGGCCGTCGTGGCCCTTTACCCAGTGCCAGTCGATCCGGTGCGGGCGCGCCGCGTCGAGCAGCTCGCGCCACAGATCCTCGTTCAGCACGGGCTTCTTCGCGGCGGTCTTCCACCCCTTCTTCTGCCAGCCGAACACCCATTTGGTGATGCCGTCGATCACATATTTGCTGTCGGTGTAAAGCTCGACCTGGCAGGGCCGCTTCAGCGCCTGCAGCGCGCGGATCGCGGCGGTCAGCTCCATGCGGTTGTTGGTGGTGTCGGGGGCCGAACCGGACATTTCCTTCTCGGTCTCGCCTTTGCGCAGGATGGCGCCCCAGCCGCCCGGGCCGGGATTGCCCTTGCAGGCGCCGTCGGTGAAAATCTGTATTTCGGCCATGGTCAGTCCAACGCCCCGAACAGCGCCGCGCCCTGCTGGCGGTAGAATGCGTGGCGGCGCAGGAAGGCGAGCGGGTCCTTCCGCGTCACCATGGCGTCGGCGGGGGTGTTGAGCCAGTCATAGGCGCGGGTCAGCAGGAAGCGCAGGCAGGCGGCCTGCGCCAGTGCGGGCAGGGCGGCGCGTTCCCGCGCGTCCGGCATGCGGACCGAGCCATAGCCGCCGAGCAGCGCATCGCCGATCGCCGGGTTGAAGCGGCGACCGTCGGGCGAAAAGCTCCACGCCGCATGAGTGACCGCGATGTCATAGGCCATCGGCCCGGTGCAGGCGAAATAGAAATCGATCATGCCCGATACGTCGTCGCCGACCAGCAGCACGTTGTCGGGAAACAGATCGGCATGGATCGTCGATACCGGCAGGTCGTCGGGCCAGTCTGCGATGGCGTCGTCCACCAGCGCGGGCACGCCTTCCAGCGCCGGATCGATCTCTCCCCAGCGGCCCGCGCAGTCGCGTACGAAGCCGCGCCACGCGTCCGGCCCCATGCCGTCCTTGCGGAACCCTTCGAATCCCTGTCCCGCCAGATGCACCTGCGCCAGCGCCGCCCCGACTGCATGGGCCTGTGCGGGCGTGGGATCGTCGGCGCTGACGCCGGGCAGGAATTCGATCAGCGCCAGCATCTTCTCGCCCTGCGGCGTGTCGATCGTGCGCGAGGCGGAGCCGCCCGCATCGTGGATCGTGCGCGGCACCGGGCAGCCCGCCGCCGCCAGATGGTCGAGCAGGTCGAGGAAGAACGGCAGGTCGCGCGTATCGGTGCGCTCTTCATAGACGGTCAGTATGAAGCGGCCCGCATCGGGCGTACCGCGCGTTTCCAGCAGCCAGTTGCTGTTCGACACGCCCTCGGCGATGCCCTTGGCGGACACCAGCTCGCCCACGCCGAATTCGGCGACCAGTGCGGCCATGTCCTCGCTGTTGATGCGGGTATAGACAGCCATGTCCGGTGCGTCAGTCGGTCAGCTGGCGGGGCAGCTTAAACACCATCTTTTCCTCGGTCGTGGTGACGACCTGCTCGTCCACCGTGCGAAAGCGCGACAGGCGGTCAATGACTTCGCGCACCAGCACTTCGGGCGCGCTGGCCCCTGCGGTCAGGCCGATCGCGCCGACGCCTTCCAGCCATTCCTCCTGAATGTCATCGCCGCGCTGGATCAGCCGCGCATCGGTGCCCATGCGTTCCGATACCTCGACCAGCCGCAGCGAGTTCGAGGAATTGGACGCACCGATCACCAGCACCAGATCGACCTGCGGCGCCAGCACCTTGACCGCCGCCTGCCGGTTCGAGGTCGCATAGCAGATATCCTCGGCCTTGGGCCCGGCGATCTGCGGGAAGCGCTGCTTCAGCGCATCGATGATGGCATGGGTGTCGTCGACCGACAGCGTCGTCTGCGTCAGGAAAGCCAGCTCGGTATCCGCCGGGAATTCCAGCTTCGCCACGTCCTCCTCGGTCTCGACCAGCGTCATCTCGCCCCTGGGCACCTGGCCGAAGGTGCCGATGACTTCGGGGTGCCCGGCATGGCCGATGAAGATGATGTGGCGCCCCGCCTCGACCTGGCGTTCGGCCTGGCGGTGCACCTTGCTGACCAGCGGGCAGGTCGCGTCGAGATAGTCGAGCCCGCGCTCCTCGGCATGGGCGGGGACCGACTTGGGCACGCCATGCGCGGAAAACACCACCGGCACCCCGTCGGGCACTTCGTCCAGCTCCTCGACGAAGATCGCGCCCTGCGCCTTCAGGCTGTCGACCACATAGCGGTTATGCACGATCTCGTGCCGGACATAGACGGGCGCACCATATTTCTCGAGGCTGCGCTCCACGATTTCGACCGCGCGGTCGACGCCCGCGCAAAAGCCGCGCGGCGCTGCCAGCAGCACCAGCAGGGGAGGGAGAATGTCCGCGGCCTCGGGCGGCGCGCTATCGATGTGCGGGGTGGTCATGCCATGGCCTTTAGCGCCAGCAGGGGGCAGGCGTAAAGCGGCGGTAAAGGTAACGCACCGCACAGGGTCCGCCGGCCATGCTTCGCGCGGCCCCTGTTTGCCCCGGCGCTGTTGGACCAGACCCCGTTGAACCCGGGCTGTCCAACGCGGCGTTGCCCTTGGGCATGGCTGCGGCTAGGGCAGGCAGGATTTTGAACGATGCGGCCCGATCCATGGCCGCCCGATGACAGGCAGAAGGTCTCGCCGCCGATGAACATGAAGTTTCGCTCCGTTCGTACCGCCTTCCTGCTGGGAAGCGCGGCCCTGCTGTCGGCCTGTTCGGGGGAAGGCGACCTGGTGATCCAGGAAGGCGTGGGCGTCACATCGGTTCGCTCGCGCTGCCCGGCGGTGGGGATCCCGGCCTATACCGGCGACATCACCACTTTCAGCCAGCCGGGCGATACGACGCTGGCATCGATGGACGTGGCCGCGACGATCACCAATCTGCGCGTGACCTGCGACGACACGGGCGAGCGGATCTATTCCGAGGCCAGCTTCGACGTGCTGGCGACCCGGCGCGACGCGGGCGCGGCGCGCAGCGTGGAGCTGCCCTATTTCGTGACCGTGCTGCAGGGTGGCAGCACCGTCCAGTCGAAGCGCGTGGGCACCGTGACGGTGAATTTCGCCGCGGGTGCAGAGCGTGCGCAGGCAAGCGCGAAGGCAGGCGCCTTCGTCAATGCCGCCGCCGCGACCCTGCCCGAGGATATTCGCGAGCGTATCACCCGCAGGCGCAAGCCGGGGGATCCCGACGCGGCGCTGGATCCGCTGGCCGATCCCGAGGTGCGTGCCGCGGTAGCGCGCGCGAGCTTCGAGATGCTGGTGGGCTTCCAGCTGAGCGAGGCGCAGCTGGCGTATAACGCCACGCGTTGATCCCGGCGGGTCCGGCGCCAGACGCGACAGGCGAACCGGTCCCAAAAAGAAGACTCCTTCCCACTCGCGCCAATCCCCGCTAGGCGCGCGGCCATGACCGAGCAGACGACCGACCGCACCATCACCATCCACGCCGCCATTTCGGCGGCAGTGGACAAGGCCCTCGACGCGATGGAGGCGGCGGGCGCGCTGCCTGGCGGTCTCGACCGCGCGAATGTCACGGTGGAGCCGCCGCGCGATCCGTCGCACGGCGATCTTGCGACCAATGCCGCCATGGTGCTGGCCAAGCCCGCAAAGACCAATCCGCGCGCCCTGGCCGAGGCGCTTGCCGCCGAGCTGTCGAAGGAAGCCGACATCGCCGCCGCCGAAATCGCGGGCCCCGGCTTCATTAATTTGCGCATCGCGCCCAGCGCATGGGAAGCCGAGCTCGACGCGATCGCCGCGCTGGGGGATGCCTATGGCCGCTCTTCCATGGGCGCGGGGCAGACGGTGAACATCGAATATGTGTCGGCCAATCCGACCGGCCCGATGCACATGGGCCATTGCCGCGGCGCGGTGGTCGGCGATTCGCTGGCGGGCCTGCTGGAATATGCGGGCTTTGCGGTGATCCGCGAATATTACGTCAATGATGCGGGCGCGCAGGTGCAGACGCTCGCCCGGTCGGTGCATCTGCGTTACCGCGAGGCGCTGGGCGAGGATATCGGCACGATTCCGGAGGGGTTCTATCCCGGCGACTATCTGGTCCCGATCGGCAAGGCATTGGCTGCCGAGTTCGGCGACCGGTACAAGGATGCGCCCGAAAGCGAATGGCTGGCGCTGTTCCGCATGCGCGCGGTCGATGCGATGATGGACATGATCCGCGCCGATCTTGCCATGCTGGGCATCCACCACGACCTGTTCTCATCCGAAGCCAAGCTGCAGGCCGAGGGCAAGCCCGAAATCGCCGAGACGTTCCTGCGGCAGAAGGGCCTTGTCTATGACGGCCTGCTGGAAGCACCCAAGGGCAAGACGCCCGACGACTGGGAGCCGGTCGAACTGCCGCTGTTCCGCTCGACCCAGTTCGGCGACGACCAGGACCGGCCGATCAGGAAGTCCGACGGCAACTGGACCTATTTCGGTGCGGACATGGCCTATCACTTCCAGAAGGCGCAGGGCGCGGACGCGCTGATCGACATCTGGGGCGCGGACCATGCGGGCACGGTCAAGCGCATCAAGGCCGCCGTCGCCGCGCTGACCGGCGAGGAGCATGGCCAATCGAAGCCGTTCGACGTCAAGCTGGTGCAGATGGTCCAGCTGCTGCGCGACGGCGAACCGGTGAAGATGTCCAAGCGTTCGGGCAATTTCATCACCATCGCCGACATGGTCGAGGAAGTGGGCAAGGACGTGGTGCGCTTCACCATGCTGACCCGCAAGCCCGAGGCGCAGATGGATTTCGACTTCGCCAAGGTGGTCGAGGCGTCGAAGGACAATCCCGTCTTCTATGTCCAATACGCCCATGCCCGCATCGCATCGGTGCTGCGCAAGGCGGCCGAAGCGGGCCTTTCCGACAAGGCAGAGACCGCGCGCGTGCAGAGCTGGGGCAGCGAAGGCATCCTGCATTCCGACGAGCAGGTGCTGATGAAGCAGGCCGCGCAATTCCCGCGCGTGGTCGAACAGGCCGCGCGCGCGAGAGAGCCGCACCGGATCGCCTTCTTCCTGATGGATCTGGCCGCGGCGTTCCACGCGCTGTGGAACCAGGGCAATGACGATCCGGCGCGGCGCTTTATCGTGGAAGACGACATGGTAAAGACCGGCGTGCGGCTATATCTTGCGAAACAGATCGGGCAGGTTATCCGCAACGGCCTCTCGATTCTGGGGGTCGAGGCAGCGGAGCGACTCTAGGCGATGGTTCCACAGGTCAGCCAGGGCGGTGAGGGCGAGGCGCAGCTCGCGCTCGACGAAGCCGATCTGCGGCTGCCCTGGCTCGAGGCCGCGGACGAGGACGACGACGAGGGGCTGGACTGGTCGCGCGTCGGCCGGTTCGTGGCCTTCTTTGCCGGCTTCGTGCTGCTTGCCGCCCTGGCATTCTGGCTGCTGCGCGACTGGCAACTGGCTCCGCCCGAAGGCGACGGGTCGGTGATCGCTGCGCCCGATGCGCCCTACAAGGTGCGGCCCGAAAATCCCGGCGGCAAGACCTTCGCGGGAACCGGCGACACCAGCTACAAGGTGGGCGAAGGGATCGAGCGCGAGGCGCGCATTGCGCAGAAGCAGCCCGATCCCGAACCGGCCGCCCCCGCTGCCGCAGAGGAACCCGCGCCGGCATCCGAGCCAAGGCCGCAGGTTTTCGGCGTGGGCGTGCAGATCGGTGCCTATTCGACCGAGGCGGCGGCGCAAAAGGGCTGGCAGACGCTGACCCAGCGCTATCAGAGGCTGGGCGATTTCGACCGCCGCATCATCGAGGGGCGCGCCGATATCGGCACCGTGTTCCGCCTGCAGGCCGTGACGGGGAGCACGGCTTCGGCCAATGCGCTGTGTTCCGAACTGAAGGCGAACGGGATCGAGTGCCAGGTGAAGCGCTGATTTGGGGATAAGGGCCGCGGCCCCCGTGCCCCAGCTTGCGCATCCCCGCGATTTCCGCGAATCTGGCGCCCTTATGACCCCCGCGATATTCGGCCTTTCCGGCACCGAGCTGACCGACGACGAACGCGCCTTTTTCCGAGAGGCCGATCCGGCGGGATATATCCTGTTCGGGCGCAATTGCGACAGTCCGGCCCAGATGCGGGCGCTGACAGACGATCTGCGCGCGATCGCGGGGCGGGGCGATCTGCTGATCACGATCGACCAGGAAGGCGGACGCGTGGCGCGGATGAAGCCTCCGGTCTGGCCCCAATATCCGCCGCAGGGCGTGTTCGACCGGCTGTACGATATCGCCCCGATCTCGGCGATAGAAGCGGCGCAGGTGAATGCCGAGGCCATCGGGCTGGACCTGGCCGAAGCGGGCCTCAACTGCGATGCGCTGCCGCTGCTCGACGTGCGGTGCGAGGGGGCGCATGACGTGATCGGCGACCGCGCGCTGGGCCATGATCCGATGCGGGTCGCGGCGCTGGGCCGTGCGGTGCTGGACGGGCTGGAAGCCGCGGGCGTCGCGGGCATCATCAAGCATATCCCCGGCCACGGCCGCGCCTGCGCCGACAGCCACAAGGAAATGCCCGTCGTCACCGCGAGCGAGGCCGCACTCGAACAGGACATCGCCCCGTTCCATGCGCTGCGCGGCGCAGCCATCGGGATGAGCGCGCATGTCACCTTTACCGCATGGGACGCGGACCATCCCGCGACTCAATCCGCCAGGGTCATCGGCGACATCATCCGCGGCCGCATCGGTTTTGGCGGATTGCTGATGAGTGACGACATCGACATGGAAGCGCTGTCCGGATCCATCGCCGAGCGTTCGGTCAAAGCGCTGGAAGCGGGCTGCGACCTCGTTCTCAATTGCTGGGCGAAAATGGCCGACATGGTCGCGACGGTCGAAGCCTGCGGCGACATCACGCCCGATGCCCGCCGCCGCCTCGACGCGGCGATGCAGGGCAAGGATGCGCGGCTGTTCGAGGGCGCCGAGCGGCGCGCCGAATGCATTGCCAAGCGCGATGCCCTGCTGGCGGCGGCAGGGGTTGCGGCGTGACCATCGACGGCTCCGAACCCGGCACATTGTGGGGGGAAGGATCTGGCGGCTGGACAGAGGAAGCGCCCGCGCCCGGCGATGAGAGCGAGCGGCTCTATGTCGAACTCGCGACATGGGAGGGGCCGCTCGACGTGCTGCTCGACCTGGCGCGGCGGCAGAAGGTGGATCTGCGCCGCATCTCGATCCTGGAGCTGACCGACCAGTATCTCGCCTTCATCGACCGCGCGGGAGAGATGCGGCTGGAGCTTGCCGCCGACTATCTGGTGATGGCGGCATGGCTGGCGTTCCTGAAATCCGCGATGCTGCTGCCCAAGGAAGAACAGGAGGACCCCAGCCCCGAGGAGCTGGCGCTGCGCCTGCAGCTCAGGCTTGAACGGCTGGCGGCGATGCGCGATGTCGCCGCGCGGCTGATGGCGCGCGACCGGCTGGGCCGCGACGTCTTCGCGCGCGGCGAGCCCGAAGGGCTGCGCGTGCTGAAGAAGCGTGCCTGGCAATGCGAATGGTACGATCTGGTGCAGGCGTACGGACAGGTAAAGGCCCGGACCGCGCCCGTCGTCCACATGGTGCGCGACCGCGCGGTGATGACACTGGAAAGCGCGCTGTCGCGCGTCTCGTCCATGCTGGGCGTCTCGCTCGACTGGATGGAACTGCGCCAGTTCCTGCCGCCGCATGCCGATCCGCGCCTGCGCAAGTCGGCGCTGGCCAGCAGCTTCGTGGCTGCGCTGGAGCTGGCGAAGCAGGGCAGGGCGGAAATCGCGCAGGAGAAAGTGTTCGGCCCGCTTCGCCTGCGCGCGCTTGGCGGGGGGCGGCCCCGCGAATGACGCAGGACGCTGTCCCCGACGATCTGGTGCGCGCGGTGGAGGCAGTGCTGTTCGCCGCCGAAGCGCCGATGAGCGCGGCGGAGATCGGCGAACATCTGAACGGCGCCGACGTGCGCGACGCGCTGGCGCGGCTGGCGGCGCATTACGACGGGCGCGGGGTCGAACTGGTGAAGCGCGGGCCGCGCTGGCACTTGCAGACCGCGCCCGACCTTGCCCACCTGCTGCGGCGAGAGCGCGAGGAGCCCAAGCGCCTGTCGCGCGCGGCGACCGAATGCCTCGCGATCATCGCCTATCACGAGCCGGTCAGCCGCGCGGAAATCGAATCGATTCGCGGCGTGCAGACCGCCAAGGGCACGCTGGACGTGTTGATGGAGGCGGGCTGGGTCCGCGCTGCGGGTCGCCGCGAGGTTCCGGGACGGCCGGTGATCTATGCCACCACGCCCGAATTCCTGACCCATTTCGGCCTTGCCAATCGCCGCGACCTGCCGGGTCTGGCCGAATTGCGCGCCGCAGGGCTGCTGGAACCGGTGGAAGACGCGCTCGAAAGAGAAATCGCCAGCATTCACGAGAACGCAAAAGAAATGCGTCTAGAGGAGGGCGATACCGAAGCCTCTCTGGATATGGGCGACGAAACCGCCTAAATGAGAAGCGTACTCTCGAATAAGTGAGAATTTCAGATGAATGTTGGACCCTGGCAATTGCTGATCGTCGCCGTCGTGATCCTCGTGCTCTTCGGGCGCGGCCGGATTTCGGAAATGATGGGTGACTTCGGCAAGGGCATCAAAAGCTTCAAGCAGGGCATGAACGAGGAAGCGCGCTCGCCCGAGCGGATCGATCACCATACGCCCGCTCCTACGACGACGACGACGGGCGAGAAGACGGCGACGCCGACCGCCAATGCAACGGGCACCCCGGCCGCGACGGGCGATACCGACAAGAGCAGCTGATCCGCCACGGCGGTTGCTGCGTTAGGACGCTTTCTTCATGTTCGACATCGGCGCGATCGAGCTGCTGATCATCGTGATTGTCGCGGTGGTCGTCATCGGCCCGAAGGATATGCCGCTTGCAATGCGCACGGCGGGACGCTGGATCGGCAAGATCCGGCGCGTTTCGGCGCATTTCCGGTCCGGAATCGACGCCATGGTGCGCGAGGCCGAGCTGGAGGAGATGCAGGCCGAATGGAACAAGCGCAACGCCGAGATCATGGCGAAGCATCCCGAAGCCGTCCGCCCCGCGCATGACGGCGAGGCACCGGCCCTGCCGCAGCCGGCCGCGACCGGGGCGAGCGATACGCCGCCATCGGACGCCGCCGACCCGCAGATGGAACCGTATGATCCGCCCGCTCCCGCCGCTTCGTCGGAACCGGTACCAGCGCCGGCACCCAGCAAGGCGGACCAGTAGAGCGCCATGTTTCGCATTTCCGACCTCGACGAAACCGAATCGCCGCTGCTCGAACATCTGATCGAGCTGCGGAACCGGCTGCTGCGCTGCCTGCTGACCCTGGTGGTGGCGTTCGCGATCTGCCTGCCGTTTTCCGACGACATCTTCGGCATACTGGTCCGTCCGCTGACCCAGGCCTTTCCCGATGGTGAGGGGCGGCTGATCTACACCAAGCTGTACGAGGCGTTCTTCGTCGAACTGAAAGTCGCGGTGTTCGCCGCGTTCTTCATCTCGTTCCCGGTGATCGCCAACCAGCTGTGGCAATTCGTCGCGCCGGGCCTGTATGCGAAGGAGAAGAAGGCGTTCCTGCCCTTCCTGTTCGCCACGCCCATCCTGTTCACCGCCGGGGCGGCGCTTGCCTATTTCGTGGTGATGCCCAATGCCTTCCGCTGGTTCATCGGCTTTCAGGGCGATGCGGGCGGGATGGAGATCCAGGCCCTGCCCGGGACGGGCGATTACCTGGCGCTGGTGATGCAGTTCATCCTGGCCTTCGGGATCAGCTTTCTTCTGCCGGTGCTGCTGCTGCTGCTCAACCGGGCGGGCATCGTCAGCCGTGATGCGCTGACCAAGGCGCGGCGCTATGTGATCGTGGCGATCGTCGCGGTGTCGGCGGTCATCACGCCGCCCGATCCGGGATCGCAGCTTGTGCTGGCGGTGCCGCTGTATCTGCTGTTCGAAGGGTCGCTGGTGCTGATGCGCATTACCGAGCGGCGTCAGGCGCGCGAGGCGAAGAAGGAAGCGGAAGCGGCCGAGCGCAGCAGCGCCGAGGCTTAAGGCCGCCCTGCAGCGTTTGCGTCAATCCGGATGCAGCGGGCCCGATCCCTTCACACGCACAAACGAAAAGGGCGGAGCCATCGACCCCGCCCTTCGAAATTCGTCTTCGACGAAAAGATCAGACGCTGATCGGATCGTCGTCATCGCCGTCGACGGCGATGTAGATGCCGACGCCGACAAGAACCGCTGCGAGAACGGCGAGGATCGGCGAACCGCCACCCATTTCGCTGGTTTCGGTTGCGGGAGCAGCAGCGCGCTGGTCAGCACCGGCTGCAGTGGCGGCGACAGGTGCCGAAACGAGAGCCAGCGCGGTTGCGGCAGTGGCCATCTTGCGGAGGATCATAATTCTATCTCCTTGTTCGCTCAATTCTTCTCGAATCCGAGCGGGCTAACCCGTCCCCGAACCGAATATCGAATCACGATCAGTAGCCATGTCCCCCATGCTACGAATCGATGATACCGGTCGGCACAAGATGTGCCCCTTTCCGGATTTGCATCGTGAAAATACGACTACGCCATCAACTGTCAACGCCGTTAATGGATCCAAGCGCATGTCCGGTATAATTTTTTTGCTTTGCAGCAATGGATTGCCGCATTTGCGCAACAGCTTTTGATAGGCTGCCTGCTAGTCGCCACCGAACACGCGCGCGCCCGCCAGCCAGGTCTCCTCGACTTCGACATTGCGCAGTGCGGATTCGGGGACCATCACCGGATCCGCGCTGACGAACAGGAAGTCGGCCCATTCGCCCGGCGCAAGGCTGCCAAAGCGGCCCTCTGCCTCGCCTGCATAGGCGCCTGCCGCGGTAAAGCCCGCCAGCGCCTGTTCACGGCTGATCCGCTCCTGCGGCATCCAGCCGCCGAAGGGCCGGCCGGCGGCGTCCTGCCGGGTGACGGCGGCGGCGATGCCGGCCCAGACATCGACCGGCTCGACCGGCGAGTCCGATCCGAAGGCCACCGGCGTGCCGTTCTCGATCAGCGAATTCCAGGCATAGGCGCCCAGCAGCCGGTCCGGACCCAGCCGAGCCTCGGCCATCGGCCGGTCCGACGTCTGGTGGATCGGCTGGACCGAGGCGATCGCGTCCAGCCGGGCAAAGCGCGGCAAGTCCACCGGATCGATGACCTGTGCATGCTCGATCCGCCAGCGGCGGTCGCCCTCATAGGTCTCGCGCAGTTCGGCGATGGCATCCAGCACCTCGCGATTGGCGGCGTCGCCGATCGCGTGCACCGCGGGCTGGAATCCGGCCATGGCGGCCCGGCTCATCAAATTGCGCAGCTGCGTGCCGCTTTTCAGCGGCAGGCCGCGCTCGCCCGGTGCATCGGCGTAATCGTCCAGCAGCCAGGCGCCGCGCGATCCCAGCGCACCATCGAGATAGAGCTTCACGCCCCCCAGGTGCAGCCGATCGCCATAAAGCCACGGTGTCGGTTCCGCGCCCGCGATGGTGACCATCTCGTCCAGTCCGGCCGCATAGCCCATCACGCGGATCCGCAGGCGGCCCTTGTCGCCCGCGCGGCGCAGCGCCTGCCAGCCGTCGATCGTGGTGCCCATGTCGGCCACGGCGGTGATGCCATGCGCAAGCAGCAGCTGCTGCGCCTTCTGCAGCGCCAGGTCGCGCTCCTCGGGTCGGGGTTCGGGGACCAGGCTGGCGATCGAATCCATCGCATTGTCGACGAACACCCCTGCCGGAGCGTTTCCGTCGCCGCGCAGGATGCGGCCGCCGTCGGGATCGGCGGTTTCGGCAGTGACGCCAGCCGCCGCGATGGCGGCGCTATTGGCCCAGCCCGCATGCCCGTGGGCGCGCATCATCCACACCGGGCGGTCGCCCACCGCCGCGTCGAGATCGGCGGCGGTCGGAAACCGGCCCAGTCCCCATTTCTCCTGATTCCAGCCGCGCCCGATGATCCAGCTGCGATTGGGATATTGCGCCGCGTAATCGGCGATCTTCGCCTGCGCCTCGGCCAGGGTGGCGGTGTCCGACAGGTCGAGGATCATCGCCGCCAGCCCGGTGTCGATCAGGTGCACATGCGAATCGATGAAGCTGGGGATCAGCACGCGGCCGTCGCCGTCGAGCCTGTAATCGACGTCCTTGGGCAATCTGTCGCGCCGCTGGTAGAGCTTTGCCACCCTGCCGTCGTCGTCGATCAGCATGGCGGCAAAACGTTCGACATCACCGTCGCGGTCGAAGCGCATCCCGTTCACGTTCGCGATCAGCGTATCGGCCGATGCGGGGACGGAATGAGCGGCGGAGAGCAGCATGGCGGCGGAACAGGCGGCGGCCAGCAGGCGGCCGGCGGGCAAATCGGGTGCGGTCATGCCGCCGGGGTCTAAACCGCATTTGCAAGCGGCGCCAGATCCGATAGGGGCTTTCGCCTATGTCCCAGCTTCAGACCGACACCGCCGCGGGCGCGCGTACCGACCTTCCTTTCAATGCCGATGACGTGCGCGCCGCCGCACGGCGCATTGCCGGACAGGTCGTGCGCACCCCGATGCTCAAGTCGCTGACGCTGTCGCAGATTACCGGCGCGGACATCTGGCTGAAGTTCGAAAACCAGCAGTTCACCGCCGCGTACAAGGAACGCGGCGCGCTGAACGCGCTGCTGCAGCTGACGCAGGAACAGCGCGAGCGCGGCGTGATCGCGGCATCGGCGGGCAACCATTCGCAGGGGCTGTCCTATCACGGCACCCGGCTGGGCGTGCCCGTCACCATCGTGATGCCGCGCACCACTCCGACCGTGAAGATCATGCAGACCGAGAGCGTTGGCGGCAAGGTCGTGCTCGAAGGCGAGACTTTCGACGATGCCTCGGCCCATGCCCGCAAGCTTGAGAAGGAGCTGGGCCTGACGTTCGTGCATCCGTTCGACGATCCCTTCGTCGCGGCGGGGCAGGGCACCGTGGGGCTCGAGATGCTGGAGGACCAGCCCGACCTCGACACTCTGGTCGTTCCGATCGGCGGCGGCGGGCTGATTTCGGGCATCGCGACGATCGCGCGCGACATCAACCCCGACATCGGCATCGTGGGCGTGCAGTCGGCGCTCTATCCCTCGATGTTCGCGCGCATCAGGGGCGAGGAGCTTGTCTGCGGCGGCGATACGCTGGCCGAGGGGATCGCGGTGAAGGCACCGGGCGAGATCACTTCGCGCGTGATCGCCGAGCTGGTCGACGACATATTGCTGGTGGACGAGGCGGCGCTGGAGAATGCCGTCTCGCTGCTGCTCCAGATCGAGAAGACGGTGGTCGAAGGCGCGGGCTCCGCCGGGCTGGCCGCGGTGCTGTCGAACCCGGACCAGTTCCGCGGCAAGAAGGTCGGGCTGGTGCTGTGCGGCGGCAATATCGATACGCGGCTGCTGGCCAACGTGCTGCTGCGCGACCTGGCGCGGTCGGGGCGTCTGGCGCGGCTGCGCGTCACGCTGCAGGACCGCCCCGGCGCCTTGTTCCGCGTGATGCATGCGTTCGACGAGCACAACGTCAACATCATCGAAATCTATCACCAGCGCATCTTCACCACGCTGCCGGCCAAGGGCCTGATCACCGATATCGAGTGCGAGGCGCGCGACGGTGCACAGATCGAAGGCCTGATCGCAGACCTTCGGTCCAAGGGCTATCAGGTCAGCACGGTCGAGCTTGCCTGACACGACCTGTTCGATTCGCGCCCCTATTGCGGCGGGTATCGGGCGCGCTATTGGCCGGGGCGGTATCGGGAATGGTCCAATTGGGGCGGGTGTCCGGCGAAAACCGGCTAAATTTCGTCTTTTTTCTCGATTCGTAGTTAACGGTCTTTAATCTTTGGACCGCGGCGGGCATATAGGTCTTACGCGCGGTATGGCTGGCTTTTCCTGGTCGCCGCCTGCCGCGCGGTGCCCATTTCGGCCTTCATCGGCTGGGCAGTCCGGAACATCAGTCGACCACCGGATCGACGGTTGAGAGGTACAGGCCCAGATTCGTGTCCGCACCCGTGAGGTTCCCCCGCTTTTACGTCACCGCCCCGGCACCGTGCCCATATCTGCCGGGTCGTCAGGAGCGGAAGGTCTTCACGGAACTTGCCGGTCCCGATGCCGACGCCCTTAACGATGCACTTGGCCGGATCGGCTTTCGTCGCAGCCAGACAGTCGCCTATCGGCCAAGCTGTGCCGGCTGCAACGCTTGCGTCTCGGTCCGCGTGGTGGCAGAGGAATTCGTTCCTTCGCGCACGCAGACCCGGACGATGGCGAAGAATGCCGATCTGGTCGCATCGGCCTGCCGCCCCTGGTCGACGGTCGAGCAATATGATCTGCTGCAGCAATATCTGAAGGCGCGGCATCCGGGCGGCGGCATGTCCGCGATGGATTCGATGGACTATGCTGACATGATCGAGCAGACGCCGGTCACCTCCTATGTCGTGGAATATCGCGAGCCCGACGTGGGCGGACGCCCCGGCAAGCTGATCGGCGCATGCCTGACCGACCGGCAGAACGACGGTCTTTCAATGATCTATTCGTTCTACGATCCGCATCACCCCGATCGATCGGGGCTTGGCAATTACATCATACTCGACCACATTGACCGCGCCGCGAAAGCCGGTCTGCCCTATGTCTATCTGGGCTATTGGATCGAGGGTTCCTCGCGCATGCAGTACAAGATCCGTTACCGGCCCATGGAACGGCTGGGTCGCGAGGGCTGGGAACGTTTTGATGCTGGCAGGCAGGATGCGCTTATTGCCGCTACGGTCGCGCAGCCGCGCGCCGACAGCGACAAGGAGCAGGTCGGCACCAGCAAGGACGGAATGCCCTGCGCACAGGACAAGTATCGCATTCTTGAAGGCTGACACCGAAGCGTACTGCTTCGACGCCGGCGCATTTTCGACAATCCGGATCGCGACATGGGCGCTGCTGCTGACGGCAGGCGCCGCAGTCGCGCTCGCGCCTGCCGCTGGCGCGCAAAGCCTGGACGCCGATCCCGAACTGGAAGCGCTGATCCCCGACGCGGCCGTCGCCAACCCCGAAGCCTGGGCGATGGATACCGAGGCTGCCGCCACCCCTGTGCCCGAGGAAGCCGATGCCGATAGCGATCTGACCGACACCGGCTTTTCGATCGAGTGGCCCGAGGCCGAGGATTTCGAGGTCGAGCTGCAGGAGATCGAGATCGACCCCGAGCTCGAGCAATTGCTCAGCCGGGAAAGCGGGCGGCCCGCGGCGGACCTGGCGCTGCCCGGCATGGCGGAGCGCGGCGGCGAAGGCGATACGGACGAGGACGAACTGGCCGAGACGGAGCTGTCGCGGCGCATCGTGCTCAGCCACCCCGCATCCTTTGCCCAGTTCGGCCAGTTCGACGAATTCATCGCCCGCTTCGAGGGGCTGTCGGATATCGAGACGCTGCGCGACGACGACGACAATCTCGCCCAGCTTGCCAATCGCGCGGAGGAGGACGCCGCGCTGCTGTCCGACATGCTGGCGGTGTATGGCTTCTACGACGCCGACGTGCGCCAGCGGGTCGAAACCCCTCCCGCGGGAGAGGGATCGGGCGAAGCCGGCGCAGTCGTCGCCAGCGACGCGCAATATGTCTTCACCATCGATCCGGGCGAACGCTATCGCTATGGCGAGGTCGCGTTGCCGGGGCTGGAGGCTGCGGAGGACGATTTCGCCGCGCTGCGCGATGCGTTCGAGATCCGGACGGGCGATTTCATCCAGGAAGACCGCATCGTCGCCGAGCGCATCGACCTTGGCGTCGCGCTGGGCGAGACGGGCTATGCCTTCGCCGAAGTCGGCCAGCCCGACCTGTTGATCGACCACGCAAGCGACGAGGGCGATCTGACGCTGCCGGTCACGCCGGGCGGCCAGTACCGCTTTGGCGAGGTCATCAGCAGCGACCCCGAATTCCTGTCCAGCCGCCATTTGTCGGAAATCGCGCAATTCGACGCGGGCGAAATCTATCAGGCGAGCGAGGTCGACGATCTTCGCCGCGCGATCCTCAGCACCGGGCTCGTCTCCTCGCTGTCGGTAACCCCGCGCGAAGTGGCACCGCCGGCGAATGGCGAACCGGGCACGGTCGCGGTTGATGTCGCGCTCACGCAGGCGCCGCTGCGCACCATCGCGGGCGCCGTCGGATACGACACCGGCCGCGGCATCCGGACCGAGGTGCGCTGGGAGCACCGCAACCTGTTCCCGCCCGAGGGCATGCTTCAGCTGCACGCGATCGCGGGCACGCAGGAGCAGCTGGCGGGCGCGACGTTCCGCCGCAACAACTGGCACGGGCGCGACCGGGTGCTGACGCTTGACGTGTTCGCCAGCACCATCGACCGCGATGCGTACGAGGCGCGCACGATATCGGGCGTGGCCAGGTTCGAGAGGCTGTCGACCCTGCTGTTCCAGAAGGTGCTGGCCTGGTCGATCGGCCTGGAGCTTGTCGCCACGCAGGAGCGCGAAGGCACCTTGGGCGGGCTGACCGGCCCGCGCGAGACCTATATCGTCGCCGCGCTTCCGGGCGAGGTGATCTATGACAAGAGCGACGACCTGCTCGACCCCACGCGCGGCTGGCGCGTCGCGCTGTTCGCCAGTCCCGAGCTGTCGCACACCGGCGGCGAGCGTTCGGCCTATCTGCGCAGCTGGGCCGAGGGACGCTATTACCAGCCGGTGAGCGAGCGGCTGGTCGTCGCCGGCAGGGCCAGGTTCGGCACCATCGTCGGCACCGACATATCGAACATCGCGCCTTCGCGCAGGCTCTATGCGGGCGGCGGCGGATCGGTGCGCGGCTATGGCTATCAGGAAATCGGGCCCAAGGACGATCTTGGCGATCCGACCGGCGGCCTCTCGCTCAGCGAGTTCTCGCTCGAGGCGCGCTATCGCACCGGGCTGCTCGACGGGGCAATCTCGATCGTGCCGTTCATCGATGCCGGGACGGTCGCCAACGACAGCTCGCCAAGGCTGGGCGGCATGCAATATGGCGCGGGCGTGGGCGTGCGCTATCACACCAATTTCGGGCCGCTGCGCTTCGATGTCGCAACGCCGCTGAACCCGCGCCCCGATGACGGCAGGATCGCGGTCTATATCTCGCTGGGGCAGGCGTTCTGATGGCGGGGGAACCGACCGCGGGCGAAGACGCCGCCATGGCCGAAGCCGCGCCGCCGCCCGCCGCGAAGCAGGGCCGCGACTGGGGGCGCTACTGGCGCATCCGCATCGCGGCCGGGCTGATCGCCCTGGTCGCCTTGCTGGGACTTGGCGCGGTGCTGATCGACAGCCCCATCGGCCACCGCTTCATCGCCAACAGCCTTGCGTCCTATGCACCGGCATCGGGCCTGCGCATCCGGATCGGGCGGATCGAGGGATCGCTGCTGGGCGAGGCGGAGCTGACCGACGTGGTCCTGTCCGACCCCGAGGGCGAGTTCCTGCGCGTTCCCACGGTGGAGCTGGACTGGCGGCCCTTGCACTGGTTCTCCAGCGGGCTGGACGTGCGCCGCCTGGTCGCGCGGCGCGGGCACTTGCTGCGCATGCCGGAACTGAACCCCGGCGATCCCGACGCGCCGATCCTGCCGGATTTCGACGTCCGGATCGACCGGCTGATCATCGACGATCTGCGCGTGGACGAAGCGGTGGCGGGGTTCGAGCGAACCGTCGACTTCGCGGCGACGGTCGACATCACCGATGGACGCGCGAAGATCGGCATGTTCGGCATACTGGGGGGCGAGGACCGGCTCTACGCGCGGCTCGATGCCGATGAGGGCGGTGATGTGCTCGACCTGATGATCGACTACAACGCGCCGGCGGACGGGCTGCTTGCGGCCATGACGGGGGCCGAGGAGGATCTGCAGGTCAATATCGGCGGCGACGGCCGGTGGACCGACTGGAAGGGCTATGCCCGCATCCGGCAGGGCGGCGCCACCCTGGCCGCGATGACGCTGACCAAGCAGGACGATGTCTATGGCGTGCTGGGCCAGGTAAGGCCGGACGGCTATCTGACCGGCATCGCGGCCCGCGCGGTGGGCGGCGTGCTCAACGTCAATGCGCGCGGCACGTTCGAGGATAGCGTGATCGACGGGCGCTATGTGCTGGTCGGTGAACGGATCGAAGCGCTGGCGCGCGGCGAGATCGACCTGAACGCGAACCGGCTGGACGATTTCGGCGTCCGGCTGCGCGCCACCGATCCGGCCCTGCTGGGTCCCGGCTGGCAGGCGCAAGGGTTGCAGGCGCGGCTGGGCCTGGAAGGCGATTTCCGCGAGAACCTGGCCATCGCCTATACCGTCGAGGCGGCGCGCATCGGGCAGGGCGCGGCGCTGGCGCGCGATGTCGCGGCAAGCGGCGTCGCCAACTGGAACGGGTCGCGCCTGCGGGTACCGATGACCGCCAGCGCCAGCAGCATCGCCACCGGCAGCGCCATGGTCGATCCGCGGCTGCGCAGGGCAAGGCTGAGCGCCACTTTCACGTTCGGCGGGGACCGTCTGGTCGCCCCCGACATCGTGTTCGATTCCTCGGGCCTAAGCGCGCGGCTGGCGCTTGACGGCAATGTGCGGCAGTCGCGCTATCGCCTGACCGGGCCGGTGATCGCCAATGGCGTGATGCTGAACGGGCTGGGCAGCGCCAATGCGCGGGCGCAGGTCGATGCGCTGATCGGCGGTCGGTCGGGATGGAGCCTGACCGCGAAGGTCGACGGGCGCATGGTCCAGGTTACCAATGCCACGCTGGAAACCTATGTCGGCGCGCCCATCGCGTTCAGCGCCGATGTGTCGATGGCGGGCTCCGCCCCCATCCTGATCCGCAGTGCCCGGCTGGACGCGCCGCGCCTCGACCTCAGACTGTCGGGCGAACGGTCGGTGGACGGCACGGTCAGCCTGTCGGGCGAGGGGGTGCACGACCAGTTCGGTGCCTTCACCATCGACGGGAGCGTGGACGGCGAAGGGCCGCATGCCGAGCTGGTCTTCGCCAATCCTCTGCCCGCCGCGGGCGTTACCGACATGCGCGTCACCCTTGCGCCCAGCGAGGATGGCTTCGTGATCGACACCGAGGGGCAGTCGATGCTCGGGCCGTTTGCGGGCAATATCGGCATCTCCGCCGCCAACGATCAGCCGCTGCGCATCGCGGTCAACCGCTTTACCGTCAGCGATACCAATCTGTCGGGCGAACTGGTTGCCCTGGATGGCGGCGTCGCGGGCGAGCTTGTCGTCAGTGGCGGCGGCGCGGAAGGCACCGTCTCGCTGGCTCCGCAAGCGGCGGGGCAGGGGTTCGAGACCGACATCGTCCTGCGCGATGCCAGCTTCCGCGGCGAAACGCCGATCACCGTGCGACTGGCGCATATCCGCGCCAGCGGCGTGCTGGGCGAAGCGCCGACCATCGACGTCGCCATCAATGCGCAGGGCATCGCGCGGGGCGAGCTTTTCGTGGGCCGGTTCGCGGCGGAGGGCCGGGTCGAAAACGGCGCGGGCACCTTCAAGGCCTTCCTGGCGGGGCGGCGCGGCAGCCGCTTCTTCCTGCGCATGGCGGGCGAGGTGTCGGGCGACCGGATCGAGGTCGCCGGGCGCGGCCGCTATGCCGGCGAGGCGATCTCGATGCCGCGCGCGGTCGTGCTGCTGCGCGATGACAGCGGCTGGGCGCTGCAGCGAAGCCAGATCGATTTCGCGGGCGGCACGATCCAGGCCGAAGGGCGGTTCGGCGACACGACGGAGGCAAGCGTTCGCGTCGTCGACATGCCGCTGAATGCGATGAACCTGTTCGTCGACAATCTCGACATCGGGGGCCGGGTATCGGGCAT
Source organism: Croceicoccus marinus (assembly GCF_001661675.2). Lineage (NCBI taxonomy): Bacteria > Pseudomonadati > Pseudomonadota > Alphaproteobacteria > Sphingomonadales > Erythrobacteraceae > Croceicoccus > Croceicoccus marinus. The sequence goes on along the minus strand of NZ_CP019602.1, from coordinate 2,197,497 downwards.
CGTCGATTTCATGGATCCTGCCGATGCGCCCGCCACGGGCCGCGCGCGATTGCTGTTCGACGACCTGACCCGGTCGGGACTGGTGCTGACCTCGCGCCCGGTCGATGTGGCGATGGTGGCCGAGCTGGCGCCTCAGGATTTCGAGATGCGCACCATCATCCGCGAGGATTCGGCCCGCCACGGCCGCCTGCAGGCGCGGATCAGCGACCTTCCTGCCGAGGGGGCGCTGGTCGAACGGCTGATGACGGGGTCGCTGTTCGCGCAATTGCGCTATGGCGGGCCCGCCGACGCCTTGTGGCGGCTGACCGGAGTGGAATTGTTCGATTTTACCGGGAACGTACGGATCGCGGGCGACATGCACGGCACGATCCGCAGGCCGCAGATCCGCGGTACGCTGCGCGGAGACGATCTGCGCCTGCAAAGCTCGCTCACCGGCACCGACGTCACTGACATATCGGTCGTCGGCACATTCGACGGGTCGCTGCTGCGCCTGCCGCGCTTCAGCGGCGTGTCGGGGGAAGGCACCGTCACGGGCAGCGGATCGATCGACCTTTCGCAGGTGTTCGGCGAGGGGGTCAGCATGGATATCCGGCTGGCCGCGAACCGTGCGCGCATCCTTAACCGCGACGACATGGCGGCGGTGGTCAGCGGCCCCATCCGGGTCGTCGCCCGCAACAATGTGGGCGTGGTCGCGGGACGGCTCGACATGATCTCGGGGCGGTGGAGGCTGGGACAGGCGAGCGAGGTCGCCACGTTGCCAAGCATCCCCCGCCGAGAAATCAACGTGCCCGCCGACCGCCAGACACGCCGCGCGCCCGGCGAGCCCTGGCGGTATCTGATCGACGTGCAGGCGAACAACCGCTTCACCGTGACCGGAATGGGCCTCGACAGCGAATGGGGCGTCGACGTGCGGCTGCGCGGCGATACCAATGCGCCGATCCTGTACGGCCAGGCCGATCTGGTGCGGGGCGGTTATCAGTTCGCGGGCAAGCGTTTCGACCTGACGCGCGGACGCATCACCTTCTCGGGCGAGAATCCGCCCGATCCGCGCCTGGACGTGGAGGCGGAGGCCGACGTCAACGACATCAACGCCAACATATTGATCCAGGGCACCGCCGATGCGCCCGAGATCAGCTTCTCCTCCGTCCCCGCCCTGCCCGAGGAGGAAGTGCTGTCACGGCTGCTTTTCGGCGATTCGGTCGCCAATATCTCGGCGCCCGAGGCGGTGCAGCTGGGCGCGGCGCTGGCTTCGCTGCAGAGCGGCGGCGGCGGGATCGACCCGATCAACCGGCTGCGCAGCGCCATCGGCGTCGATCGGCTGCGCGTGATCGGCGCGGACGAGGCGCTGGGCCGCGGCACCAGCGTGGCGGTGGGCGAATATATCGGCCGGGATTTCTATGTGGAACTGGTCACCGACGGCAAGGGCTATAGCGCGACCGAGCTTGAGTACCGGGTGACGAGCTGGCTCTCGCTGCTCGGCACCGTGTCGTCGATAGGATATAACGCCGTGTCGGCAGAGGTCAGCAAGGATTACTGACAGGCCGCGAAGGCAGGCGCGATCAGGGCGTTTTCAGCACGCCGTCGATCGGAATGACAACGCCGTTGCTGGCCAGGATCGCATCCCCGCTGATATTCGCGCTCCGGCCGTTCTGGTCCGTGACGGTCAGCTGCTCGCCGTCCATCGCAAAGCGCATGGTGCCGTCGCCCATCGTCTGGATCGACACCGCGCCGTTCTGCACCTCGATCGCGTTTTCGATATCCTCGGGCGTCAGCGCGCCGGGGAGCACGTGCTCGCGCAGCACCGCTGCCAGCAGCGCGCGATGCTCCTCGTCGTTCAGCGCCTGCTCCTGCTCCAGAGCTCCCAGCGCATCATTGCTGGGAGCGAGCACCGTATAGGCGGCACTGCCGTCGAATACCTGCGCCAACCCGGTTTCCTGCAGCGCCCTGCTCATCGACGAGACATCGTCGTTGCCCGCCATCGCCGCCGCCAGCGTTTCATTACCGACTTCGTCCTGAGGCGTTTCGGCCTGCGGTTCGTCCGAGCAGGCGGCCAGTGCCCCGGCTAGCGCCAGCAGGAGAACGCCTTTAAGGACCGTTCGGTTACGCATGGTTTTTTTCGCTTTCAGGTGAGGAGTTCGATGGCGGCGACGATCAGCTGGCTGCTCGGGTCGACCTGGTAGACATAGCCATCGCTGTAACGATAGCGGGTGTCCGGCCCGTCGCGATACTGATCGCGGTAGCCATAAGGCACGTTATAGATGTCGTAGCCCGACGGCATGCGCTGCCCCACCTGGAAATCATCGCCGGTCAGAAGCGCGGCGATCGAGGTGATGGCAGAGTTGTCGGGATCGGTGCGATACACGACATTGTCCGCATAGCGATAGCTGGGGCCAAGGCTGTAGAAGTCCTGCGTGTATCGCGGCAGCGGACCGGCATCGTACCATTCGGGCCACATGTTGCCGACCGATAGCGCGCCGCCGAGAAGGGGATAGTAACCCAGGATCGATCCGGCGTCCGACAGGCTTACCAAATTGCCGCCGTAATAGCGGTAACGCCCGTCGTTCAGGCCGGGGAGGCCCCACCATCCGGCAGTGTCATAGCGATAGGTATCGCGCCGCTCCAGCCCCGGGGGCGTGCAGCCGTTCGCCTTCTTCGCCAGGCCGGGCGGGCAGCCATCCAGCAGGCCGCGATCGCGGATCGAGCGGTCGTTACGCGCGAAGATGATGCCCGCACGCTCGCGGCCATATTCGATCGGCGTGGCTTGGCGGGTATTGCCGCGCAAGTCGCCATTGCCGTTCCCGCGCATGCCGGAGCGGGCAATACCGGCCTTCGCGTTGCCATTAGTCCTGCCCTTGCGGTCCAGCGAGGCGGCTCGGCGGTTTGGCTCATTTTCGCGGGCGGTTTCGTTCGACCTGCCGTCGCGGTTGCCCCCTCCGCCCGCCGCCTTGCCGTTGACGGGGCCATTGACGGGAGCGGCTGCGACGTTGCGTTGGGGTGCAGCGGCCGGAGCCGCCTGCGCCTTGTCTGGCTTGCCCGAACCGGCATTGCCGGGCCGGTCGCCGCGTGCGGATGGGGCATGGTCCGCTCCAACATTGCCATCACCATGGGCGCCGTTGCCCTGGGCGGCGTTTCCGCGCGCTCCATCCGCTCCATTCCCCTTGCCCTGCGGCTGCGCCAGCGCACCCGTCGCGGCCAGCGCAATCGCCGCGATCCCCGGGAAAAGGGCGCGGGCTGGCAAGGTTCGGGATATTGTTGCGAGCATTCTGATTAACCTGTCCAGTGTCCCGGTCTAACGCCCCGCTGCAACGCGCGTTCCATGTCGCCAGCCTGGTAGGCGGCGGAACCCATCATTTGTCGCAAGGCGGCACAGGATGCGCGTCCAAGCGGTGGACACGAAAAAGGGCGCGGAAAGACAAGCCTTCCGCGCCCCTTCAGCCGGCAGGACCGGCCAATTGGAACAGCGTGAATTACGCGCTGTAGTACATGTCGTATTCGACCGGGCTGGGAGTGGTCTCGAAGCGCAGCACTTCCTCCCACTTCAGTTCGGCATAGGCGTCGATCTGGTCCTTCGAGAACACGCCGCCTTCCAGCAGGAACTGGTGATCGGCTTCCAGCGCCATCAGGGCTTCGCGCAGCGAGCCGCAGACGGTCGGAACCTCGGCCAGCTCTGCCGGGGGCAGGTCATAGAGGTTCTTGTCCATGGCGTCGCCGGGGTGGATCTTGTTCTTGATCCCGTCGATGCCCGCCATCAGCAGTGCGGCGAACGACAGATAGGGGTTCGCCAGCGGATCGGGGAAGCGGAACTCGACACGCTTCGCCTTTTCGCCCGCGCCATAGGGGATACGGCACGAAGCCGACCGGTTACGCGCCGAATAGGCGAGCAGCACGGGCGCCTCGAAGCCGGGCACCAGGCGCTTGTAGCTGTTGGTGGTCGGGTTGGTGAAGGCGTTCAGCGCCTTGGCGTGCTTGATGACGCCGCCGATGTAATACAGGCAGTTGTCCGACAGGCCGGCATAGCCATTGCCCGCGAAGGTCGGCTTGCCGTTGTCCCAGATCGACATGTGGGTGTGCATGCCGCTGCCGTTGTCGGCCTTGATCGGCTTGGGCATGAAGGTCGCGGTCTTGCCGTAAGCCTGCGCCACCATCTGCACCACATACTTGTAGATCTGCACGCGGTCGGCGGTCTGCGTCAGCGTGCCGAAGGTGATGCCAAGCTCGTGCTGGGCCGAGGCGACCTCGTGGTGGTGCTTGTCCATGGGCAGGCCCATTTCCACCATGGTCGAGACCATTTCGGCGCGGATGTCCATGCAGCTGTCGACCGGCGGCACGGGGAAATAGCCGCCCTTGGCGCGCGGGCGGTGGCCCAAATTGCCGGCTTCGTATTCCTTGTTCGTATTGCCGGGCAGCTCGATGTCGTCGATCTTGAAGCCCGAACCGTCGTAGCCGTCATAGAAACGCACGTCGTCGAACATGAAGAACTCGGGCTCCGGGCCGACGTAGACGGTGTCGCCCAGACCTGTGCTCTTCAGGAAGGATTCGGCGCGCTTGGCGGTCGAGCGCGGGTCGCGGGCGTAAAGCTCACCGGTCGAGGGTTCGACGATGTCGCAGAACAGCACCAGCATCGGGGTCGCCGAGAACGGATCGACATAGGCCGCGTCGAGGTCGGGCTTCAGGATCATGTCGGATTCGTTGATGGCCTTCCAGCCCTCGATCGACGAACCGTCGAACATCAGGCCCTGCTCGAGCGCGTCCTCGTCAAGCGGGGCGGCGAGCATCTGAAGGTGCTGCCACTTGCCCTTGGGGTCGGTGAAGCGCAGATCGACCCATTCGATCTCCTCGTCCTTGATCCTTTTCAGGATGTCCTTTGCAGAGGCCATTTTGATCCCTTTCATGGAAGACCCGGGCGTCCAGTGCCGGGTTATTTGCGGTATTGTCTGCCCCCGACGTATCGGGAGCGGGGGAAATCAGATCGCGTCGGCGTTCAGTTCGCCGGTGCGGATGCGGATCGCGGTCTCGATGGGCGAGACGAAGATCTTGCCGTCGCCGATGCGACCCGTCTGCGCGGCGTTCACGATCGCCTCGATCACGCGGTCGACGGTTTCGCTGGGAACGACGACTTCGAGTTTCACCTTGGGCAGGAAGTCGACGACATATTCGGCACCGCGATAGAGTTCGGTGTGGCCTTTCTGCCGGCCGAAACCCTTCGCCTCGGTCACGGTGATGCCAGAGACGCCCACCTCGTGCAGGGCTTCCTTCACCTCGTCCAGCTTGAACGGCTTGATAATCGCCTCGACCTTTTTCACGCTGTCAGCCTGAGCCCCCGCATCTGTCTGTCTTTCCCTTTCGGCACGCGGTGCAGCGGCAGCAGCCTGCCGCAGCGCAAGAATCGCGCCGAAGTCGAGAGCCGAGACTAGGCGCTCGCAAAGGGGTGCGAAAGGGGCGGATTAACGATTCGCGCGGGTTTTTGCAGCTGCACACGCAATATCGTTGCGGCGGCAGGTTGGCCGTGTTTACGCCTTGTGCAATCGCTGCCCGAAATTTAGGCAGTGCCGATCAATTGGGCGCGGTTCAGCCCAGCGGGGTAAGCCGCGCTCCCTGTATTTCGGGAAGGCCGGCCATCAGGTTCAGGTTCTGCACCGCGGCACCGCCCGCGCCCTTACCCAGATTGTCCAGCCGGGCGACCAGACGCGCCTGGGCCCCATCGGAAGATCCGAACACGAAGAGTTCGAGGCGGTCGCTGGCCGGCATGTCGCTATGCAGCAGGATTTCGGAAGGCGACGCGGTGGAGACGCCGACCAGCGGGCTGCCCGCATAGAACTCGGCCAGCGCATCGCGCAGCCGGTCGGGTCCGGCCGGAGCCTGCATCGCGGCCAGCGGCAGCGGAACCTCAACCACCATGCCGCGATACCCGTCGACGACCGAGGGTGCGAACAGCGGTTCGTGCGACAGTCCCGCCAGCACCTTCATCTCGGAAACGTGCTTGTGCCCCATCGCAAGGCCATAGGCGCGAAACGCGATGCCCTGCCCGCTGGCCCTGGCGCTCTCGAAATGCTCGATCAGCGCCTTGCCGCCGCCGGAATAGCCCGACGCCGCATTGACGGTGTAGGGCCAGTCCGCGGGCAGCAGCCCGGCGCGCACCAGCGGCGCGATCAGGGCGAGGAAGCCGGTGGGATAGCATCCCGGATTGGCGACGAAGCGCGCCTGCGCCACGGTGTCATGCCCGACCAGCTCGGCGAAACCATAGGTCCAGCCCTCCGCCACGCGGTGCGCGGTAGAGGCGTCGATCACGCGGGTCCGATTGTTGCGGATCATCGCCACCGCGGCGCGCGCCGCATCGTCGGGCAGGCACAGCACGGCGATGTCGCAATCGTTGAGCGCCTCGGCCCGCGCGGCATCGTCCTTGCGCCTGTCGTCGGGCAGGATCACCAGCGACAATTCGCTGCGGCCCGACAGCCGCTCGGCAATCTCGAGGCCGGTGGTGCCCGCGGCCCCGTCGATGAAGACGCTCGTCATCAGCAGACCTTCAACAATTCGAGCGGAACATAGCCGACCGGGCCGAATGCCAGCGGATCGGCGCCTGCCGCATCCCCGGCGGCGATCACGCCCCACGCCCAGCCGCCCGCCATGTCGAGCACGTCGAACACGCCGCCTTCGACCAGAGCGCCTACCGGCTGCGCGTCCATCGCGGCCTTTTCATAGACCGGCGTCGCCTGCAGGGCCGCATGCGGCATCGGCACCGAATAATGCGGTACGAAGACCTTCCCTGCCAGCAGCACATGGGCAAGATCGCCCCGCACGGGCGTATGGGCCGGGTCGAAACGGGTGCTGGCGCCCGAAAGCGGAAAGGAGCGTCCGGCGGGAATACTGGCGGCAGGGTCGGTCAAGGCAGTCTGTCTGTTCTGGCGATCTGGCGATCTGGCGAAAGGGAAAATTTCTGGCTGCGCGCTTAGACCCGGCGGCGGGGAAGGGCAAGGTTTCGCCCTTGCCGATCCCCGTCGATGCCCGTCCTGCCGATCACGCGGCAGCCAGACCCCTTAGCGGCCATAGCGCGCCTTCAGCATGTGCCATGCCGCGCGCAGGCCCAGCGCGGCGCCGCCCTTGGGGCGCCCGGGCTTGGCACTGGGGCGCCACGCGAATGTATCGAAATGCGCCCATTCGATGTCGTCCGCGACAAATCGGTCAAGGAACAGTGCCGCCGTGGTCGCCCCGGCAAAGCCGCCGCTGGCCGAATTGGCGATATCGGCGATGTCGCTCTTCAGCATGTCGCGATAGGTTTCCTCCAGCGGAAGGCGCCATACCGCGTCGTCATGCCCCCTGCCTGCGGAGACGAGGTCGTCCGACGTCGCGTCCCGGCGGGTGAACAGCGCGGGCAGGTCCGGTCCCAGCGCCACGCGCGCCGCTCCGGTCAGAGTGGCAAAATCCAGGATCAGCTCGGGCGCTTCCTCGCTCGCGCGGGTCAGGGCGTCGCCCAGGATCAGGCGGCCCTCGGCGTCGGTATTGGTGATCTCGACCGTCAGTCCCTTGCGCGAGGCGAGCACGTCACCCGGGCGGAATGCGTTGCCCGAGATCGCGTTCTCGACCGCGGGGATCACCAGGTGAAGCCGGACCTTCAGCCCGCGCTCCATCACCAGCTTCGCCAGGGCGAGCGCATGGGCCGATCCGCCCATGTCCTTCTTCATCAGCAGCATGCCCGCGCTGCTCTTCACGTCGAGACCGCCCGAATCGAAGGTCACGCCCTTGCCGACGATGGCGACGCGCGGTGCGTCCTTAGGGCCCCATTCCAGCTCGATCAGGCGCGGCGCATGGGCGCGTGCGGCGGCGCGGCCGACGGCATGCACCATCGGATAGCCGCTCTCCAGCGCGTCGCCGCGGGTGACATTGACCTCGGCATCGAAAGCCTTGGCGATGCGGACTACCTCGGCCTCGATCGCCTCGGGCCCCATGTCCTCGGCGGGAGTGTTGACCATGTCGCGGACCAGCCATGCGGCCTCGGCCTCGGCGATGGCTTCGTCGATCTGCGCCACGTCGCCGGTCAGCAGGATGCGCGGCCCCTCGGCGTCCTTGTCCTCGCGGTAGCGGGTGAAGCGATATTGCGCGGTCTGCCAGCCGAACAGGGCGGGGCCTGGCTCAGCGCCAGCGCGGCGATAGGTGCCTGCGGGCAGTTTCTCGGCCAGCCTGGCCATGCACCAGCTCGACAGCTCATCGGGATTGGCGACGCCGCCGACCGCGAACCAGCCGGCACCTGCGGCATCGCTGTCGGGTACGATGGCGGTCTGGTAACCCTTGCCGCTGAAGCCCTGCGCCTTCAGCGCGGCGCGTTGCGGGCCCGACAGGGTCTTGGCCCAGTCGTCGAAACCGTCCTTGTTGACGAGATGGACGGGGATCGCGTCCTGTCCGCGATCGGGCTGGATCAGCGCAGTCTTTTCGGTCATGCTGCGTCCTCTAGCGCGACCCTGCCCTGCAGGGCGAGCGAAAATTCCGACCGGGGAAAGGACGGGGATGCAGCGCCGAACCCGATCAGCCATGGCGATTGCACTTGCTCCGCTCGCGCTGCTGGCGGCATGCGGGCATGAGGACATGCCCGAGCAGCTTGCAGGCCGGACCGCCGCCGACGCGCCCCCCGTCAGGGAAGCGCCTGCTACGCGGCAGCCCGACGCGCAGACCGCCGAGGCGCAAGCGGTGTCCATCGCCGACAGCACCGACGACTATGAGTTCAGCTATGGCTGGCCCCCGGCCGTTGCCGCCATCCCCGCGCTGGCTGCTTATATGCAGGACGAAAGCGACCGGCGGCTCGCCAAACTGCGGCAGGAAGCCGCCGATTGGCAGGTCGAAGGCGACCAGCGCGGCTTCGACGCGCCGCCGCAAAGCTTTTCCAAGGAATGGAAAGTGGTAAGTGACCTGCCGCGCTTCCTGTCGCTGTCCGCCGACATCCATACCTATTCGGGCGGCGCGCATGGGATGAGCGTTTCGGACGCGCTGGTCTGGGACCGGCAGGAACGCAAGGCGGTCAAGCCGGCGGACATGTTCGTGTCCGCAGGATCGCTCGACCGCGCGGCGCAGGCGCGTTTCTGCGAGGAACTGGACCGCCAGCGCGCCCGCAAGCGCGGCGAGCCGGTGATGAGCGGCAGCGGCAGTTTCAGCGATTGCATCGCCCCGTCGGCAAACAGCACGGTCATACTGGGTTCGGCATCCGGCCAGGCGTTCGACCGCGTCGGCTTCCTGGTGCCGCCCTATAACGCGGGCCCCTATGCCGAGGGCGATTACGAGGTGACGCTGCCCGTCGATGCCGCGCTGATCGATGCGGTAAAGCCTGAATATCAGCGCTTCTTCACCCCCGCCGGCTGAATCTGGCGGCGATCGGCCATCGGCCCTCGCAAAATCGGGCCGGGATCGTTACATGGTCTGTCATGACCGAATATATGACCGTTGACGAAACCGACATGCTGCCGCGTGACGGCACGATCAAGCTGCACGGCGCCGCCGGCTTCGAAGGCATGCGCAAGGCCGGGCGCCTTGCCGCGCAGATCCTGGACGCGATGGTGGACGTGGTGCAGCCCGGCGTGACCACGGCCGAGATCGACCGCAAGGTGCGCGAGATGACGCTGGATGCTGGCGCGGTACCCGCGACTTTGGGCTATCGCGGCTATACGCATAGCTGCTGCATCTCGATCAATCACGTCGTGTGCCATGGCATTCCCGGCGACCGGCAGGTGAAGGATGGCGACATCCTGAACATCGACGTGACCCCGCTGCTGGACGGCTGGCACGGCGATACCAGCCGCATGTATCTGGCGGGCGACGTTTCGCTGAAGGCGAGGAAGCTGGTGCAGGTGACCTACGAATGCCTGCAGATCGGCATCGACCTCGCCCGCCCCGGCGCGCGGCTGGGCGACATCGGCTCGGCCATCCAGCGCCATGCGGAGCGGCAGCGTTACGGCGTGGTGCGCGATTTCTGCGGGCACGGCCTTGGCCGCCTGTTCCACGACGCGCCCGAAGTGGTGCACGCGGGCCGTCCCAACACCGGCCCCGAATTGCGCCCCGGCATGTTCTTCACGATCGAGCCGATGATCAACCTGGGCAAGCCCGCGGTGAAGCTGCTCGACGATGGCTGGACGGCGGTGACGCGCGACCGGTCGCTATCCGCGCAGTTCGAACATTCGATCGGCATTACCGAGGACGGGTGCGAGATCTTCACCCTCAGCCCCGAAGGGCTCGACGCTCCGCCCTATCGCGACTGATCTGGGCGCGGGCGCCTGTTCCGCGGGCGATCGCCGCGGACCGGTAACCAAAAATCCACCCCGGCACGTCTTACGCGTGCCGGGGCTTCCTCTCCAACCGGAGGGCCTGAACCGCCGCTGCGGTCCGGCCGATCTGTTGCCCGATCAGTCTTCGGGCGCGATCTGCACGCGCATTCCGTCCAGCTCTGCGCTGACGGGGATCTGGCACGACAGGCGCGAATTGTCCTTGCGGTGGTCCGAACTGTCGAGGAGGTCATCCTCGTCCTCGGACATTTCGGGCAGCTTGCCCTTGAAGCCTTCGTCGACGAAAACATGGCAGGTCGCGCACGAGCAGCAGCCGCCGCACAGCGCCAGCAGTTCATCGAAACCGTTGTCGCGAATGACTTCCATCACGCTCAGGCCGATATCGGCCTCGACGCTGCGTTCTTCACCTTCGCGGTTCACTACGGTGATGCTGGGCATGTAAGCGGAAATTCCCTGTCTAATTTTACTGCGCGATCTATGGTCTGGCGACCTTTTCGTCGCGCGTCGCTAAAGGCTGCCGCATGAAAACGCAAGTCTGCGTCGCCGCATCATCCGGATTGGCCAGGCCGCAGCATCGGGAAAGGGAGCATTGGTGGGACTGACAATTGCCCAGATTCGCACAGGGCTGGACGCGATCGCCGCGCGCGAACCGCGCTGGGCACAGGCGCTGGAGCTGCACGGCTATCCCGAAGAGCGCATCCGTCCCACCGGCTATCGCACCTTGCTGCGGACGATCATCGGGCAGCAGGTGTCGGTCGCTTCGGCCGATTCGGTGTGGCGCAAGCTGACCGGCCATCTGGGAGAGGAGATCGCGCCGGCCGATCTGCTGGCATCCAGCTTCGACGATCTGCGCGCCTGCGGCATGTCCCGCCAGAAGCAGGGCTATGCCCGCTCGCTGTGCGAACTGGTCGCGAGCGGCGAACTCGACCTCGATTCGCTGCCGGAGGATGACGCGGAGGCCATCGCCCAGCTGACCCGGATCAAGGGCATCGGTCGCTGGTCTGCGGAAATCTATTTGCTGTTTGCCGAAGGGCGGCCCGACATCTGGCCGGCCGGCGACCTGGCGGTGCAGATCGCGGTGGGCCGGCTGGCGGACCTGCCCGAACGGCCAAGCGAGCGGCTGACCCGCGCGCTGGCCGAACCGTGGCGCCCCTATCGCGGCGCGGCGGCGATCTTCGCGTGGCACACCTATAACAGCGCCACGCTATAGCCGGTCAGGCCGAGGCGTCGATCTGCCGCGCCAGCGCCACGTCGCGCTGCGACAGCCCGTCGGCGTGGTGGGTGGTCAGCGTGATCTCAACCCGGTTGTAGACGTTGAACCATTCGGGGTGGTGGTCCGCTTTCTCGGCCAGGATCGCGACGCGCGTCATGAAACCGAATGCCTCGGCGAAGTCGCCGAATTTCAGCGTGCGGGTGATGGCAAGCCCATCCTCGCGCAATTGCCATTGCGGCAGCTCATTCAGCGCGGCGCTGATTTCGGTGTCGGTCAATCGGGCGACCATGGCGTCCTGCTCCATCATGCTTGGCGAAAGCGGTCCTCTCGCATAGGAGCCGAAGCGATGGAACCCGCCGCACGCCAGCCGGAATGCTCGATAGGGGCCGCACGCCTGTCCTGCGTACGCGGCGACCGGATGCTGTTCGCAGGACTGTCGCTGCAATTGTCCGCGGGCGAGGCGCTGCAACTGGCGGGCCCGAACGGCAGCGGCAAGTCCAGTCTGATGCGCATGCTGGGGGGATTGCTGCGGCCCTTTTCGGGCGAGGTCGCGCACCAGGGCCGGATCGCGCTGCTGGACGAACGGCCCGCGCTGGACGCGCATCTGCCGCTGGGCCGCGCGCTGGCGTTCTGGGCACGCTGCGACCGCGTTCCGGCGGGACGCCTTTATGAAGTGGCAGGCGCCACCGGCATCGCAGACCTGCTCGACGTGCCGGTGCGCTATCTTTCCACCGGGCAGCGCAAGCGCGCGGCGCTGGCCCGCACGATTGCCGCCGGCGCGCCGATCTGGCTGCTGGACGAACCTCTCAACGGCCTCGACACCGCGTCGGTCGCCATGGTCGAGCAGCTGGCCGCGCGCCACTGCGCCGACGGCGGCATCTGCATAGCCGCGTCGCACCAGCCGATTGCGCTGCCCGGCGGACAGGTGCTGAATGTCGCGGACTTCGCGCAGTGACCGCGATGTGGCTGGCGATATTGCGCCGCGATCTGGCGCTGCTGCTGACGGGCGGCGGGCGCCGCGGCGGCGCGCTGCTGCCGGTGCTGTTCTTCCTGTCGGTCGCGATCCTGCTGCCCTTTGCCATCGGGCCGGATACGCGGATGCTGGCGCGCACGGGCGGCGGCATCGTGTGGGTCGCGGCGCTGCTTGCCAGCATATTGCCGCTGGACCGGCTGGTCGAACCCGACCTCGAAAGCGGCTTCTTCGACCAATGGGCGCTGCGCGGCCTGGCCGAGGAATGGACGATAAGCGCGCGCATCGCCGCGCACTGGCTGACCTTTGCGCCGCTGCTGATGCTGGCGGTGCTGCCTGCGGCGGCCCTGTTCAGCCTTGGCGGCGACCAGCTATGGCGCGTGGAGCTGGGCCTGCTGGCGGGGACGCCGGGGCTGGCGGCACTGGGCGTGATGATCGCGGCGATCACCGCGGGCCTACGCGGCGGCGCGGCATTGGGCGGGCTGCTGCTGCTGCCGATGGCGGTGCCGATCCTGATCTTCGGCGCGGGCGGGCTGCAGGCGGGCGGGCAGGGCGGCATCGCACTGGCGGGGGCGGTCAGCCTGCTGCTGGTCGCGGTCGCGCCGTTCGCGGCGGGGGCTGCCATTCGCGCGGCGCGTGAATAGGCCCGGCGCGAATAGCCGGAATCGGGTCCGGGCGCGGCATGAAAGCAATTCTTGTTTGCCCTTCCGCCGGTGCGACCCTAACTGAAGACGCACGATGAAAACGATACAAGATACCGTCTCCCTGATCGGCAACACGCCGCTCGTCCGCCTCAAGGGGCCGAGCGAGGCGGCTGGCTGCGATATTTTCGGCAAGTGCGAGTTCACCAACCCCGGCGCCTCGGTCAAGGACCGCGCGGCGATGGGCATCATCCGCGACGCCGAGGAGCGGGGCGAGCTGAAGCCCGGCGGCACGGTGGTCGAGGGGACCGCGGGCAACACGGGCATCGGCATCGCGCTGGTCGCCAATGCGCGCGGTTACAACACCATTATCGTGATGCCCGACAACCAGTCGCAGGAAAAGATGGCGACCCTGCGCGCGTTGGGGGCAGAGCTGCTGCTGGTGCCGCCGACCAAGTTCGCCAATCCGGGGCATTTCGTCCACACATCGCGCCGTTTGGCAGAGGAGACGCCCGGCGCGATCTGGGCCAACCAGTTCGACAATATCGCCAATCGCCGCGCGCATATCGAAACCACCGCGCCCGAGATCTGGGACCAGATGGACGGCCGCATCGACGGCTTTACCTGCGCGGTCGGCACCGGCGGCACGCTGGCGGGCGTGGGCATGGGGCTCAAGGCCTTCGACGAGAATGTCGCCATCGCCCTGTCCGACCCATACGGCGCGGCGCTGTATGAATATTACGCGCACGGCGAGTTGAAGGCAGAGGGCAATTCGGTCGCCGAGGGTATCGGCCAGGGCCGCATCACCGCGAACCTCGAAGATGCGCCGATCGACACGCAATATCGCATTTCGGACGAGGAAGGCCTGGAATGGGTCAGTCGCCTGCTGGCCGAGGAAGGGCTGGCGCTGGGCCTGTCATCGGGCATCAATGTCGCGGGCGCGGTGCGGCTGGGGCAGGAACTGACCGAAAAGCTGGGCCGCCCTGCGCGCGTGGCGACGATCCTGTGCGACACCGGCTTCCGCTATCTGTCGACGCTCTACAATCCGGAATGGCTGCGCGAGAAGGGGCTGCCCGTCTTCCCCTGGCTGGACCGATAGAGCCGTGGCCGCGTTCGAATCCAGGGGCGCTGTGGACGGGGCTGGTGTAAGGGAACCCGGTAGCGACGACATGCCGCCGCCCGACCTGCGCGGCACGCGGAGCCAGGCGATGCAGCGGCTGCAGGTCGGCATCGGCGGGCTTGCGGCGATGGTGCTGGTGGTCGGGCTTGCCAGCACGATCATGCAGCAGGCGCGGCAGGCCGACGATCCCGCCACGCCCGAGGCGGCTGAGGAAGCCGAGGGCAAGACGGGCGATCCGCTGGTCGATGCGGGCGTGGTGCCCGAACTGCCTTCGGAACAGATCATCGTCCCCGATCTTCCCGCCGAGCAGATGGTGAGCGAGGAACCCCCAGCCAGCGGACCCGCCGATGCGGAATCGATCGATCAATAGGCCGGCGATCCGGCGGGCGGGCATCGGCGCGGCGCTGCTGGCGCTGGCGTTGGCGTTGGGGGGCTGCAAGGGCCCGGACACCCAGACCGTGCCCAACGAAACCGCGCAGCCAGAGCTTGGCCTGCTGACCACCCTGCCGATCCTGTGGGCCGAGGGCGATGTCGGAACGCTGCTGTCCGGGGAAAACGGGGGAAGCTGGGTGAGAGAACAGCTCGATGCCCGTTTCAGGCCCGTTCCGCTGGACCGGCTGACCCAGCTTGACGACCAGCGCTATTTGCTTCTGGCGCAGCCGCGCGCCCTGGCGGGGGATGAGAATGTCGCGCTGGACGACTGGGTTCGGGGCGGGGGCCACTTGCTGCTGCTCGCCGATCCGATGCTGACCGCGCATAGCGATTACGGCCTGGGCGATGCGCGCGCGCCGCAGCCGGTGGCGCTGGTGTCGCCGATCCTGGCGCGCTGGGGCCTGGAACTCGTCTTCGATCCCGCGCAATCCCCGGATGAGCAGGTTTCGGGCGGTCCGCTCGCGCTTCCGACCCGCTTGGCGGGCAGCCTGGGTTTGACGGGCGAGGGGCATGAAAGCCGCTGCGAACTCAGCGAAAATGCGCTTGTCGCGCAGTGCGAGGTGGGCGAGGGGCGCGTCACGGTGGTGGCCGATGCCGCGCTGGTCGAGGACGCCGACCATCCCAGCGAGTCGGCTGCCGATGCGCTCGACCGGCTGCTGGATGCAGCCTTTGGAAGCCCGTCCGCCTAAGGCGAAAACCACCCGTTCCGGTGCCAATCGGGGAAATGACGGGAAACGGCATCTCAATCATTGGGGATTTGACGGGAGAGGCATGGAATCCGTGCGATTCCGCGCGTAACAGGTCCGTGATGGCTGTGCGAAAGGCGAAATCGCCCCGCTCGGGGAGTGGCGGATTTCCACCGCTTGATCGCTTGTGGACATGATTTCCCGCAATTTCCCCTTTCATCCCCAATGATCCCGATGTAAGACCTGATCATTCAATCGGATGTTTCGTTTGCCGCGCCCTTCGGGGGTGCGCCGGGCCACGGCAGCGTGCGCCCCGGTGCATGGAGGGCTGTGTCTTGCGAAACCCGGGGGCTAGCAGGGATTTCGCGGGGTGGTGCCGGTGGCTTCAAGGCCATTCATTTACAGGGGACAGGGCTTTTCGCTTCGCGGCGAAAAAGGCCGGTTCGTCCTGCCGCCCAGCTTCCGCAAGGTGATCCGCGAAAGTTCCGAAGACCAGCGCGTGCTCTGCGTCGCCAAGCATGACCGTTTCGACTGCTTGACCGGCTTCGGCCTCTCCCGCCTAGACCGGCTTGAGGAAGAGCTCGACCGCGAGGAAGACCGTGCCTACCAGGCCGGGCGCGCGTTCGACCGCGACACCCGCTCTGCCCAGCTGTTCGGTTTCCAGGAAGTGCCCTTCGACGATTCCGGCCGCTTCATCCTGCCCGACTTCATGGTCGAGCTTGGCGGGCTGGACGACCAGCTGTTCTTCCAGGGCGGCGGCGCCTTCTTCACCATCTGGAACCCCGAAAAACTGTTCGCCATGGGCAGTGAATGGGATGCCGCCAAGGCCGCCTGCCGGGCGATGATGGCCGATGCCGCCAAGCCCGCGAAGGGGAGGGGCCGCAAGTGACCGCTCCGCACACGCCCGTCCTTCTCGAAGAGGTTCTCGCCGCGCTCTCCCCTCGGGTCGGCGACGTGATCATCGACGCCACTTTCGGTGCCGGTGGTTACACCCGCGCCCTGCTGGATGCAGGCGCCATCGTGCACGGCTTTGATCGCGACCCCACTGCGATCGAAGCCGTTCACAGGAATGCCGTCGCCTGGCCCGAACTGGCCGGCGATGACCCGCGCCTGATCCTGCACCCGCGCCGCTTTTCCGAGATGACCGACGCCATGGCCGCTGCGGGCGTGTCCCGCGTCGACGGGGTGGTCATGGATATCGGCGTGTCGTCGATGCAGCTCGACCAGGCGGAGCGCGGATTTGCCTTTTCGCTCGACGGACCGCTCGACATGCGGATGAGCCGCGAGGGCGAGAGCGCCGCCGATTTCGTCAACACCGCCGACGAAGGCGCCATCGCCGACGTGCTTTATCAATATGGTGAAGAACGTCAGTCGCGCCGCGTCGCCCGCGCCATCGTCGCGGCCCGCCCGCTGGAGACGACCGGCCAGCTGGCGCAGGTCGTGCGCAAGGCGCTGGGTTACAAGCCGCACATGCCCAAGGATCCCGCGACCCGCAGCTTCCAGGCGATCCGCATCCACGTGAACGGCGAGCTGGACGAGCTGGCCGCGGGCCTCGGCGCGGCGGAGGATCTGCTGCGCGAAGGCGGGCGCCTGGCGGTCGTGACTTTCCACAGTCTTGAAGACCGCATGGTAAAGCGTTTCCTGCGCGATGCGTCTAATAGCGGTGCCGCGCCCTCGCGCCATCTGCCCGATCAGCGGTCGTCCGGACAGGCCGCCTTCGAAAAGCCGATGCGTGCCGTGCGTGCCACCGATGCCGAAATCGCGCGCAATCCGCGCTCCCGTTCTGCTGTGCTGCGCGCCGCCGTGCGCACGTCTGCTTCCGCTCGTCCCGAATCCGAAAGGGTCTTCGCATGACCAATCGCAACCGCTTCCACTCCGTTCTCTGGGCCGGTGCACTGGGCGTGTCGGGTGCGATCTGCTTTGCGCTGATGCTGCAGGTGACCGCGGTGAAGAGCGACATCGCCGATGCCGAGCGCCAGATCACGTCGGTTCAGGAAGAGATCGCGACGCTCGAGACCGAATTCCAGACCCGTGCCCGCCAGCAGCAGCTGGCCCGCTGGAACGAGGTGGACTTCGGCTATGTCGCGCCCGACGCCAGCCAGTTCATGTCCGACGGAACGCAGCTGGCCGCGCTGGGCAAGCCGCTCGACATCGCGCCCAGCGGTGCGGGCGACGTGCTGATGGCCGATGCCGCCGATGCGCCTGCGCTGGCGGAAGGGGTCCGGCTTGCCGCTGCCGATACGCAGGCGCCGCAGATGATGCGCCAGCTGGTCGCGCGTGACGAGAAGGCGGCCCCTGCCGGGCAGCGCATCGCCAAGCCATTGCAGGGCGAGGAGGAGCCGGCGCGCGTCGCCGCCGTGAACCCCAAGGCACCCAAGGCGCTGACCGCGGGCGAGCGCGCCGAGATCGCCCGCCGCCTCGCGCCCGAACCCGCGCCGAAGAACGCCAGCCAGTTCGCCGAGAGCTTCGATTTCGGCGGCGTCGTCGCCGAAGCGGGAGCGAAGCGCAACTGATGGCCACGCTGCCGCTCTTTCCCTCGGTCAATCTTCCCGATCTGCGGGGAGCGGCGGCGCGCGTGCAGAACGCCGCCGGCGCGCCCGCGCTTGAGCCTGGCGATTACGGTTTCGCGCCGCCGCCGCCCGCGCGCCGCTATAATCTGCGCACCGAAACGCTGAAGATGGCAAAGCAGCGCGCCATCGTGATCGCCTTCATCTTCGCCGCCGCCACGGCGGTGCTGGTGCTGCGCGTCGGCATGCTGGGCCTGTTCGAGGCGGATACCGCGCATGCCAGCACCAGCAGCCTGCTTGTGCCCGACCGGGGCGAGATCACCGACCGCAACGGCATCCCGCTGGCCCGCGATTTCAAGAGCTATGCGCTGTGGTTCAATCCCAAGGCGATGGAAGGCGGCGAGCCGCTGACCCGCCCGGCCGGCGAGATCGCGGCCGAGCTGGTCAAGATCTTCCCCGACATGGACCAGGCCGACCTGACCCGCCGCCTTGCCAGCGGCAAGGGGCAGTACCTGCGCCGCCGCATCCTGCCCGAACAGGCCAACCGCGTGCATGCCATCGGCGAACCGGCGCTGAACCCGCCCGCCGAACCCAGCCGCTATTACCCCGAAGGCACGCTTGCGGCCCACGTGCTGGGCTATGTGGGCGCGGACGGCAACGGCCATGTCGGCATGGAGGAAGTGTTCGACAAGCAGCTGACCGACCCCGCCACGCGCGGTGCGCCAGTGGCGCTGGCCATCGACGCGCGGGTCCAGGCCGCGCTTGAGGACGAGCTGTACCGCGTGATGGGCCTGGCGCAGGCCAAGGGCGCAGGCGGCATCGTGATGGATGTCGATACCGGCGAAGTCGTCGCACTCGCCTCGCTGCCGACTTTCGATCCCAACCATATCGACGAACGCGGCATGGAACTGATGTTCAACCGCGTGACCAACCAGGTCTACGAGCTTGGGTCCACCTTCAAGCCGCTGACCATTGCCGCGGCGATCGACGCGGGCACGATCGGCAATCTCGCGCGCCGCTGGCCGACGGGAGCGCCGCTGCGCGTGGGCCGCTTCTCGATCCGCGACAGCCACAGGATCGGCGCATCGCTCAACGTGCCCGAGATACTGATGCATTCGTCCAACATCGGCACCGCGCAGATCGCCGACGAACTCGGCTCGGCGCGCATGAAGGCCAAGATGGAAGACCTGGGCTTCAACGAGCGGCCCTATATCGAACTGCCCGCTCGCGGATTTCCGATCTGGCGCTCGGGCGAATGGCCGCGCCTGACCACCATGACCGTGTCCTATGGCCACGGCGTCGCGGTCACGCCGCTGCATCTTGCCAGCGCCTATGCGGCGATGGTCAATGGCGGCGTGTGGCGCCCGGCCACTCTGAAGAAGCTGGGCGCGGGCGAAGTGCCCGAAGGACGCCGCGTGTTCAAGGAAGCGACCAGCGCGCGCATGCGCCAGATGCTGCGCATGATCGTCACAGACGGCACGGGCCGCAAGGCCGACGCGCCGGGCTTCCGCATCGGTGGCAAGACGGGCAGCGCCGAAAAGCCGGGCGCGGGCGGGTACAGGCGCACGTCGCTGATCACCACCTTCGCCAGCGCCTTTCCCATGGACAACCCGCGCTTCGTGGTCGTCGCGATGATGGACGAGCCGCAGGGCACGGCGGCAACCTCCTATCAGCGCACCGCGGCATGGAACGCCGCGATGGTGGTCGGGAATGTGGTGCCGCGCATCGGCCCGATGCTGGGCGTCTATCCCGAAGCCAGCCGAGATATCGACCTGACGGATTTGCGTCCGCTGGTCGGGAAGGAAGCACACTGATGCGGCTTTCGGCCATCATGGAACGGGCGGGCCTGGATGCGGGCGGCTTGGGCGATGCGGGCGGCTTGGGCGATGCGGGCGGCGCGAGCGATGCGGCGGTGACCGGCTTTGCCATCGACCACCGCAAGGTCGCCCCCGGCACGATATTCGGCGCGTTCCAGGGCGCCAGCGTCAATGGCGAGGATTTCATCGACGCGGCCATCGCCAGCGGCGCGGTCGCCATCGTGGCGCGCCCCGGCGCCAGGGTAACGGGCGCGGTGCATGTCGCTGACCCGATGCCCCGCCGCGCCTTCGCACGCATGGCGGCGCAGTTCTTCGTGCCCGTGCCCGCCACCATCGTCGCGGTCACCGGCACCAACGGCAAGACCTCTACCGTCGAGATGACGCGCCAGATCTGGCGCATGTGCGGTTTTTCGGCGGCCAGCATCGGCACGCTGGGCGTGACCACCCCGGACGAGAGCGTGTCGACCGGCCTGACCACCCCCGACATCGTCACCTTCCTGTCGAACATGACCGGGCTGGCGCGCGAAGGCGTGACACATGTCGCCTATGAAGCGTCGAGCCACGGCCTCTCGCAATTCCGCAACGAAGGGCTGAAAGTCGCGGCGGGGGCGTTCACCAATCTGTCGCGCGATCACCTCGACTATCACGACACGATGGAAGAGTATTTCGCCGCCAAGATGCGCCTCTTCGACGAGGTGGTCGCGGATGGCGGCAAGGCGGTGATCTGGGCCGACGATCTGCACAGCGACGCGGCGATCGACCATGCACGCAGGCGCGGGCTGTCGGTTCTTTCCATCGGCAATCGCGCCGGCGAGGACGGTATCCGCCTCAACGGCCGGCACCCGACCGAGTTGGGGCAGGAACTGGCGCTTGGCTTCGGCGGCGCGGAGTACAAGGTAAGGCTGCCGCTGATCGGGGCGTACCAGGCCGCCAATGCGCTGATGGCGGCGGGGCTGGTACTGGCGACCGCGGATGCGTCGGGTCCGGCGGCGGCGCAGGTGTTCGACGCGATGTCGCGGCTGCAGCCGGTGCGCGGACGGCTGGAGCGCGCGGCGATCAACCGCGCGGGCGCGCCCGCCTATGTCGATTACGCCCATACGCCCGAGGCGCTGGAAGCCGCCATCGCGGCGCTGCGCCCGCATGTCGGCGCGGAAGGCCGCCTGATCGTCGTGTTCGGCGCCGGCGGGGACCGCGACGCGGGCAAGCGCGCGCCGATGGGGGCCATCGCGGCGCGCGATGCCGATGCCGCGATCGTCACCGACGACAATCCGCGCGGCGAGGACCCCGCCCATATCCGCACCGCCGTCATGGTCGGCGCGGAAGGCGCAAGCAATGTCACCGAGATCGCAGGCCGGCGCGATGCCATCGCCGCCGCGATCCGGCAGGCCGGCAGGGGCGACATCGTCCTGATCGCCGGCAAGGGCCACGAACAAGGCCAGGTTTATGGGCGCGGCGAAGCCACACGCGTCCACCCTTTCGACGACGTCACCGTAGCAAGAGAGTGCGCAGCATGAGTGGAGCTCCCATGAAATCCGTCCTCAAGACCGCCGCCCTGAAGAGCCCGGTTCAGAAAAGCCCGGCGCTGAAGACCATCCGCCCGGTGCCCGACGCGACAAGGATCGCGATCATCGAGGATAGCGATGCAGGCGGCGAACGCCCCCTGTGGCGCGCCCATACGCTGGCGATGGCGACCGACGGCACGGTGCACGGCGATTTCGCCGCCAGCCACGTCGCCTTCACGCCGGGCGAGGTGCAGCGCGGCTCGCTCTATGTCGCGCAGGGCGAGGTCGATGCCATGGCCGCACTGCAGAACGGCGCGGCGGGGTGCCTGTCGGTCCACAGGCTGCGCGGCCCGCACGTGCGCGTCGACGAAATCCACGTGGCGCTGGCCCGCATCGCGCGCGCATCGCGCAATCGCTCGCGCGCCACGATGACGGCGCTTGCCGGTTTTGCGCCGGGTTCGCTGGTCGACGTGGTGCTGCACGACGCGCTCGACCGCGCCAGCCGCGGCATGGCGTGGAGCGCCGATGCCGAGCTTGGCATGGCCGCATCGCTCTGCACGCTGGCGGCGGACCGCAACCATGCAATCTTTACGCTGGACAGCGTCGACGATGCGCGTGCGCTGCGCCCGCACCTGTTCATCTCGGGCCCCACGCTGGATCACCGCACTGGCGAGGGCATCGCCGCCACGTTGCAGCAGGGCGGCGCGGCAGTGCTGCCCGCCGACAGCTGCGACTTCGCCGCATGGCGCGCCGCCGCGCTGGATGCGGGCGCGCAGGTCTATGGCTATGGCCGCAAGCCCAGCGCCGACATCCGTCTGATCGACACGGTCACGCTGGACGACGGCACGACATTGGTCACGGCCGACATGATGGGCCGCGCGATGTGCTGGTCGCTCGCCGAGGACCTGTTCGAGGAAGGCGACGCGATGGAATCGCTGGCGATCATGGGCGCGATGCGCGCCGGCGGGGCGTCGCTGGGCGCCGCGGCTCTGGCCCTGTGCGGGCACGTGGATCAGGTCGAAGCCCCCCTCGCCGTCGCGGTCTGAGGCAGGGCCCACGGCGATGACGGCCGGTCCAGCCATCGTTCAGGTGGGGAAAGGCTGAGGGGAGCGCTTCACATGGTCGTTGGCATCGCGCATTGCCTATGGCTGCGTGGCCGCAATATCAAAGCGGTGTCCAAGGAGCGCGAATGCTGTACCTGATCGCCCAGTGGCTCGATTTCGAAGGGCTGGCCAACCTGGTCCGATACCAGAGCTTTCGGGCGGGCGCCTGCCTGCTGACGGCGCTGGCGATCGGCCTGCTGATCGGCCCGCGCTTCATCGACCTGCTGCGCGTGCGGCAGGGCAAGGGCCAGCCGATCCGGCTGGACGGCCCGCAGACCCATCTGGCGAAGCGCGGCACGCCCACCATGGGCGGGCTGCTGATCATGGCGGCGGTATCGGTGTCGATGCTGCTGTGGATGGACCTGAACAACGCGGCCGTCTGGGCCTGCATCGCGGTGACGCTGGGTTTCGGGCTGATCGGTTTCCTCGACGACTATGACAAGGTCCGCAAGGCCAGCCACAAGGGCGTGCCGGGCAAGGTGCGCCTGGCGGCCGAGTTCCTGATCGCGGGCATCGCCGCCTGGCTGGTGGTGGGCGAGACGACGCTCTATCTGCCCTTCGTCAGCTTCGGCATTCCGCTGGGGCCGTTCTATTACGTGTTCGCCGCCTTCGTCATCGTCGGCGCGGGCAATGCGGTGAACCTGACCGACGGGCTGGACGGGCTGGCCATCATGCCGGTGATCATCGCCAGCGGCACATTCGCCATCATCGCCTATCTGGTGGGGCGCATCGATTACGCCGGCTATCTGGGCATCCCCTATGTCGAAAGCGCGGGCGAATTGTCGATCCTGTGCGCCGCGATCATCGGGGCGGGTCTTGCTTTCCTGTGGTTCAACGCGCCGCCCGCCGCCGTGTTCATGGGCGACACCGGATCGCTGGCACTGGGCGGGGCGCTGGGCACCATAGCGGTCGCCGCCCATCACGAGGTCGTGCTGGCCATCGTCGGCGGGCTGTTCGTGCTGGAAGCGGTGTCGGTGATCGTGCAGGTGTTCTGGTTCAAGCGCACCGGCAGGCGCGTGTTCCGCATGGCCCCGATCCATCATCATTTCGAACAGAAGGGCTGGGCCGAATCCACCGTGGTCGTGCGCTTCTGGATCGTGGCCATCGTGCTGGCCGTGATCGGGCTGGCGACGCTGAAGGTGCGATGACGCAAGGCGCTGCCCCCTCCGCCTCGGGCATATTGCCGCCCAGCGTGTTCGCGGGGCGCAACTATGCCGTGCTCGGCCTCGCCCGTACCGGCATGGCATCGATCCGCGCGCTGTGCGACGCGGGTGCGCGGGTGCTGGCGTGGGACCGCGACCCGGAAGCACGCCGCCTTGCCGAACAGCTGGTGGGCGATTGCCGCGGCATGCTGCAGGTGGCCGAGATCGACCGTTTCTCGGTCGCGGGCTATGACGGCATCGTCGTATCGCCCGGCGTGCCCCTGAACCGCCATCCGATTACCGAGATTGCGCGCGCCACCGGCGTTCCCATCATCGGCGACATCGAACTGTTCGCGCAGGCCCGCGCCAAGCTGCCGCCGCACAAGGTCGCGGGCATCACCGGCACGAATGGCAAGTCCACCACCTGCGCACTGCTGCATCATCTGCTGAAAGGCGCGGGCTATTCCACGCGGCTGGGCGGCAATATCGGCATTCCCGTGCTGTCGACCGAAGCGCTAGAGCCCAATGCCATGGGTCCGGCCATCTATGTGTTCGAATTGTCCAGCTACCAGATCGACATCACCAACAGCCTGTCGTGCGAGGCGGCGGCGATCCTGAACGTCTCACCCGATCATCTCGACCGTTATGACGGCAGTTTCGAAGCCTATACCGAAAGCAAGGTCCGCCTGTTCGGGCTGCAGGACGCGCGGGCCATGGCGCTGGTCGATCGCGGCAGCATGAAGCTGCCCTCGGTCGCGCGGGCGATGGCGCACCGGTCGCCCATCGTGATCGAGGATGTGTCGCTGCCCGGCAGCCCCGCCGACTGGCCCTCGCTGCAAGGGCCGCACAATCGCGGCAATGCGGCGGCGGCGGTGGCCATCGCGCGCCGCTTCGGGGTCGAGGAAGACGATATCGAGGCCGGGCTGAAGAGCTTTCGCGGCCTGCCCCACCGGATGGAGCGGGTGGGCGAGATCGCCGGCGTCGCCTTCGTCAACGATTCCAAGGCGACCAATCCCGCCTCCACCGCTCCCGCGCTGGCCGCGTTCCCGCCCCATGACGGGCGCGCCCGCATCCACTGGATCGTCGGCGGCCTGCCCAAGGGCGACACGCTGGGTGAATGCGAGGCCATGCTGGACCATGTCGCCGCCGCCTATACCATCGGCGAGGCGGGGCCCATGTTCAGCCGCCTGCTGGAAGGCCGCGTGCCGGTCCAGCGTTCGGAAATGATGGGCGAGGCGGTACGCGCCGCCGCCGAGGCCGCGCGGCCCGGTGACGTGGTATTGCTGTCGCCCGCCTGCGCCAGCTTCGACCAGTTCCGTGATTACGAAAAGCGGGGCGAGGCCTTTGCCAGCCTGGTGGCGATGCTGGCGGACGGCGACACGGCAGAGGGGCAGTCATGAGCGTTGCACCCCATTTCGAACGCGGCGCCGACGGCGTCCATATCGTCGCCCGCACTCCGCGCCGCCGCAAGGGCCGCGTCCACGACCTGACCGTCTGGTGGCGCGAGATCGACCGCGTCATCCTGTTCCTGGTGCTGACCCTGATGGGCGTGGGCATCATCGGCGTCGCGGCGGGATCGGCGGCCAGCGCGCACCGTCTGTCGACAGCGGCCAAGACGCTGGACGAGATGATGTTTTTCAAGCAGCACCTCGCCTGGCTGGTGATGGGGCTGGCGGTGATGTTCGGCTCGTCCATGCTCTCGCGCGAGAATGCGCGGCGCGGGGCGATCCTGCTGGCGTGCGCCATGTTCGCTCTGCTGATCGTCACGCCCTTCGTGGGGCACGAGATCAATGGCGCGCGGCGCTGGATCAATCTGGGCGCGTCTTTCCAGCCGTCTGAATTCTACAAGCCGGCCTATACGTTGCTGCTGGCGTGGATGCTGTCCTGGCGGGTGCGCGATCCGCAGATACCGGTGATCGGGCTGGCCTTTGGTGTGCTGCTCGCCTCGGTCGCGTTGCTGATGCTGCAGCCCGATTTCGGCACGGCTATGCTGCTGGCGGGCGTCTGCCTGGTGCTGGTTATCACCGCGGGCCTGCCGGTGCAGCGCATCGGCATGGCGGTGGGGCTGATCATGACCATCGTGATCGCCGCCTATTTCTTCTATGACAATGCGCGCCACCGCATCGACGCATTCCTGGGCGGAAGCGAGGCCTATAGCCAGGTCGATCTTGCCCGCAAGACGATGCTGTCGGGCGGGTGGTTCGGGCAGGGCCTGTGGATGGGCACGCGCAAGAACTCGCTGCCCGAGGCGCATACCGACTATATATTGTCCGTGATCGGCGAGGAATTCGGCCTGCTGGCGGTCAGCACCATTGCGCTGCTCTATTGCGCATTGGTGGTCCGCGTGCTGTGGCGGCTGAAGGACGAGGAGGACCTGTTCACGATTCTCGCGGGAACGGGCCTCGCCTCGCTGCTGGGCGGGCAGGCGTTCATCAATATCGCGGTGAACCTGCAGCTGTTTCCCTCCAAGGGAATGACCCTTCCGTTGATCAGCTATGGCGGCTCGTCCATGATCGCATTGTGCCTGACCGTCGGCCTGATGCTGGCGGTCACGCGGCGCAATCCGTTCCTGACGCGCGACGGCTTGCCCGTCGGCCATGGAGGTATGAGACGATGAGCAAGCAGGCCGCGCCGCGCGCGACCCGCCATTATATCCTGGCAGCCGGGGGCACCGGCGGCCACATGATACCCGCCTTCGCGCTGGCGAGCGAGCTGATCGCGCGCGGGCACAAGGTTGCGCTGGTCACCGACACGCGGGGCGAGGCAATTCCCGGCAAGCCGGCGGGCATGGAGGCATATGTCCTGCCCGCAGGGCGCATGGACGGCGGCGTCCTTGGCAAGCTGCGCGGGCTCAACGCGATCCGCAAGGGCCGCCGCATGGCGCTGCGCCTGATGCGCGAGATGGAGCCTGCCTGCGTCGTCGGTTTCGGCGGCTATCCCGCGATGCCAACACTGCTGGCGGCGCGGGCGGCGGGCGTGCCCTTCGTCATTCACGAACAGAACGCCGTGCTGGGCCGGGTGAACCGCTATCTGGCGGGCAGCGCGGCGGCGGTCGCGACCGCTTATGAACGGATCGACCGCATGCCCGCCAAGGCGGCCAGCAAGATCCACCTGATCGGCAATCCGGTGCGCGAGGAAGTGCTGGCGCTGCGCGACCAGGCCTTTCCGCCGTTCCTGAAGGACGGTCTGCTGCGCGTGCTGGTCACGGGCGGAAGCCAGGGCGCGCGCATCCTTAGCCGCGTGGTGCCCGCGGGCTTCGCCGCGCTGCCCCGGGACATGCGCCACCGCCTGCAGGTGACGCAGCAATGCCGGCCCGAGGATATCGAGGCGGTGCGCGAATCCTATGCGGCCAGCGGCATACCCGCCGAGCTTGGCACCTATTTCGAGGACATGGCCCAGCGCCTTGCCGACGCGCATCTGTTCGTCGGCCGCGCGGGCGCGTCGACCATCGCGGAACTGACCGCCGTGGGCCGCCCCGCGATCCTGATCCCGCTGGCCATCGCGATGGACGACCACCAGACCGCCAATGCCCGCGAGATGGCCGAGGCAGGGGGCGCCCGCGCGATCCCCGAACCCGCCTTCACGGCCGAGGCACTGGCCGAGCAGATGCTGGCCATGGCGGAAGAGCCCGAGACGCTGGCCAATGCGGCGCACCGCTCGTGGATCTGCGGCCGCCCCGATGCGGCGCGCGACCTCGCCGATCTGGTCGAAGGGTTCGGCGGCACGCCGCTGATGGACGTGATCAAGGTCGGCAGGTCCGCGCCGGCGAAATCCTCCGCCGCGGCCGCCCCCGCCGCCAGCAAGGTCGCGGAGGACGCGAAGTGAACGCGGCCACCCCCGATCCGCTGCTGGAAATCGGCACGATCCATTTCGCCGGGATCGGCGGTATCGGCATGTCCGGCATCGCCGAGGTGATGCATAACCTGGGCTACAAGGTGCAGGGCAGCGACATGCGGGAAAGCGCCGTGGTCGAAAGCCTGCGCGCCAAGGGCATCCCCGTCGTCATCGGGCAAAAGGCCGAGAATGTGGACGGCGTCGCGGTCCTCGTCATCTCGACCGCCGTCAAGCGCACCAATCCCGAGGTTGTCGCCGCGCTCGAGGCGCGCATTCCCGTCGTGCGCCGCGCCGAGATGCTGGCCGAGCTGATGCGGCTGAAGCGCACGGTGGCGGTCGCCGGAACCCACGGCAAGACCACCACCACGTCGATGGTCGCCGCGCTGCTGGATGCGGGCGGCGTGGACCCGACCGTGATCAATGGCGGCATCATCGAAAGCTACGGCTCCAATGCGCGGGTGGGCGAAAGCGACTGGATGGTCGTCGAGGCCGACGAGAGCGACGGCAGCTTCCTGCGTCTTGATGGCACGATCGCGGTCGTCACCAATATCGATCCCGAGCATCTCGACCATTACGGCAGCTTCGACGCGGTGAAGGACGCCTTCGTCGAATTCGTCGAGAACGTGCCCTTCTATGGCGCGGCGGTGCTGTGCCTCGACCATCCCGAAGTGCAGGCGATCCTGCCCAAGATCCGCGACCGACGCACCGTCACCTATGGCTTTTCGGCGCAGGCGGACGTCCGGGCCGAGAATGTCACCCCGGTGCTGGGCGGCAACTGTTTCGACGCCGTGCTGCGCCAGCGCGACGGCAGCCTGCAGCGCATCGACGGCATCGAACTGCCCATGCCGGGCCGCCACAACGTGCTGAACGCGCTGGCCGCCGTGGCCGTCGCGGTCGAGCTGAACTGCGTGGCCGACACGATCCGCGACGGCTTTGCCCGTTTCGGCGGCGTGCGGCGGCGCTTCACCAAGGTGGGCGAGATCGCCTTCGACGGGGCGGACCCGGCCGTCGTCATCGACGATTACGGCCACCACCCGGTCGAGATCCGCGCGGTGCTGTCCGCCGCCCGCGAAGGTGCGCAAAACCGCGTGATCGCGGTGGCGCAGCCGCATCGCTACTCGCGCCTCAACGACCACATGGAAGACTTCCAGAGCGCGTTCAACGATGCCGATATCGTCTATGTCACCCCCGTCTATGCCGCGGGCGAACAGCCGATCGAGGGCGCGAGCGCCGAGGCGCTGGTCGCGGGGCTGAAGGAACGCGGCCATCGCCACACCGGCATCGTCGAGGATGCGGACGCGCTGGCCGACACGCTCGCCCCGATCCTGGAACCGGGCGATATCGTCGTGTGCCTGGGTGCGGGCGACATCACGCGCTGGGCCGCCGATCTGGCGGGCGAGATCGCCAAGAGGCGAGAGTGCGCGGGCTGATGGCCAGCAATCCCGACACAAGCCTGCAATACGCGCTGCGCGGCGGCACGATCACGCTGCCCGAAACGCGCGGGCGGCTGACCGCGAATGCGCCGCTGGCGAAGCTGACCTGGTTCAAGACCGGCGGCCCTGCCGAGCTTTTGTTCGAGCCTGCCGACGCGGGCGATCTGGCCGCTTTCCTGTCCGCGCTGCCCGAATGGGTGCCGGTGATGGGGCTGGGGCTGGGGTCGAACCTGATCATCCGCGACGGGGGCGTGAACGGCGTCGTCGTGCGGCTGGGCAAGGGGTTTTCGGGCGTCGAGAAGATCGACGGGCTGACGCTGAAGCTGGGCGGCGGCACATCGGGCGTACTGGCCAGTTCCAGCGCGCGCGACCACGGCATCGCCGGGCTGGAATTCCTGAAGTCGATCCCCGGCTCGGTCGGCGGTTTCGTGCGCATGAACGGCGGCGCCTATGGGCGCGAGGTGAAGGACATACTGGTGGAGGCTGAAGTCGTGCTGCGCAGCGGCGAGCGGCGCGTGTTCACGCCGGACGACCTCAACTACAGCTATCGCCATTCCGACCTGCCCGAAGGTGCCATCGTCACCAGCGCCACCATGCGGGGGGAAAGGGGCGATCCCGCCGCGATCCAGTCCGAAATGGACCGCATCAGCGAGGCGCGCGAAGCCTCTCAGCCGCTGCGTACCAAGACGGGCGGAAGCACGTTCAAGAACCCGCCAGGCGAACGCGCGTGGGAACTGGTCGACCGTGCGGGTTGCCGCGGCCTTGCCATCGGCGACGCGCAGGTAAGCGAGAAGCACACCAATTTCCTGATCAACAACGGCAACGCCACCAGCGCCGAGATCGAGGCGCTGGGCGAGGAAGTGCGCCGCCGCGTGCTTGAAAACAGCGGCATCGAACTGGAATGGGAAATCCGCCGCGTGGGCCTGACCGCCGACGAAGCCGCCAGAGACGAGGCCGCGCGATGAGCGCGACCACCATCAAGCGCGGCGGCAAGGGCGTACGCCGCGCCACCGCCGCCAAGGGCAAGGCGCGCGCCGTGCGCGGGGCAAGGCAGAAGACCGGCGGCGCAGTCGGCGCGGCATGGAGCAAGGTGCCGATCTCGGAAACCGGGCTGCAGAAGTTCTTCATCGCGGTATTCGTGGCACTGGCGGCGGCGTCGCTGGTGGCGCTGGCGATCTATGCGGGCGTGCCCGAAGCGATCCGCGACCGCGTCGGCGGCCTGGCGGACGAGGCGGGCTTCACCGTCCGCAAGGTCGAGGTGCGCGGGGTCGACCGGATGGACCGGCAGGCGATCTACGAACGTGCGGTCGCCGCGCAGCAGGTGCCGATGCCGCTGATGGACGTTGACGTATTGCGCGAGGATCTGCTGCAGCTTCCCTGGGTCGCCGATGCGCGCGTGTCGCGCCAGCTGCCCGATACGCTGGTGATCGACATCGTCGAACGCCGCCCCCACGCCGTCCTGCGCGAGGGGGAGGAATATGTGCTGATCGATCCTTCGGGCCACCGCCTGGAACCCGTGAGGCGCGGCGAGGCGGAGAAGATGCTGGTGCTGTTGGGCGAAGGCGCGGCGGACCGGGCGGCCGAACTGTCGGGGCTTCTCGATGCCGCGCCCGCGCTGAAGCCGCAGGTGCGCGCCGCCGAATGGGTCGGCAATCGCCGCTGGAACCTGACGTTCAGGACCGGGCAGGTCGTGGCCTTGCCCGAAGGGGACGAGGAATCGACCGATGCGCTGCTCAGCTTCGCGCGGCTCGACGGGATGAACCGCCTGCTGGGCGGCAAGGTCACGGTGTTCGACATGCGCGCCGACGACCGCATCTACATGCGCGTGCCCGGCCGCGCGGCGGAAGAGGCCGAGATGGAAGCACAGCGCAAGCGGCTTGAGAGCGAGGCGGCCCAGGCGGCCGTGGCGCAGGAGTCCGGCGAGGAAATCGGGGGTTAGGGCAGATGGCGGCGATGCGCATAGAAAAGACCATCGGGGCGGTCGATATCGGATCGTTCCGCATTGCCGCGATGATCGCGGGGCTGACCGCCGATGGCGAGCTGGTGGTGCTGGGCAGCGGCCACCGCGCGGCCGAGGGGATCCGGCGCGGCTATGTCACCGACATGGACGCGGCCACCCACGCGATCCGCGACGCGATCGAACGCGCCGAGCGCGCTGCCGACACCCAGGTCGATTCGGTCTGGATCGGCTGCGGCAACGCGGGCCTGATGTCCGAAATCCGCGAGATCGACCTTGAGGTCGGCGGCCGCCGCATCGACCAGGACGACATCGAATATCTGATGTCCGACGCGCGCGAACAGATCATTCCGCCCGCTGGCGCTCCGCGCGTGGTGCTGCATGCGCAGCCCGCGCATTACATCCTGGACGGCGCGCATGGCGTGGGCAATCCGCGCGGGCTGCACGCCGAACGGCTGGCGGTCGCGGTCCATGTGATGGAGGCCGAGACCGGACCGCTGCGAAACCTCATGGAAGCGGTGCAGAACGCGCATCTCAATGTCGAGGGCGTGGTGGGCGCCGGTATCGCCACCGGCCACGCCTGCCTGTCCGAGGAAGAGCGCGAGCTGGGCGTTGCCATGGTCGATTTCGGGGCCGAGGTGACGCATGTTTCGGTCCATGTCGGCGGCATACTGGTCGGCATGGCGGTGCTGCCCTATGGCTCGGGCGACATTACCGATGCCATCGCGTCGGCTTTTGGGGTGCGCCGCACCCAGGCCGAGCGGCTGAAATGCGTCTATGGCTCGGCCATAGCCAGCCCGACCGACCACCGCGAGCGTATTCCCCTGGGCAATGGCGCGGAGAGCGCGGAAACGATCCTGCGCGCCGATCTGGTCGCGGTGATCAACAGCCAGCTTGCGCGCTGGACGCAGGACGTGGCGGCGACGCTGAAGTCGCTGGGCTTCGTCACCGGGCGCGGCGGCAATGGACGCCAGATCGTCCTGACCGGCGGCGGCGGAGAGTTGGCGGGGCTGGCAGATTACATGCAGCAATCCCTGGCCAAGCCCGTCCGCACCGGCGCGGCCCCGAAGATGAGCGGCCTGCCCGAGGCGCATGCCACCCCAGGCTTTGCCAGCCTGTCGGGCCTGATCCTCTATGCCGCGGCGGATCCGCTGGACATCCGCACCAGCGCGGGCGGGTGGCAGACCGCCAGCCGTTTCGCGCGCATGACCATGCCCGCGCGGCTGATGCGCGCCATTCGCGAATATTTCTGACGGATCAGCGGTCTACCGCAGGGGTGTTGAGCCGCGAGAAATCGACGCGGGCGATT
This sequence comes from Croceicoccus marinus, assembly GCF_001661675.2. Lineage (NCBI taxonomy): Bacteria > Pseudomonadati > Pseudomonadota > Alphaproteobacteria > Sphingomonadales > Erythrobacteraceae > Croceicoccus > Croceicoccus marinus. The sequence goes on along the minus strand of NZ_CP019602.1, from coordinate 2,165,569 downwards.
TCGGCAAGGATCGCCTGACGCAGCGCCTCTGCCGCGGGGTGCATCAGGCCGACCACTTCAAGCTTGCCGCCCGCCAGCCCGCATTTCAGCGCAACATAGCCGCGCAGCCTGCCCAGCGGGCCGCGCGCGATCTCGACGCTCTGCAACTTGACCGCGGGGGCCGATGTCACGGTCGGAGCGAGAAGGCCGGTCCGCACGAAGAACTGTCCGTCCTCCATTGCCCAGCCGTGCCGCCGCCAGCTGAGCAGGTGAAACGCGCCCACCACCGGCAGCGCCGCCAAAGGCACGGGCCACCACGGCGCATCGGCGATCGCCATGCCCAGTCCCGCCGCAAGCAGCAGGGCGCCGACGATGGCAAGGCTGTCCACCCACGGCCTGGGGCTGGGGCGATGCCAGACCATGTCCGGCCCCGGCAGGGCGATCCGGGCCGCCCGCGCGACGGGGGCGATCTCGTGCGGCTGGGCGAAGGGGGCGACATCGTGGCTCGCCGACTTGGCATCGCTGGCAAGGCTCACGAATTTCAGCGAGTGCCAGCCGAACCAGCGTCGCACCAGCCCGGTCGCCAATATGCCGGCCTGGACACGGTGTGCCGGCATCACCACGTCGGTGCGGTTGAGCAGGCCGCGGCGTCGGCGGAAGCCCCGGTCGGTCCGCTCCAGCCGGAAGTCGTAGTCGCGCAGCACCGTGCGGATCACGCCCGTCACCACCCCCAGCGCCAGCAGCGACCCCGCAGCCAGCACCGCAGCCAGCACCTGCGCGGCAAAGCCCCATTGGCGGATCGTGTCGGCCTGCACCTCGAACAGGCTGGTCCAGAACCGCATGCTCCAGATGTCGACGGGAAGCAGGAAATCGAGCTGCTGCAACGCCGCGCCGATCACCGTCAGCACCACCAGCGAGAATTCGAACAGGCCGAAATGGATGACGCGCCGCAGGTCCATCGCGAACAGGGTTTTCGCAGGCTCCTCGGCCTGAACGCCGTTTTCGGCGGATGCAGCCGCAGGGCCCTCGTGCTGCCGCCGCACGACATCGCGCAGGCGCTCGCCCTCTGCACGCGAGACATAGGCCAGCTCGATCTCGTCCTTGCCGCCCGCGCCGGTCTCGAAAGTGACCGACACCAGACCCAGCATGCGCGCGAGCAGCGGCTCGGCCAGGCTGACGTCCTGGATGCGCTCATAGGGAACCGACCGCGCCTCGCGCGAGAGGATGCCGGTCTCGAGCCTGATGTCGTCCGCGCCCACGCGGTATTCGGTACGCCACCAGCGCAGGACAGACCCGACCAGCGCGCTGCCGATCACCAGCACCGCGACGCCCACCAGCGCGAACGAATGCTGGCCCAGCTCGCTTGCGCCGATGGCAACGGCGATGACCGCGAATAACGCCTGTGCCAGCGCCTTGGCGACACCCGGTACGATACCCAGCAGTTCGGTGCGGCGCGGCTCGCCGCCGGACGGCGCCGGCCTGCGCGGATCAGCCCCCCCGCCAAGGTCAACCAAGGTCCGTCTCGCGCGTGATGTGGCCGCGGATCATCTCGCGCATAGCCTGCGCGTCGCTGTCCATCAGGCCGGGCAGCGAAACCGAGCTGTTGTGCGATCCCGCGGTATGCAGCACCAGCGTCGACAGGCCCAGCATACGCTCGACCGGACCCCGGATCACGTCGATATGCTGCACCCGCCCGAACGGCACCACCGTGTCGCGGTGGAACAGCCAGCCCTTGACCACGCGCAGCCTGTCCTTGCCCAGCGTGAAACCCTTGTGCCGATAGCGGCGCCGGGGCGCCCAGCCCAAGGCCCATAACGCGACCAGCACGGCCGGGACGATTAGCACGCCGGTCGGCAGGACGCCGATGATCTCGAACACGATGCCCGCGACCAGAAGGGGGACCGCGACGAATGCCCCCTCGATCATCAGCGCGGTGCGATGCGCGGGGTGCAGGGGGGTAAGCTCGTCCGTCATCATTCCGCTGCCAGCAATTCCTCTGCTCCCCCAAGATCCACGCTGACCAGCCGCGATACGCCCTGTTCGACCATGGTGACACCGAACAGCCGGTGCATCCGGCTCATGGTAACGGCATTATGCGTCACGATCAGGTAACGCGTTTGCGTCTGCTGGACCATCACTTCAAGCAGGTCGCAGAAGCGTTCGATATTGGCATCGTCGAGCGGGGCGTCGACCTCGTCCAGCACGCAGATCGGCGCCGGATTGGTCAGGAACAGCGCGAAGATCAGCGCCACCGCGGTCAGCGCCTGTTCGCCGCCCGAAAGCAGGGTCAGCGATTGCAGCTTCTTGCCCGGCGGCTGGGCATAGATCTCAAGCCCTGCCTCAAGCGGGTCGTCGCTGTCGACCAGTGCCAGATGCGCCTGCCCGCCGCCGAACAGGGTGGAAAACAGCGAGCGGAAATGCTCGTCCACCGCGTCGAACGCCGCACGCAGCCGCTCGCGCCCCTCGCGGTTGAGGCTGCCGATGGAGCCGCGAAGCCGGTGCACCGCTTCGGCCAGCTCGGCCTGTTCGGCAGCGCTCGATCCGTGCTCCGCCTCGGCTTCGGCCAACTCGTCGGCGGCCACCAGGTTGACGGGGCCAAGCCGTTCGCGCGCCGCGCTCAGGCTGTCCAGCTGCTGCGCGTGCCGTTCGGCGGAAATCGCCGCCGCCTCGGCGCCGTCGAAGCCGATCCGTTCGGGCAGCAACGGGGGAGGACAGTGAAAGCGCTCTCCGCTGGCGCGCGCGAATTCGCCGCGGCGCGTTTCCTCGTTCTCGGCGCGGGCGGCGGCACCGGCGCGGGCCTCGCGCGCGGCGGCCAGCGTTTCATTGGCGGCGGCGAAGACGGCGTCGGCCTCGCGTGCGGCGGCTTCGGCTTCGCCATGCGCGGCCTGCGCCTTGTCCAGCTCGGCGGTCAGCCGGTCGCGCGCGGCGCTGGCTTGCTCGATCTCCGACTGCAGCGCCTCGGGCTTCGCGGCGGTGATCGCGCGCTCTTCCTCGATCTCCTCGCGCCGGCGCGCGACATCGGCCAGCCGCCGCGCCGCATCGCCCGACCGCGCGTCCCAGCCGCGCATGTCGGTGCGCATCGCGTTGATCCGCTCGCGCCCAACGGCAATCGCCTGCTCCAGCGCGGCATGCTCGGCCATTGCCTGCTGCAGCCTCGTGCGCGCGGCATCGTTGCGGTTGCGCGCGGCTTCGCTCGCCTGCCGCTGCGCGGTCGGATCGGGCAGGGCATCGCGCTGCGCGGCGGCATCGGCCAATTCTTCCGTGGCGACGGCGACCCTTCCCGCCAGTTCCCGCACCCGTTCGGCCATTTCGGCGCGGGCACGCAGCAGCCGGTCCAGCGCAGCCTCGGCCTGGCCGCGCGCCATCAGGGCCGATCGTTCCTCGTCCGCTGCCGCCGTCATCGCGCGTTCGGCCTGCGCATTGGCGTCGCGCGCCTGCTCGAAGGCGGCGCTGGCCTCGGCCTGCTCCGCCTCGGCGCGTGTCAGCGCATCGCGCAGATCGGGCAGCCTTGCCGCCAGCGCATCCAGCCGGTTCGCCGCTTCCAGCATGGCCGCTTCCGCCGCGCCTTCGCCGCGCACCACGAAACCGTCCCAGCGCCGCAGCGCGCCCGCCCGCGTCACCAGCCATTCGCCGGGGGCAAGGGTCTGTCCGCTGTCCGCGTCGGCCACGCGCACCAGCGCCAGCCGCGCCCGCAACTCCGCCGGCGCATCGGTCACATGGGCGGCAAGGCTGTCGGCATGCTTCGGGGGCACGTCGGACCCGGTCCAGAACCGCCCTTCCTCGCCATCGGCAGGCGCGGCAAGCAGCGCCGCGCCGTCGCGTCCCAGCGCGGCGGCGAGCGCGCGTTCGTATCCGGGTGCGGCCTTGACCGCATCGATGGCGCGCCTGCGGCCTTTCGCGCCCTTGTCGGCCTTTTCGCGCGCCATGCGGTCGCGCAGCAGCGCGTCATGCTCGCGCTCCACGCCCGCCAGTTCGGCGCGGGCAGAGGACAAGGCGCTGGCGCTGGCATCGCGGCGGGCGCTGGCGGCATCGCGCGCGATCCGCGCCTCGTCGATGGCTTCGCGCGCCCGGGTGCGTGCCGCGCCTGCCTGTTCGCATCGGGCTTCGGCATCGCGCAAGGTCTCGCGCAGCGCGTCCTCGCTGCCCAGCGCGTCGCGTTCGGCTTCGCTGCGTTCCAGCTCGCGTTCGGCGCGCGACAAGGTGTTCTGTGCCTGCGCCACCGCGGCCGCGGCCACGCGCCAGTCGGCTTCCACCCGCGCCTGGTCGGCGGTCGCCTGCGCCAGCGCCAGCTCGGCGGCGCGGCCCGCGCGTTCGGCATCGTCCTGTGCGGCGGCGAGCGAAGGGCGGCGCTGCTCGTCACCCGCCAGCGCCTTCTGCGCCGAAGCGATGTCTTTCGTCAGCCTAGCCATCGCCTCGGCGGCGTTGCGCGTGCTTTCCTCCGCGTCGCCTTCGTCCTTGCCCAGACGGGCGAATTGCCGGTCGAGATCGGCGAGCTTCTCTTCCGCCGCTTCCAGCCTGCCGGTCAGCATGGTCAGCAGGTTCGCCTGTGCCGAGACGTCGTCGCGCCGGTCGGCCATGTCCTCGCGCGCTTGCGCCAGTTTTACCGCATTGGCGCGCTGCGCGTCCTGCGCGGCGGTGGTGGCGGCCTGCGCCGCGGTCACCGCCGCCTCGCTTTCCTTCGCCAGCGCGCGGGCGGCATCGGCGGCGGCGGCAGCCTCGCGCCAGCGGGCGAACAGCACTTGCGCCTCGGCCACGCGAATCCGGTCCGATAGCTCCCGGTATTTATCCGCCGCCTTCGCCTGCCGCCGCAGTGCGCCCATGCGGCTGTCCAGCTGTGCCAGCAGATCCTCCAGCCGCGCCAGGTTTGCCTCGGTCGCGCGCAATTTCTGTTCGGCGTCCTTGCGCCGGACGTGCAGGCCCGAAATGCCCGCCGCTTCCTCAAGCATCTGGCGGCGTTCGGCGGGCTTGGCGGCGATGACGGCGGCAATCTTGCCCTGGCTGACCAGCGCGGGGCTATGCGCGCCGGTCGCGGCATCGGCGAACATCAGCGCGACGTCCTTGGCGCGCACGTCGCTGCCGTTCAGGCGATAGGCGCTGCCCGCGCCCCGTTCGATCCGGCGGGTGACATCCGTCTCGTCGCCTTCGGCGCTTTCGATCAGCAGCGAGACTTCGGCAAAGCTGCGCGGCGGGCGGCTGGCGGTGCCCGCGAAGATGACATCCTCCATCCCCGACCCGCGCATCGACTTGGCCGAGCTTTCGCCCATCACCCAGCGGATCGCTTCCAGCAGGTTGGACTTGCCGCACCCGTTGGGGCCGACGACACCCGTCAGCCCCGGTTCGATCCTCAGCTCCGCCGGCTCGACGAAGCTCTTGAACCCGGAAAGGCGGAGGCGGCGAAACTGCATCAGCAGACAGTGACGCCGCCGGGCGCCATTACCGAGCGCCCGCGCGCTGCAAGGCGGGCTCCAGCTCTTCCCAGGAGGGGGCGCTGGTCAGACGCGTGCCGTTGATTTCCAGCGTCGGGGTCGAAGTGACCTCGTAGCTGTTCGAGGTGTCGACGAATTCCTGCGCCGCATCCAGATCGGTCAGGCACGCCAACGCCTGGTCGCGCGAAATCCCGCGCGAGGCGAAGAAGTCGATCATGCCGAACAGTTCGGCCATCGCCACCAGCCGCTGTTCGGGCGGCAGGCTGGATGCCTGCTGGAACGCGCCTTCGCCCGCCTGCTGCGCATTTTCGAAGAAAGATGCCTGGCTGGCCCAGAACTGGTCGGCCAGCGCGACGGTCGCCTCGGGCGCGGAGCATTGCACCAGCAGCCCGGCGGGCACGTCCATCGCGTTCAGCACGACGAAGCGGGTCTCGAAGCTGACTCGTCCGCTGTCGATGTAGTCGCTGCGCAGTTCGGGCCCCGCGGTCTCGGCGAAATCGGCGCAATGCGAGCAGGACAGCGCGCCATATTCGACCAGCTTGATCGGCGCGTCGGGGTTGCCCATCAGGTAACCGCCCTGCTCGGTCTGCGTCACCATCTGCGACCAGCTCTGCCCCTCGGGCGCGGCGACGGCTTCGACCGGCTCGCTCTCGACCGCGCCTTCGGCCGGTTCTTCCGCCGAATTGCACGCGGCCAGCGTCGCCAGCGGCGCCAGTGCCAGGGCCAGGAGCGGCCGGGAGAAACGGGCTTTGATCATCGTCTTCTTTCCAATCTGAACAAAATCTAGCGCAAGCGATGCGCCGAGCGGAAGCGGGGTAACAGGTTCGGGGGCCGGTTTTGCACAAGCACCGCGCCCGATCCAAGCGTTTCGGCGGTTCCTGGCGGTATCGCAACCGGGCGGACAGCGCATTCGCGCGTGCCCGGGCAGCGAATCAGCGCTTCATGCGCGCGTCGAGCTGGGGTTTGAGCGCGGCCCAGTCATGCGTCCCCGCCAGCAGCACGCCGTCGATGTCGAAGCTGGGCGTGCCCGACACGCCCTGCTTCAGATAGGATGCGGTGTTTTCGGACAGGGTCCTGGCCATCGCCTCGTCGGCAAGGCAGCGGTCGAGCTGTGTCTTGCCATAGCCGCGCCGGACCATGATCTCGTAAAGACCGGCATCGCGCGCCATTGCCTGCATGCGCGCGGCGAAGCTGCCGGTCTGGTAGCGGGCCCGCTGCGCCGCGGTGGCATCGCGCAGCCGGCCCAGCCATTCGTCCTGCGCGCCCATGATCGCGCCGTGATTGGCGATGAAGCGATCGTCGCCGCCGCAATTGGACAGCAGCGCGGCGGCCAGGTCCGCCGGGTCGCGCACCAGGTTGCGCACCACCACCGATGCCTTGCCGGTGGCGGCATAGCCGACCAGCAGTTCCTTGCCCGCGTCATGTTCGAAATGCGCGCAATGCGGGCAGGTATAGCTGACATATTCGGTCAGGGTCAGCGGCGCCTCGGCCTTGCCGATGCGGTGGACGCCCGGCTCGATCCGGGTGACGCCCTGCGGGCCCGCGGCCCCCGCCGTGCCCGCGCCCAGCGCGAGCGCCGCCGCCAGCGTGGTGACCAGAACGCGAAAACCGCTTTTCATGCGCGATCCATCCTTCATTCCCAAACCCCGGTTCTTCAGGCCGGCCCGTTCCCGCCGAGCGACCGCGCCAGCGATTCCAGCACCGTGCGCAATTCGGGATCGCCGATATCGCGCAGCGAATCGCCCAGTTCCATCGGAATTGGCTTGAGCGAGGGCGGGGCCTTGGGCTTTCCGCCGTGCTCAGTGCCGGGGGCGGGCTGAACCTGTCCTTGCCGGATCCTGACATGCGCGACCGCGCTATAGCCGAAAAAGCGGTTCACCCGCTCGATCACTTCGGGAATGACATGCTGGATCAGCGGCGCATGCGCGGGCATCACCACCAGATGCAGCGTGCCGCCCGCTTTTTCGCCCGGAGGAAAACGGATCGCCTCGGGCGCGGAGACGCGGGCGTGCTGCGGGCCGACGATCTCGGACCAGCGCGACACCACGCTCGACTGCACGAAGCCGAAACGGCGAAAGGCAGTGCGCCCGATCTGCGGCATCAGGTCGCCGATCGGCTTGGCCGCTCCGCCGCGCGGACGCTCATATGCCTTTGGCGCCTTCGCGGGTGCTTTCGCGGCCTTTCCGGCAGGGCGTTTCGCAGGCTTGTCGGAGTCGCTTTCCATGACCTGCCAGCCCATGCCATAGGGCCCATGCCGTGACCAGTTCCCCGCAAAATAATGCCGATCGTGCGGCCCGGATCGCGCCCGACCTGCTGCGCTGGTACGATGCCAACGCGCGCACGCTGCCCTGGCGCACAGCGCCGGGCAGCAATGTGCCTGCCGACCCCTATCGCGTCTGGCTGTCCGAAATCATGCTGCAGCAGACGACGGTCGCTGCGGTGAAGCCATACTTCAAGGATTTCACTGCCCGCTGGCCCAATGTAGCGGCGCTGGCCGCCGCGCCGGATCAGGACGTGCTCGCCGCATGGGCAGGGCTGGGATATTATGCGCGCGCCCGCAATCTGATCGCCTGCGCGCGCACGGTGGCAGAGGCGGGCGGCAGATTTCCCGAGACCGAGGACGGCCTGCGCGCCTTGCCGGGCGTGGGCGCCTATACCGCCGCCGCCATCGCGGCCATCGCCTTTGGCCAGCGCGCGGTCGCGGTCGACGCCAATGTGGAGCGCGTGGTGTCCCGCCTGTTCGCGATCGCCACGCCGCTGCCCGCCTCGCGCCCCGCGATACGCGCGGCGGCGGGCAGCATCACGTCCGACGCGCGCGCCGGCGATTTCGCGCAGGCCATGATGGATCTCGGCTCCTCCATCTGCACCTCGCGCGAGCCGAAGTGCCTGGTCTGCCCGCTGCGGCGCGATTGCCGCGCGCAGGCGCAGGGGATTGCCGCCAGCCTGCCGGTCAAGGCCGCGAAAAAGCCCAGGCCCGAACGGACCGGCACCGCCTTCTGGATCGAGCGGGACGGCCATGTGCTGCTGGTGAAGCGGGCGGGCAGGGGCATGCTGGCCGGGATGCGCGCTCTGCCTGACGACGGCTGGGCAGCGCGGCGCGATGGCGATGGGGTACCGCCGGTCGGGGCCGAATGGCACGAAGCCGCTGCGCAGGTGCGCCATGTCTTCACCCATTTCTCGCTGCAGATGCGGATCGCCGCCACCCGCGACGCCCCCGCGCGGCTGGCCGAGGAGCTGGGAGGCGAATGGTGGCCACTGGACCGCATCGCCGATGCCGGTCTGCCCACGCTTTTCGCCAATGCGGTCAAGGTGATGGCGGCAACGGAATGATAGGGAGTTTCTGCCATCCCGTTTGCAATCCGCCACGCTGCGGCGCTAGGCCGGACGGGCTGGGAACATAGACAGGGATATTGCATGGCCGATGGTTCGACGGGCCCGGTAACGGATGGTGTGACGGAAGCCCGCAACGACGGCGCCGAAAGCGATCGCCGCCGTTCGCGCCGGGTCGACCGCGCCGATCACGTCCGCGCCGATCCCGAGGCGCTGTCCGCGCTGATGGGCGACCGGGCGCTGCTGCTGCGGATGGATTGCTGCGATCCTTGGGTGAGCGAGGACGGGCGGCTCGACTGGGGCACGCTGGACGATGCGCCTGCCGGGGCGGAGCTGGTGTTCCTGGGCCTCGACGGCGACCGCGGCTGTTTCGCCGCCGTGCCGCGCATGCTGGAAGGGGGCGACGCGCGCGGAAAGGCATGGCTGCAGGCGGGGCAGCTAAGCCAGCAGGATTTCGCCACCTTCTCCGCCGCGCGCAGCCTGGCCAGCTGGCACGCCAGCCACCGTTTCTGCGCGCGCTGCGGATCGATGACGGTGCAGGGCAAGGGCGGCTGGCAGCGCGACTGCACCGACGATGCCTGCGCCACCTCGCATTTCCCGCGCACCGACCCGGTGGTCATTATGACGATCGAACACGTCACCCCCGATGGCGAGCGGCTGGTGCTGCTGGGCCGCGGGCTCGGCTGGCCGGAAGGGCGCTATTCCGCGCTGGCCGGCTTCGTCGAGCCGGGGGAGACGATCGAACAGGCGGTGCAGCGCGAAACGCTGGAGGAAGCCGGGCTGAAGGTCCATTCGGTCCGCTATCGGTCGAGCCAGGCGTGGCCGTTCCCCTCGCAGCTGATGATCGGATGCCATGCGATGACCGATCACTCCACGCTGGCGGTGGACCGGACCGAGCTGGACGATGCGTTCTGGGCCACCCGCGCCGAATTGTTCGCGGCGCTCGAGGATCTGCCCGGCAAGACATTCCTGCCCCCGCCGCGCCATGCCATCGCCAACAGCCTGCTGCGCGACTGGCTGGATCGCCCTGCAGGGTAGTGGCGGTTCGGCAGGGGCCTGCCGTCAGCTTTTGCGCGCATGTCCCGAAAGCTGTCGTTCCGGTTACGACTGATTGCGGACATAAAGTAAGTTGTTATGCCCGCCGCGATCTTCGGGGGCGTTTAGCTATCAAAGTGCTGGTCTATTTCGCCGCTAGGGCTGCTGGCGCGGTTTTCGTGCTAAGCGCGATCATGTTCATTCCTTGGCTCGCGCTGGCGTGGTGGTCGATCAAATTACGACTGTATCTTTGCTGCGATCTGGAACCTGATCTGCTGACTTATTTCCTGACTATTTTCGCTCCTTACGCACTCGCCCTATCGGTTCTCCTCGGGATTTGGCGGTTCTTATCTGCAAAAGATGCCGAGCTGAATGGAGCAGATTATTGGAGACGATAGCCGTCGCCTGAGGTCCGCTTTCCACCCCCTTCTGTAGTCCGGCCAATTCCGATCGCACCCGATCGCCGCGCCTAGACCAGCCCCAGCTTGGTCAACTGTCCCAGCAGCCTGCCGGGCAGCACGTCGCCTGCCTCTTCTCCCTCAGCCAGATCGGCGGGGGCGTCCTCGTCCTTCAGATAGCGCCAGCCTTGGTGCGCGCGGCGCGGGCGGGTCTGAACGCGGATCAGTCGGGGCTCCAGGTGGATCCACCAGCGGCCGTTGTCCTGCTGCTCGAACCCGGTGATCGGGCTGCGCGCCACCAGCGCATGTTCGTGGATCCAGTAGAGCGAGCCGCCCTCCAGCTCCTCGACCCGCTTGGGGCAATAGCGCGTGTTCAGCGACAGGCGCGGGCGATTGGCGAACCAGCCTTCGATATCGTCATAGCTCTGTGCGCCGAAAGCGATCTTGGTCAGATGAAGGGGCATCCGCTCTAAGATAGGTGCCCGGTGCGGCGACTCAAGAATTCAGCCGACCAGCCCCGATGCCACGGCAAGGCCGAGGAAGGCGAAGAAGCCCATCGAATCGGTGATTATCGTCACGAAGACCGAGGACGCGACCGCCGGGTCCTGGTCCAGCCGGTCGAAGATCACCGGCACCAGCACCCCCGCCATGCCCGCCGTGATGATGTTCAGCACGACCGCCGCCGCGATTACCACGCCCAGCATCGGGGTGAAGATCGCCGCCGTCGCCGCGCCGATCAGCGCCGCCACGGTGATGCCGTTCAGCAGCGCGACCCGCATCTCGCGCCAGATCACGCGGCTGGTGTTTGACCGCGTCAGCTGGTTCATCGCCAGCGCGCGGACCGACACCGCCATGGTCTGCGTGCCCGCATTGCCGCCGATGCTGGCGACGACGGGCATCAGGATCGCCAGCGCCACCAGCTGCTCGATCGCCGCGCCGAACGCCGCGATGATCAGCGAAGCGACCAGCGCCGTGCCCAGGTTCGCGATCAGCCAGCGCACGCGCTGCGAATAGGACGTGCGGATCGGCTCGTTGATGTCGCCTTCGCCCGCGCCCGACAGCAGCAGCGTATCCTCGCCCGCTTCTTCCTGGATGATATGCGCGACGTCGTCGGCGGTGATTTGGCCAATGAGCCGCCCCGCCTTGTCCACCACCGCCGCGGAAATCAGCGCGTATTTCTGGAAGCGCAGCGCGACCTCTTCCTGGTCCAGGTCGGCGGGGATCAGCGTCTGGTCGCGCTTCATCACGTCGGCGATGGCGACCCCGCGCGGCGTGCGCAGGATCCACGACAGCTGCACCGAACCGACCGGGCGATGGGTGGGATCGACGACGAAGACCTCCCAGAACTCGGTGGTGAGGTCCGCATTCTCGCGCATGTAATCGATCAGATCGCCGATGCTGATATGCTCGGGCACCGCAACCAGGTCGCGCTGCATCAGGCGGCCCGCCGATTCCTCGGGGAAGGACAGCGCGCTTTCGATCGCGGCGCGGTCTTCGGGACCCATCTCTGCCAGGACGGCGGCCTGGTCGCTGGCGTCCAGATCCTCGATCAGCGCGACGGCGTCGTCGGTTTCCAGCTGTTCGGCAATGCCGGCGACCGCATCGGGCGGCAGCGATTCCAGCAGGTCGTCGCGAACGTAATCGTTCATTTCCGAAATGACTTCGCCGCTCATCAGATCGGCGATGCCGCGGGCGAGTGCCGGGCGGTCCTCTCGCGGCAGGATTTCGAAAAGATCGGCGATGTCGGCGGGATGGAGCGGTTCGACCAGGTCGCGGACGTCGGTCTCGGCGTCCTCCTGCAGCGCCTCGCGCACCGCCTCGACGAATTCGGGCTTCAGCCGGTCATCCTCGTCCAGCCGCTCGGCGCGCGCTTCCTCGGCCTCGCTCACGCGATCGGCGTCCTCCGCCGCGATGATATCCTCCAGCGTCGCCCGGTCGGCGTCATGCTCGCGGGCAGGATTGAGATCGTCGCGGTCCATCACTGCCGGTGTCTAGAATGCTGCACCGCGAAATCAACCGGGAAACGCGGCTCTCTCCCCCCCCCCCCCCCCCCCCCCCCCCCCCCGCCGCCGATGTGGACAGGCTGTGGACAGATCCGGGGAACGCCGCGTGGAGAAGCGCGGCAAAAGCCTGTGGACTGGCGGGCAGCGCCTGTGGACGGCGTTGTTGCGCGGCGCGGGCGTGACATATCGCGGCGATTGCCTATATGCGTCTGCGACCCGCAGGAACGCCCCGCCGACAGGGGCGACAAAGGAGATTTCATGTCCGAGGATAAACTCACCCTCACGCTCGATACCGGCAATGGCGAAGGCGGCGACGTCGTGATCAAGCTGCGTCCCGACCTGGCCCCCGGCCATGTGGAGCGCATCAAGGAACTGGCCGGCGAAGGCTTCTACGACGGCGTGAAGTTCCACCGCGTCATCCCCGGCTTCATGGCGCAGGGCGGCTGTCCGAACGGCACCGGCATGGGCGGTTCGGACAAGCCCGACCTGAAGGCCGAGTTCAACGACCACCCGCACACGCGCGGCGTCTGCTCGATGGCGCGCACATCCGCGCCCAACAGCGCCAATTCGCAGTTCTTCATCTGCTTCGACGACGCCCGTTTCCTGGACCGCCAGTACACCGTCTGGGGTGAGGTCGAGGAAGGCATGGACCACGTCGACGCACTGCCCAAGGGCGAGCCGCCGGCAAACCCAGGCAAGATCGTGAAGGCCACGGTTTCGTAATTGGGGCCGTTAGCGATGCATGAAGGAGGGGCGCTGATTGGCGCCCCTTTTTTTGTGGTGTTTTGCGGGTGGAGCGGGGCGGCTGTTGGCTTTTTCGGTCCAAAAGCGAACCTTCCGCTTCCGACCGGTTTCGGACATTACTAATCAGGACGTTTGGGCCACACACCAGCCTCGACAGCGGCAGACACTTGCTCGACCGTAATAGGGACTGTCCTATCAGCTGGTCCCCATCGTCGCGAAACCCAGAGCACCGCCGCGAGTATAGCTACGGTGATGACGAAGCCCCAGACTGCGGAAAGGCCACTCATGCGCGCCACTGCGCCTCCGACGACGGCAGCAGGGATGATGGCCAATCCATACCAGCACGAAAACCCTTCTGGTCCGAAGTGTTCGCTCCAATTCTCGTGTAGATGAGTTAAGTCCGTTCCGAATCTCTGATGCACGCTGTTGAAAAAGTCCACGGCATCGTCCCCATCCATGCCAAGGTCATGGAGCAATCGGTCTGAAAGGTGAATTTTTTCGCGGGGCAGGCCAAGCTCGTGTGCAACCAAGCCAATGATTTCGGAGTGTAGGTCACGGCTTTGCATTGCGCGTCTTTGTCCCATTCAGCAGCGTTTTGACAATAGCAGCTTCCCACCCCATTCCCGCCGTTCGAGCCAATTCGCGGCGATATCGATAGCCGACCTTCAATGATTCTGTTCGTTATTGGTGCGCAGACCCCAGCCACGGCAAAGCCGCGGCTGTGACGTCGAACGACTCGCTGCGGGCTTAGGCCCGCGCGGCCGTAAAGGTTTCTGGCGTCCGCACTTTCGCCTCTGGCGATTTTAGTCTGCGCTCGCTTCGCAATCCTCGCCTAAAATCGCGGGCTACAGTTTGGCACTCTGCAGCCAGTCGTGGAAGATCCGCACGGGCCGGGTTTCCAGCGCCTTGGGGCGGCAGACGAACCAGAAGCTGTAGGGGCTCTCGATCTCGAGCTCGGGGAACAGGCGGGCCAGCCGCTCGTCGCGCGCGCGGGTAAGGTGGTCGCCGTGCATGATCGCGATGCCAAGCCCCTGCGCCGCGCCTTCCAGGATCAGCGCGCCCGAATCGAAATGATCGACCAGCGGTTCGCGCCGGCTGTCGATGCCGACCGCCTGGCGCCAGGCATTGAAACTAAGGTCCATGTCCGAATGGACCAGGTAGTTCATGGCCTCCAGCCGCGCCGGATCGGGCACGTCGCCAAGCTCGTCCACCGTCTTGCGCGAGGCGATGGCGTGGACCTTGTTCTGGTCCAGCCGCACCGCGTGCAGGCGCGGATCGATCTGGTCGGCGATGACGATGGCCGCGTCGATCGATTCGCCCAGCCGCGCCATCGGATTGGGCGAGCTGTCGATGTCGATGTGCAGCGCCGGATACAGCTGCCTCAGCTCGGGCAGGCGGGGCATCAGCCGCTGCTCGCCGAACAAGGGCAGCACGTTCAGGCGCAGGCGCATGATCTTGTTGTCGGCCATCTGCCGCCCGACCTGCTCGGCCAGCTCGTCAAGCGCCGGGGCGACCGCGTCGAACAGCGCCTGCCCGTCCTCGGTCAGCTTCATGGTCTGGTGGCCGCGGTTGAACAGCTTGCGGCCCGTGTAATCTTCAAGCGCGGTGACGCGGCGCGACAGGGCCGACGGGCTGAGCGCCAGTTCCGCCGCGGCGGCCTTGGCCGAACCCAGCCGGACGATACGCACGAAAGCTTCCAGAGAGCGGAGTGGTGGAAGGCGGCGTGTCGCCATCAATCGGCACTTTCGTCGTCTGCGGCGGGTTCGCTCGCCGGCGGGTGCAGGCGGATGCGTTCGACATGGCGTTCGTCGCCCGCGATCACTTCCAGCTTCCAGCCGCTGTCATGTTCCAGCACCATGCCCACCGTGGGCACGCGCTCGGCCAGAACGAAGGCGAGACCGCCCAGCGTGTCAACCTGTCCTTCGACCTCGGCCAGGCGCGGATCGACCCGTCGCGCAACGTCGATCAGCTGCGCGCGGGCGTCGGCGTCCCACATGCCCTCGTCGATGGGGACCAGCAATTCGACGGGCGCGTCGTCATGCTCGTCCTCGATATCGCCGACGATCTCCTCGACCAGATCCTCAATGGTGATGACGCCGTCGGTGCCCGAATATTCGTCGACCACGATGGCCAGATGGACCCGGCGCGAACGCATGTCGGCCAGCACGTCCAGCGCCCCGCGCGCCTGCGGCACATAGAGCGGCTGGCGCATCAGCGTCGTCCAGTCCTTGGGCGGCGGACGGTTCTGCGCCAGGAACGGGAAGACATCCTTGATCAGCATCATGCCGATCACGTGGTCCAGCGTTTCGGAAAAGACCGGCAGGCGCGAATGGCCATGCTCGGCAAAGGTGGCGACCAGCACGTCCCAGCTTGCGGCGCGGTCGATCGCGATGATCTCGCCGCGCGGAATGGACACGTCGTCGGCGTCCTTTTCCGAGAAATGGAGGAGGTTGCGCAGCATCTGCCGCTCGATCTGCGACAGGTCGCCGCTCTCGTGCGTGGGGCCTTCGCGGCCTTCCTCTTCCTCGTGCTCGTCGATGGCCTCCTCGATCTGCGCGCGCAGCGATTGCTCGCCGTCGCCGCTATCGAAGAACGAGCGGATGCGGTGCCATAAAAGGCGCCTGTCCGGCTCCTGGGAGCCGGTGTCGGTACTGTGACTGTTCTCGGCCATGAGCGGCCTTTCGAACCCTTCGTCTATGTCCGGCCGGTGGGGGACCGGGCGCGGCCAGTTTCAAGAATGATAGGGATCGCCGATCCCAAGCCGGGCGAGCGCCCGCACTTCAAGCCCCTCCATCTCCTCGGCCTCGGCCGTCCCCAGCTCGTGATCGTGACCGGCAAGATGGAGCAGTCCGTGAATCACCAGATGCGTTGCATGAACTGCAAGTGCAACCGATTTTTCCGCCGCCTCGCGCGCGCAGGTCTCGCGCGCGAGCACGATATCGCCCAGCATCACGGGCGCGCCGCGGTTCCCCGCCTCATTCGCGCGCAGCACTTCCTCGCGCGAAAGCATGGGGAAACTCAGCACGTTGGTGGGCTTGTCCTTGGCGCGCCACTGGCGGTTCAGGACATGCACTTCCTCGTCGTCGGCAAAGACCACGCTGACCAGCATGTCGGGATTGGCCAGCTCCGCCGCTTCGGCCGAAATCGCCTCCGCGGCGCGATTCGCCAGGGATTCCCAGTCCACATCGTCGCCCCATTCGGGCGCGACGTCGATTTCCAGCGTCGGTGAAGTCATGCGTATCCTCTGACGCAGCCCGTATCAGCCCGCAACGCCCGATCCTTCATAGGCATCGACGATGCGCCCCACGATCGGGTGGCGCACCACGTCGGCAGAGGTGAAGCGGCTGACCGCGATACTGTCGACGCCTTCCAGCCGGTCCACCGCATCGGCAAGGCCCGAATGGCGGTCGCCGCCCGGGATATCGACCTGCTTGGGATCGCCGCACACCACCATCCGGCTGTTCTGGCCGAACCGGGTGAGGAACATCTTCATCTGTTCGCGCGTGGTGTTCTGCGCCTCGTCCAGGATGACGAAGGCATCGGCCAGGGTGCGTCCGCGCATGAAGGCGATGGGCGCGATCTCGATCTCTCCGCTTGCCAGCCGGCGTTCGACCTGTTCGGGGGGCATGCAGTCGAACAATGCGTCGTAGAGCGGGCGCAGATAGGGATCGACCTTGTCCTTCATGTCGCCGGGCAGGAAGCCCAGCTTCTCGCCCGCCTCGACCGCGGGGCGCGACAGGATCAGGCGCTGCACGCTGCCGGTGATCAGCTGCGCGACCGCCTGCGCCACCGCCAGATAGGTCTTGCCCGTGCCCGCGGGACCCAGCGCGAAGATGATGTCGTTGCTGACCAGCGCCTGCATATAGGCTTCCTGCGCCTTCGAACGCGGGGCGATGGTCTTCTTGCGGGTACGGATCATGATCTGCGGGCGGCCATTGCGGTTCAGGCCGCCGCCCAGTCCGGTCTCGTCCTTGCCGGTGACGATGCCGTCCAGCGTCGGCTCGCTGCTCATCGCGATCAGCGAATCGACCGCGCCCGCATCAAGCTCGAACCCCGACATTAGCTGCTGCTGCATGCC
This sequence comes from Croceicoccus marinus, assembly GCF_001661675.2. Taxonomy (NCBI): domain Bacteria; kingdom Pseudomonadati; phylum Pseudomonadota; class Alphaproteobacteria; order Sphingomonadales; family Erythrobacteraceae; genus Croceicoccus; species Croceicoccus marinus. Next base: position 2,148,576 of record NZ_CP019602.1, on the reverse strand, counting down.
GGCCAGCACGTCGCGGGTACGGGCGACGGATTCCTCGCTCCCCTCGATCTGCACGCGATTGCCGCGCGCCGAGATATAAACGCCGAGGCGGTCTTCTATCTGTACCAGATTGCGGTCGAACTGCCCGAACAAGGCGCCGAGCATCTCGGCATCGGGAAATTCCATCTCCGTCCGTGCCCGTGTGGCGGCATTCGCGGTTCGGTCGCCCGATCCGTGACGGTCGGCGGGCCAGTTGCCCGTGGGGGCCGTGGGTGCGGCAACGCGCGCGTTCTTGCGGCTCACTCGTGCTCCTTGTCATGACCGGCAAGGGTGATGCGGAACCGACTCGGACCGCGATGAAAACCGGCCTGTTTGTATCCAGCAAGATAGGTGCCCGCGGGGCTTAGGCAAGTCGCCTGCCGTTCAGCGGCTGGGGATAAACGCCTGCGACGCATCTGCGCGGTCGGCGGGCGCGTCTTCCGCTTCCTCTTCGGCCCCATATTCGGCCCCGTCTTTCGGCACATCGATGGCGGCGGCGGTGCGGCGGCATTGCGCCGGGTTGGCGCTGCACTGGCGCGCGCCGATCACGGTTTCGCCATCGCTCATCATCAGTTCGCCGTCATGCCCGCACGCAATGGCGGGAGAGGCGCGGAAGAACGCAGCCAGCTCGTCGCGCGCGGCGGCGCGATAGGTCTCGCAATCCTTCACCTGAACATTGCCGGTGCGCAGCCGCCCGTCCATCAGGCGAAGGCTGCCGGTGATCGCGGCGGGGCAGTCCATCCAGACGGCGAAGCGCCCGTCGTGCAGCGACAGGATCGGGCGCGCGCCATTGGCATCGCCGGTCATGATCTCGAAAGGCGCGGCGTCGAGCGGCGGCGCGGCGGGATCCCTGGGCCCGCTGTCGATCCGGCTGAGCGTGACCGCATGGGTCCGGCCCGCCAGCATCACCTTGCCCTCTCGGTTGCGGCCGATCAGCGGCGTGTCCGCCAGCACCGATGCCAGCGCAGCGTCCACCTCGCTTTGGGCGCAGTCGCTCGTCTTGCGCTCCTGCCGGCCCAGCGCGAAGCTGCCGGTAAGGGGGATGTAGAGCGCCTCCATCTGGTCGCAGCCCGCCCAGCGCAGATAGGAGCGGCCGAAATGCACCGTCGCCAGATCGTCCTGCAGATCGGCGGTGGGTACCCCGTCCACCGCGGTCACCAGCCAGCCGGTATTCGCCAGGTCGAACGCCAGCGGCGCGAAGCCGGGGGCAAGCTGCAGTCCGTCGGGATTGGGCGGCGCATCGGGAATGTCGTCCGCCGCCGGACCAGCAGTCAGCGGCAGCGGGTCTGGCATGGAATCGGCGGGCGCGTCATCGCACCCCGCCAGCAGAACCGCAGCGCAGAGGCCAAGCCGGAACGCGCCGCGCCTCGTCGGCTTGGGGTCAGGATCGGCGGCAAGTGTCGGCGGGCGCTTCATCTGCGCAAATCGTTGCCATGTCGCCGCCGCGCCCGCAAGAGGCACGCCGCCCGGCCTAACGAGCCCCCCGCGCGAGATTCCCTGCCCTTCTGGCCCCCGGCCCGTCAGATGACGCGCGCTTCCAGCGAATTGGGACCGGCGGCCAGCAGTTCGACCTGCACCAGATCGCCGATCGCGGCGTCGGCCCTGTCCGGACCGGATGCGAACCAGGCCGATTGCAGCCACGGCGTCTTGCCCAGCCACTGGCCCGGCTTGCGGCCCTTGCGCTCGACCAGCACCTCGCAGGTTCGTCCCACCGATGCCTGGTTGAAGGCCAGGCTGTCGCGCTGCAAGGCGGCCTGCAGCCGCTGCAACCGCTCGTCCATCACGTCCTTGGCGATCTGGCCGTCCATGGTCGCGGCAGGCGTGCCGGGGCGCGGCGAATATTTGAAGCTGAAGGCGGCGGCATAGCGGATGGTGTCCACCATCTTCAGCGTATCCTCGAACTCCGCATCGGTCTCGCCGGGAAAGCCGACGATGAAATCCCCGCTGATGGCGATATCCGGCCGCGCTGTGCGAAAGCGTTCGATCAGCGCGACATAGCTTTCGGCGCTGTGGCTGCGGTTCATGGCGGCAAGCACGCGATTGCTGCCCGACTGCACCGGCAAATGGAGATAGGGCATCAGCTTGTCGATCTCGCCATGCGCGGCGATCAGCGCATCGCTCATGTCGTTGGGATGGCTGGTGGTATAGCGGATGCGGCGCAGGTCGGGCAGCGCGGCCAGTTCGAGGATCAGCCCGTCGAGCCCGACGGCACGGCCCTTGTCGTCCTCGCCGTCCCAGGCGTTGACGTTCTGGCCCAGCAGCGTGATCTCGCGCGCGCCGGCATCCACCAGCCGCTTCGCTTCCTCGACCAGGTCGGCGAAGGGACGGCTGATTTCCGCGCCGCGCGTATAGGGCACCACGCAATAGGTGCAGAACTTGTCGCAGCCTTCCTGCACGGTCAGGAACGCCGATGGGGCGCGCCTCGTGCGTTGGGGAAGAACGCCGAACTTGGCATTGGCGGGCATGTCGGTGTCGGTCACGCGCTCGCCGCGGCGGGCCTTTTCGATCATGGCGGGCAGGCGGTGATAGGCCTGCGGGCCGACGACCATCTTCACGTCGGGGCTGCGCGCCATGATCTCCTCGCCCTCGGCCTGCGCGACGCAGCCGGCGACCGCGATCAGCGGGGCGGACCCATCCTCGCGCCGCAAGCGGCCGATGTCGGAATAGACCTTCTCGGCCGCCTTCTCGCGGATATGGCAGGTATTGAGCACGACAAGGTCGGCATCGCTGCCTTCGGGGGCGGCGGACATGCCTTGCGCGCCCAGCAACTCGGCCATGCGTTCGCCGTCATAGACGTTCATCTGGCAGCCGAAGCTCTTGATGCGATAGGTCTTGGGTTCGGTAACGGATGTCATGGGGCGCGCCCTTACGCCTTTGTCGCCTTGTTTGCGAGTCCCAACGCCCCCGCCAGCCGCTGCTCCACCGCAGCCGCCATCGCCTTGCGCCCCGCCAGTTCCCGACCCACCAGCGGAGGAAGGAAATGCACGGTCAGCTCGACAGGCCGTGCTCGGCCCATGATGGCCATGAAATTCTCGACCCCCGGCTGATCGCCCAGCCAGGCGATGCCTTGCGGGTCGCGGTATTGCAGCAGCACGGGCACGACCGGCACGTCCTGGGGCGGGGGATCGATGGCGGACAGCAGGCTGCTCTTGATCGGCAGCAGCGCATCGCCGGGGCCGGTGGTGCCTTCGGGGAAAAGCGTCAGCACGTCGCATTCGTCGATCGCGGCGCGGATCTGGTCGACCTGCCGCGACACGGTATGGCGCTGCGATCGGGCGATGAAGACCGTGTCGTTCATCTCGCATAGCGTCTTGAACACCGGATGGCCCTGCAGCCCGTCATGAGCGACGAAAGCCGACCGGGCGGTCGCGGCCAGCGCCGGAATGTCGAGCCAGCTGACATGGTTTGCAAGCAGCATCGCGCGGCGCGGGCGCTGCCCCTCGACCATGATGTGGACCCCGGCGATGAAGGCGACCCCGGCCAGGAATACCGGCGGCACCGGATTGCGGCCCGGCAGCAGCGCCAGCAGATAATAGGCCGTGACGCAGGCGACCAGCCACAGGGCCAGTACGACCAGCCGGACCGGCGCGCGCCAGTTCACCCGTCGATCAGTCCCGGTCGAGGCGGACGCCGTAAAGCTCCATCCGGTGATCGACTAGGCGGAAGCCCAGCTTCTCGGCGATCTGGCGCTGCAGCGATTCCAGTTCGGGGTCGACGAATTCGACGACCTTGCCGGTCTCGACATCGATCAGATGGTCGTGATGCGCCTCGGGTGAAGCCTCGTACCGGGCGCGGCCATCGCCGAAATCGTGGCGGTCGAGGATCCCCGCCTCTTCGAACAGGCGGACGGTGCGATAGACGGTGGCGATGGAAATGCCGGGATCGATGGCCGAGGCGCGTTCGTGCAGTTTCTCGACATCGGGGTGATCGGTGCTTTCGGACAGCACCTTGGCGATCACGCGGCGCTGTTCGGTGATGCGGAGACCGCGTTCGGCGCAGATCGCCTCGATATCGATCGGATTGGGCACGGGGTTACGACCTTGAATACGTCAGGAGAAAGCAAAGGGCGGTTGCACCGCTTCGCCGCGATCATAGACCGCGCCGCCGCCAACGCAACCGCCCTGAAACATTGTATCCGTCCCGGCCGGGGAGGGGGTGGGGGATAGGGCCGGCCAGGCGGTAGCGGGCCCGATCGGGGGCCCGCGAACCGCAGAAGGTCAGGCCTTCTTGCGGCGACCGCCGGGCTTGCGCCCAAGGCCGATCTTCTTCGCCAGTTCCCGGCGCTTTTCCGCATAGTTGGGGGCGACCATCGGATAGTCGGCAGGCAGGTTCCAGCGCTGGCGATATTCGTCGGGGGTCATGTTGTAATGCGTCATCAGATGGCGCTTCAGCATCTTCAGCTTCTTGCCGTCTTCCAGACACACGATGTAGTCGGGCTTGATCGAGGAGCGGATCGACACGGCCGGTTCGGGCGGCGCCTCTTCCTCCTGCTTGGCTTCGCCCAATCCGGCGAGAGCAGCATAAACGTTGCTGATGAGCGAGGGAACATCACCAACTTCGACATTATTGTTGCTGACGTGAGCGGCCACGATATCCGACGTGAGCGTAATCAGAGTCTCGTTCACGTCGAGTACGGGATTATCCATGACAATTATCCTTTCAGTACGGTTCTTGGCGCCGTGCGGGCCACCCCGAAAGCCAGACCGGCGTTAAGCGTCGTAGTAGGCATCATTTATTAAAATACAACTATTCCGGCCGCGGTTTTCATTGAAAAAACCGCTCATTCAAATCTTAAATTCCGAATTGAGGAAGCATTGCAGCGGGTACTGCTTCGCTTGCGGCGCGCCAGGGATCGGCTTCTGGCGAATAATCGGTTTACGGCGCGTTAATCATGCGCATGAAAGTAATCGCATTTCGCCTTTTACCATCGCGTCCCGAATAATAGTCGCGCCTTAGCCCGACCGGCCTGAAGCCGCGCGCATGATACAGATGACGCGCCGGATTATCGTCGCGCATTTCGAGGAATATCTTCGAACAACCCAGGTCGCGCGAGGTTTCGACCGCCCGGTCCAGCAACCGCGCACCCAGGCCGCGCCCCCGCGATTCGGGCGAGATGGCGATCAGCAGCAATTCCTCCTCATCCAGCACGCGCCGCAGCAATGCGAAGCCGCAGATTCGGTCGAGATCGGGCCGGTCGACATCAGGCCGGTCGACATCAGGCCGGTCGAGATAGGGCGGTGCCAAATTGCCCGCGTCGTCGATCAGTACGCAGCGCGTATCGGGCAGGACCAGCGCGCCCAGCAATTGCGAGCGGGTCCAGGCTTCCCCGAATACCGGGTCGAAGGCCATGTCCATGACCCGCATGATCGCATCCGCGATGCGCTGTTCGGCCATCAGCCGGCCTGCGGTGCACCGGCCCCGCGCTGCCTTGCGCCTTCGTCGCCGGCCAGTACAGCAGCGGAACGCGCGGAACCGGGCCCAGCGGAACCGGGAAGCGCGGCATCGGGCTTGCGGCCATAGGAAGGGCGGGGATCGGCCGACAGCAATGCGGCGGGCAGGGCGGCAAAGGCGCGCGCGTCGGGCAGGACCGCCAGCGCCTCGCCGAAGCCGCGCGCCTCGACCAGCGCCTCGGCCCTGCTGCCCGCGACCATTTGTGCCTCCAGTGCCTGCTGCGCTTCGGCAGGGGGTAGCGAGCGGGCGTCATCGCAGGGAAGGCCAGAGGCGGCGAAGCGCTGCACGAACCATTCGCCGTGGCCCGCATTATTGGCGATGCCGACGGCCTGCTCGCCGTGCTCGATCCGCGCCTGCGCCGCGATCAGCGCCAGTGTCGGGAAGCCGACCAGCTCGGCGCGCCACGCCAGCGCCAGCGCCTTGGCGGCGGCCAGTCCCACGCGAATGCCGGTAAAGCTGCCGGGGCCGGTCGATACCGCGATCCGCTCCGCGCGTCCGCCATCCGCCAGTTCGCCGATCATCGGCACCAGCCGCTCGGCATGGCCGCGGCCCAGGGTTTCGCAGCGGGCATCGATCAGGCGCAATGCATCGCCCGCTCCCTCAAAAAGGGCGGCCGAACAATTTTCCGTCGCGCAATCGATGACGAGAGTGCGCACCAAACAGGTCCTTCTCAAGCGGTCCCCTTGGGAGCGGGGCCGCGAAAGGCCGGTCAGGCCGCGCGCACCTCGGTCACTTCGGGAACGTAATGTTTCAGCAGACCCTCGATGCCCTGCTTCAGCGTCGCTGTCGAGGAGGGACAACCCGAGCAGGCGCCCTGCATCTGCAGGAAGACCACGCCTTCGCGGAAGCCGCGATAGACGATATCGCCGCCATCGCCCGCCACGGCGGGGCGCACGCGCGTTTCGATCAGTTCGCGGATCTGTGCGACGACGTCGGCGTCCTCGGGGCTGTCCTCGATGGCCTCGTCCTCGGCCGGAACCGCGAAGCCGACCGCATCGCCGCCCGCGAACAGGGGCGCTTCGGACACGAAATGGTCGAGCAGCACCGCCACCACCTGCGGTTTCAGCGCAGCCCAGTCGGTGCCCTGCGCCGCGGTGACGGACACGAAGTCGGAACCGAAGAACACGCCCGTCACGTCGCCCAGCGAGAACAGCGCCGATGCGAGCGGCGAAACTTCCGCGCTTTCGGGGTCGGCGAAGTCGCGCGTGCCCGATGCCATCACCTGCCGCCCGGGCAGGAATTTCAGCGTGGCGGGATTGGGGGTGGTTTCGGTCTCTATATACATCACCCTGATTTAGGCGAAGCGCCCCGCCGTTCAAGCGGCGATTGCTTGCCGGGACCCAAGCACGCCTATCCGCCAGCGGGACCGGCCATACCAGGCACGGATTTTTTCGAGGTTTCGCTTTCCCGCATTCGCTTACCCGCATTCACTGGCGCTTCATGGCGCCCATTCCTATACAGGCACCATGCAATTCCATTCCCGCCAAGCGGTCACCGCCGCGCTTGCCGCCCTGCTTGCCAGCACCTCGCTTATCGTCGCCGCGCCCGCGGCCGCCCAGCCAGCCCCTTCGGCCGAGGCGAAGCGCGACTGGCCGCAGGTCGAGCAGGACCGCCCGTGGCTCTATCGCGGCAGCGACATCCCGGTGGACGAGGAATGGGTCTTCGGCGAGCTGGACAACGGCCTGCGCTATGCGGTCAGGCAGAACGACATTCCCGCAAACCAGGTCTCGGTCCGCGTGGCGGTCGATGCCGGCTCGATCCACGAGGCGGATAGCGAGCGCGGCTTTGCCCATTTGCTCGAACATCTGGTGTTCCGCGAATCCCGGTATCTGGCGAACGGCCAGGCGATCGAACGCTGGCGCGAGCTGGGCACCACAATCGGCGCGGACACCGGCGCGTTCACATCGCCCACCCAGACCGTGTTCAACGTCGACGTGCCCGATGTCGACCAGGCCAAGCTGGCCGAAGTGTTCAGGCTGCTGTCGGGCATGGTGACCGGCCCGGTGCTGTCCGACGCCAATGTCCAGACCGAACTGCCCATCGTGCTGGCCGAACGGCGTGAGCGCGGCGCGGCGGGGCGGCGCATTTCCGAAGCCACGCAGCAGACCTATTTCGCGGGCCAGCGCATCGCCGAACGCCTGCCGATCGGCACGGTGGAAACGCTGCAGGCGGCCACCGGCGACAGCGTCAGTGCGTTCTACGACCGCTGGTACCGGCCCGACAACACGATCATCGTGGTCGCGGGCGATTTCCCGACCTCGGTGCTGGAACAGGCGGTGCAGACCGCGTTCAGCGACTGGAAGGCCGAGGGCGTCGCCACGCCTGCGCCGCCCTTCGGCGATCCCGTGCCTGGCCCCAATGCGCAGACCGCGCCCGGGGCGCTTGCCCCGGTCGACAAGGTCAGCGTGATCGTCGAACCCGACCTGCCGCGCAACATCGGCTATGCCGTGATGCGTCCGTGGCGCCCGGTCGTCGACACCATCGAATATAACGAAGGGCTGCTGACCGACCAGCTCGCCATGTCGATCATCAATCGCCGCCTTGAAACGGCGGCGCGCGGCGGGGGCAGCTTCCTTGCCGCGTCGGTGGCGCAGGACGATCTCAACCGATCGACCGATGCGACCTTCGTGTCGATCACCCCGCTGGGCCCGGACTGGAAGGCCGCGCTGCTGGACGTGCGCGCGGTCATCAAGGACGCGATCGAGAACCCGCCCACGCAGGAGGAGATCGACCGCGAGGCGGCGGAGTTCGAGAACGCCTTCCGCGTCGGGGTCGAGACCCGCGACGTGCAGCAGGCATCCGACCTGGTCGACAATGTGGTCGAGGCGATCAATATCCGCGAAACCGTCGCCGCGCCCGAAGTGGTGCAGGACGTGTTCGAGGGGATGCAGCCCAAGCTGACTCCCGAACTGCTGCTGAAGCGCACGCGCCAGCTGTTCAGCGGCGACGTGGTGCGCGGTCTGATGAGCGTGCCCGCCGCCAGCGAAGCGGACGAGGCCGCCTTTCGCGCCGCGCTGCTGCAGCCGGTCGAAGCCGACGATACCGCCCGCGTCACGGGCGAGGCGATCTCGTTCGAGGAACTCCCCTCGCTCGGCACGCCGGGCACCGTGGTGGCGCAGGCCCCGACCGGATTGTTCGAGATCGAGCTGCTGCGCCTGTCGAACGGCGTCACCGCGATGATCTGGCCCAGCACCGCCGAACCGGGCCGCGTCAGCGTGCGCGTTCGCTTCGGATCGGGCTATGGCGCGTTCGACGCCGGGGACAACGCGGAAATCGCGCTGGGCGAGGTCGCGCTGATGGGATCGGGCATCGGCACGCTCGACCAGGACGCGCTCGACCGCATCTCGACGGGCCGCAAGATGGGGCTGCAATTCTCGATCGACGACAGCGATTTCGTCTTCGCGGGCGAAACGCGTGCCGCCGACCTTGCGGATCAGCTCTATCTGTTCGCCGCCAAGCTGGCCGATCCGCGCTGGGACACCGCGCCGCTGGAACGCGCCAAGGCCGGGCTGTCGATCAGCTACGATTCCTATGCCGCCAGCCCCTCGGGCATCCTCAGCCGCGATTTCGAATATCTGCTACGGGGCGAGGATCCGCGCTTCAAGGCGCCGACGCCTGCCGAACTGCAGGCCGTGACCGCACAGGATTTCCAGGAGACCTGGGCCCCGGTGCTGGCCAGCGGCCCGATCCAGGTCGAGATCTTCGGCGACTTCGACCGCGCGGAAGGCATTGCCGCGCTTGAAAAGACCTTTGGCGCGCTTGCGCCGCGCGAACCGGCGGCGGCGATGCCGCAATTGTCGGCCCCGCCGAAGGCGGGCGGCGAGCCCTTCGTCCTGACCCACCGCGGCGACGGAGACGAGGCTGCGGCGGTGGTCGCCTGGCCGACCGGCGGCGGGCGCGACGACGTGACCCTGTCGCGCAAGACGCAGGTGCTTACGCAGATCTTTTCCAACCGGCTGTTCGACGCGATGCGTGAAAAGCTGGGCGCCAGCTATTCGCCCAATGTCGCCTCGCGCTGGCCGCTGGACCGCGACACCGGCGGGTCGATCATCGCGATGGCGCAGGTCGAGCCGGACGAGGTGCAGGTGTTCTTCGACACCGCGACCAGCATTGCCGAGGATCTTGCGACCAATCCGCCCAGCGCGGAAGAGATTGCCCGCGTCACCGAACCGCTGCGCACCTATATCGAGCGGGTGTCGAGCGGGAACGGCTTCTGGCTGAGCGAACTGGGCGGCGCATCGCGCGATCCGCGCCGGATCGACCAGATCCGCACCATCATCCGCGACTATTCGCAGGTGACGCCGGAAGAGATGCAGGCGCTGGCGCAGCGTTACCTGACCGCCGATACGATGCGGGTCCAGATCGTGCCCGGGGGCAATGCGGGCGCGACGGCAAGCGCGGGCAACGGCACGGCGGAAGCGGCGGCATCGCGCTGATCGTTGCGGCTGAAACCTTTGCATTGACCTGCCCCAGGGGGTAAGGGCGGCTCCATTCCGACAGACCGGATGGAGCAGGAAACTGCCGCGGCACCCCAGCAGGGCGGTCCGGCAGGCGATGGAGTGACGAAGTGAACAAGACGGCGGACTGGAGCCCCGAAAGCTGGAAATCGCAGGAAGCAAGGCATCTTCCCGCCTATGCCGACGCAGCGGCGCTGGCCGATGCGGAGCACAGGCTGACCCGGTTTCCCCCGCTCGTCTTCGCGGGCGAGGCGCGCGCGCTGAAGGCCGATCTGGGCGAGGTGTCGCAGGGCAAGGGCTTCCTGCTGCAGGGCGGCGACTGCGCCGAGAGCTTCGCCGAATTCCATCCCGACAATATCCGCGACACGTTCCGCGTGATCCTGCAGATGGCGGTCGTGCTGACCTTCGCCAGCAAGCAGAAGGTGGTGAAGGTCGGCCGCATGGCGGGCCAGTTCGCCAAGCCGCGCTCCAGCGATGTCGAGGTCAAGGACGGCGTCGAGCTGCCCAGCTATTTCGGCGACAACATCAACGACATCGCGTTCGAGGCGGAGGGCCGCAAGCCCGATCCCGAACGCATGATCCGCGCCTATAGCCAGGCCGCGGCCACGCTGAACCTGCTGCGCGCCTTCGCGGGGGGCGGCTATGCGAACTTGCGCCAGGTGCACCAGTGGACGCTGGATTTCATGGACCGCAGTCCGTGGGGCACGCGCTTTGCCCAGATGGCGGACCGCATCAGCGAGGCGCTCGACTTCATGGAAGCCTGCGGCGTCGATCCGGCGACCGTGCCGCAGCTCCAGGGCACCAATTTCTACACCAGCCACGAAGCGCTGCTGCTGCCCTACGAGCAGGCGATGACCCGCCGCGATTCGCTGACGGGCGAGTGGTACGACACCAGCGCGCACATGCTGTGGATCGGCGACCGCACCCGGTTCGAAGGGTCGGCCCATGTCGAATTCCTGCGCGGCGTCGGCAATCCCATCGGCATGAAGTGCGGCCCGTCGCTGTCGCCCGACGCGCTGCTGTCGATGCTCGACACGCTGAACCCCGGGCGCCAGGCGGGGCGGATCACGCTGATCAGCCGCTTCGGGCACGAGAAGGTGGAGGCAGGCCTTGCCCCGCTGGTCCGCGCGGTGAAGCGCGAAGGCCATCCGGTGGTGTGGTCGTGCGATCCCATGCACGGCAATGTCATCAAGTCGGAAAGCGGCTTCAAGACGCGGCCCTTCGACCGCATCCTGTCCGAGGTGAAGGGCTTCTTCGCGGTCCACCGGGCCGAGGGCACGCATGCAGGCGGCATCCATATCGAGATGACGGGGCAGGACGTGACCGAATGCACCGGCGGCGCGGTCGCCATCACCGACGACCTGCTGTCGGCGCGCTATCGCACGCATTGCGACCCGCGCCTCAACGCCGCGCAGTCGATCGAACTGGCCTTCCTGCTGGCCGAGGAACTGAACGCCGAGGTACTGGCCCGCCGCGACGCGGCGTAGGCAGGCGTTCCGGGGCAGGCGTTCGGGCCTCCTCATGTCCTTTGGGGCAAAGCACGGTTAATTTGCCGCGAGGCGGGCACAACTGCCCGTCTCGCGCATTTTACCCGCCATGGACACAGCCGCCCAGAAAACGCTCGTGCCCGGTAATGTGCATGCCGGGGGGGAGGCAGGACGATCTTCCAGGCCCGCACCCTCGCTCTCCGACAGTTTCCGATCTACCCGCGCGCTCAGCCTTGCCCTTGCCGAACATCTGTCCGACGCGGACGCCACCATCCAGTCGATGGAGGATGCCAGCCCCGCGAAATGGCATCTGGCGCATACCAGCTGGTTCTTCGAAACCTTCCTGCTGCGCGATCATCTGCCCGGCTACCGCCTTTTCGACGAACGCTTTCCCTTCCTGTTCAACTCGTATTACGAGGCCGAGGGCCAGCGCATCGCCCGCTTTTCGCGCGGGATGCTGTCGCGCCCGGCGCTGGACGAATGCATCGCCTTTCGCCGCGCCATCGACCACGCGATGGAATCGCTGCTGGGCCGCGAGGATTGCGCCCCGCTGATCGCGCTGGGCATCGCGCATGAGCAGCAACATCAGGAATTGCTGCTGACCGACATCAAGCACGCCCTGTTCCAGAACCCGCTCGGCCCCGCGATGTTCGATCGCCTGCCGGACACGCCGCAGCACAAGGGCGAAGGCTGGATCGAGCACCAGGGCGGCATCGCGCGCATCGGGCAGGACTGTGCCGACACGCGCTTCTGCTTCGATTGCGAAGGCCCGCGCCACCGCGTGCTGCTCGAACCGTTCCGCCTGTCGCGAAGCCTTGTCAGCAACCGGGAATGGGCCGAATTCATCGCCGACGGCGGCTATCGCGATCCGGCGCTCTGGCTGTCCGACGGCTGGGCATGGGTAAACCGCGAAGGGGTCGAGGCTCCGCTCTACTGGCACGGCGACGATCACTTCACCCTGGCCGGATGGCAGCCCCGCGACCCCGACGCGCCCGCCACGCATATCTCCTATTACGAAGCCGACGCCTTTGCCTCGTGGGCGGGAAAGCGCCTGCCGACCGAAGCCGAATGGGAAGTCGCCGCCGCGGATGCCGACCCGGCCGGCGGCCAGCAGATGGACCGCGCCGAAACGGTCCAGCCCGCCGCGACGCCCGACCTTTTCGGCAGCTGCTGGCAATGGACCCGCTCGGCCTATCTTCCCTATCCCGGCTTCTCGCCCGCCGAGGGCGCGGTCGGCGAGTACAACGGCAAGTTCATGAGCGGCCAGTTCGTGCTCAAGGGCGCCAGCTGCGCCACCGCGCGCGGCCATTCGCGCCCCAGCTATCGCAATTTCTTCTACCCCCACCAGCGTTGGCAGTTCACGGGCCTCAGGCTGGCACAAGACATCTAGGGAGAGTGCCCGATGACGGTTCAGCAAGCGCTGCGCATCGTTGACGAGGATGAAGCCGGCATCGACAAGGCATTCAAGCGCGACGTGCTGAAGGGCCTGTCCGAACCGCAAAAGGCGGTGCCGGCGCGTTGGTTCTATGACGAACGCGGATCGCAGCTGTTCGAGGATATCACCCGGCTGCCCGAATATTACCCGACCCGCGCCGAGAAGGAGATCCTGCGCGCCCACAGCGGCGATTTCCGCGCCGCCATCGGGCCGGGCCGCGCGGTGGTCGAATTCGGATCGGGCAGCTCGGCCAAGACGCCGCTTCTGCTGCGCGCGATCGAACCGTTGGCCTACGTGCCGATCGACATCTCGGGCGAATTCCTGCGCGCGTCCGCCGACCGGCTGGCCGAGAAGCTACCCGACCTGCCGATCCACCCGGTCGAGGCCGATTTCACCCGCCGCGTCACCATGCCGGCCGAGATCGACGGTACGGCGCGGCTGGGCTTCTTCCCCGGCTCCACCATCGGCAACATGGTGCCGCGCACCGCGGTCGACATGCTGCGCGAAATGCGCGCCACGCTGGAGGCGGGCAGCCCCGAGGGCGCGCCCCCGCTGCTGCTGATCGGCATGGACCGGATCAAGAGCCGCAAGCTGCTCATCCCCGCCTATGACGATTCGCAAGGAGTGACGGCAGCGTTCAACCTGAACCTGATCACCCGCATCAACCGCGAGCTGGACGGCACCATGCCGGTCGATGCATTCCGCCACAAGGCGGTCTGGAACGACGACATCGCCCGCGTCGAAATGCACCTGGAAGCCCAGCGCGACATCGCCTTCACCGTCTGCGAGCGCGAGTTTACCATGTCGGCAGGCGAAACGATCCATACCGAGAACAGTCACAAATACGGCCGCCGCTCTGCCGCCGCGCTGCTGCTGGCCGGCGGCTGGACTCCGCTCGAACGCTGGAACGATCACGACAGCCGCTTCATGCTGATCCTGGCCGAAGCCAGCCCGCTGCGATCTGCGCCCTAAGTCAGAACCGCGCGGCGGCGATCGGCGATGCGAGTTCGCCCGCGCCCCCTTCGGTCCGGCAAGCGGCTCCCGGGGTCCTGCGCCCGCCTGCCCAAGCCCCGCTTCGCCCCCTGAAGCCTGCAATTGCTTGCGCTGATTGCAGGCTTTGACTACCGCGCGCATTCCGCAGGCAGGGCCGGTGGAACTTCACGCAATTATCATTCACGAACAAGAAAGCAAGTATCATGGGTTATCGGGTGGCAGTCGTTGGAGCCACGGGCAATGTCGGACGCGAGATGCTGGCCATCCTCGCCGAGCGGGCCTTCCCTTATGACGAGATCGCGGCGGTTGCCTCCTCGCGCTCGGTCGGGACCGAGATCGAGATTGGCGACACCGGCCAGATGATCAAATGCAAGAATATCGAGCATTTCGACTTCTCGGGCTATGATATCGCGCTGTTCGCGGCAGGCAGCGGCCCCACGGCCGAATATGCGCCCAAGGCGGCGGCGGCGGGCTGCGTGGTGATCGACAATTCCTCGCTCTACCGCATGGACCCCGACGTGCCGCTGATCGTGCCCGAGGTTAACCCCGACGCGATCGACGGCTACAAGAAGAAGAACATCATCGCGAACCCCAATTGCTCGACCGCGCAGATGGTCGTGGCGCTCAAGCCGCTGCACGACGTAGCCAGGATCAAGCGCGTCGTCGTCTCGACCTATCAGTCGGTGTCGGGCGCGGGCAAGCAGGGCATGGACGAGCTGTTCGAACAGAGCCGCGCGATCTTCGTCGGCGACAAGCCCGAACCGGCCAAGTTCACCAAGCAGATCGCCTTCAACGTGATCCCGCACATCGACGTCTTCCTCGACGACGGGTCGACCAAGGAAGAGTGGAAGATGGTCGCTGAGACCAAGAAGATCCTGGATCCCAAGGTCAAGGTGCAGGCCACCTGCGTGCGCGTGCCCGTGTTCGTCGGCCATTCGGAATCGATCAACATCGAGTTCGAGAACGAGATCTCCGCCGAGCAGGCACAGGACATCCTGCGCGAGGCGCCCGGCATCATGCTGGTCGACAAACGCGAGGACGGCGGATACGTCACCCCGGTCGAATGCGTGGGCGATTACGCCACCTATATCAGTCGCGTGCGCGAGGATTCGACCGTCGACAACGGTCTTGCCCTGTGGTGCGTGTCGGACAATCTGCGCAAGGGCGCGGCGCTGAACGCGGTGCAGATCGCGGAACTGCTGGGACGCCGCCACCTCAAGAAAGGCTGACCCGCGATGGCAGCGCCCTCCACCACCGGACAGCGCGTGATGGAGGGCGGCTGCCAGTGCGGCGCGGTCCGCTACCGCGTGGCGGTAGCGGATGACGAGGCGTATCTTTGCCATTGCCGCATGTGCCAGAAGGCGACCGGCGGCGTCTCCATCGCGTTCAGGAACGTGGCCGCGGAAACGCTGCAATGGTCGGGCCAGCCTGAATGGTACGCCAGCTCTCCCATCGCGCATCGCCCGTTCTGCGCGCGGTGCGGAACGCCGCTGGGCTTCGCCTTTCTGGGCAGCAAATATCTCGACCTTACCGTCGGCAGCTTCGACGATCCGGGCTATTTCGTGCCAGTTTCGAACTGCGGTATCGAAAGCAGGCATGCCGCGTGGGAAGATACCAGCCATCTGCCCGGCGTGAAGGTCACCCAGCTCGATAGCGCGATCAGGGCATGGGGCAGCGCGGGGCTGCCCGTTCCCGAATAGGCGCCGCCCCGGACACGAGTGCATGTCCGGACAGGTCGGAACGAAGGCCGGGATTGGCGGGCGCGCGAAAGCCCGCTAGTCACCCGGCATGACCGAACCCAGCGACCTGCCCGTTTCCCTAGAGAATGTCACCGCCCGCGACGGCACCAGGCTTGCGGTGCACCGCATGGATCCCGCCGGCGGAGAGGGTAAGCCGCTGGTGCTGCTGCACGGGCTGTTTTCCAGCGCAGAGGTCAACTGGATCAAGTTCGGCCACGCGCGCCAGCTGGCCGAGGCGGGCTTCTCGCTCTTCATGCCCGACCTGCGCGCCCATGCGCATAGCGAGGCGCCGCACGATCCCGCCTGCTATCCGCCGTCGGTGCTGGTCAACGACCTCGAGGATGTGATCGCGCATTACGGGCTGGGCGAGGGCGGGGCGCCATACGATCTCGCCGGTTTCTCGCTCGGCTCGCGCACGGTGCTGGGCGGGGCGATCGCGGGGATGACCCCGCGCAGGCTGGCGTTGGTGGGCATGGGGCTTGAAGGGCTGATGGAATTCCGCCGCCGCGCCGGGTTCTTCATCGACGCCATCGACAATTTCGACACGGCGAAGCGCGGCGACACGCATTTCTTCGCCGTCTCCTTCATGAAGACGCAGAAGATCGACCGCGTTGCCGCCCGGCTGCTGCTGTCCTCCACCGGCCTTGCGATCGACCGCGCGCAGCTGTCGGTCCCGCAAATGCCGATCCTGGTGCTGTGCGGCACCGAGGACAAGGACAACGGCTCGCCCGAAGCGCTGGCCCAGGCGCTGCCCAACGCGCAGACGGCGTGGATCCCCGGCACCCACATGTCGAGCGTCACGGAAAAGGCGCTTGGGCGCGAACTGGTGAAATTCTTCGGCGACTAATCGCGCGCCGCACTGCCGGCCCTTATCGGAAAGGCGGTTCGTTGAACGCGCGCAGCTTGCGGCTGTGCAGGCGTTCGCCCTCTGCCTTCAGCAATTCGCAGCTCTTGATGCCGATCTGCAGATGGCCCGCGATCGCCTGCTCGTAAAAGCGATTCGCCTGTCCGGGCAGCTTCAGCTCGCCGTGCAGCGGCTTGTCCGACACGCATAGAAGCGTGCCGTAGGGGACGCGAAAGCGATAGCCCTGCGCCGCGATGGTGGCGCTTTCCATGTCGATGCCGACACCCCGCGCCAGCGACAGCCGGTCGCCGCTTTTGGATACCTGCAGTTCCCAGTTGCGGTCGTCGGTGGTGACGACGGTGCCGGTGCGCATGCGGCGCTTCAAATCGACACCTTCGGTCCCGCTGATCTCCTCGGCCGCCTGCGCCAGCGCCTGCTGCACCTCGGCAATGGCGGGCAGGGGAATCTCGGGCGGCAGCACGCTGTCCAGCACATGGTCGTCGCGCAGATAGGCGTGGGCCAGCACATAATCGCCGATCTTCTGAGTGTCGCGCAGCCCGCCGCAATGGCCGATCATCAGCCACGCCTCGGGCCGCATGACGGCCAGATGGTCGGTGATGGTCTTGGCGTTCGACGGGCCGACGCCGATATTGACCAAAGTGATCCCGCCGCCGTCCGGCGCGACCAGGTGATAGGCCGGCATCTGGTGCCGCCGCCACGCCGTGTCCGACAGCAGGCTGCGCGCATTGCTGCGCCTTTGGTCCAGGTACAGCCCGCCCGCACCCGACAGCGCGGTGAACTTCTCGCCGTCGAGCTGCTCCGCCGCCCAGTCGACGAATTCGTCGACATAGCGGTGATAATTGGTGAACAGCACATAGCGCTGCACATGCTCGGGATTGGTGCCGGTGTAATGCTGCAGTCGGGCCAGGCTGAAATCGGTACGTAGCCCGTCGAACAGCGACAGCGGCATCGGCTCGTCGCCGCGCACCACCGACCGGCCATCGGCAATCTCGTCCCCGATCAGTGCCAGTTCGGTCGCGGGGAAATATTGCGCCAGTTCGCGCGGGGATACGCTGGCAAGGTCGGCGGCGGCATCGCCGTCGAGCACATAGGGAAATGGAATCTCCTGCCGCGAGGGGCCGACGTCGATGTCGACCTCGTGATCCTCCATGATCAGCGACAATTGCTCGCGCAGATAGGGTGCGAACAGGCGCGGCCGGGTGATCGTGGTGACATAGCGTCCGGGGCGGGTCAGCCGCGCGAACGAACGGCCCACCTCGGGCGGCTTGCTGCTGCCCGAAAACCGCAGTCGCAGTTCGGGATAGGCATAGGTGCCGTCATTGCGGCGCGCACGCTCGGGAATCGTGCCGTCGGCGGCATAGGCGACCATGTCCCCGCGCAGCGCGGCGCGGGCCGCGTCATACAAAAGGGTCAGCTCGCCAATGATGTCGTCGGGTGTCTGCATCGACAACGACTAGCGCGCGGTTTCGGACATTTCAAAGGCAGGGGCGCGTTTTTGGTGCGGGAAATCCGCGCGGGGCAGCAAAAGGGCGCGAACGGCCATGCCGTCCGCGCCCCTGCTATACTCGTCGGAACGAGGGGAAGGCCGATCAGGCCTGCTCTTCGTCCTCGCCCTCTGCGGCTTCGGCTTCGGCGTCGGCGATCTCGCCGGGCTCCGCATTGGGATCGCGATCTTCGGTGAAACCGGTCTGTTCGGCCGATTCTTCCTCGAACATCGCGGCCAGCACGTCCACGCCTTCCGACTGAAGCGATGCTTCGTCGTCCGAACGCGCGACATTGGCCTTGATCGTCACATGCACCTCGGGGTGCAGCGCGATGGTCACGTCGAACATGCCGATGGTCTTGATCGGCTGCGCCAGGATGACCTGGCGCTTGTCGATGTCGTGGCCCTTTTCGTTCAGGGCGACGGTGATGTCGCGGACGCTGACCGAACCGTACAGCTGGCCGGCGTTCGACGACGCGCGGATCAGCACGATCTCGGTGCCGGCAACCTTGTCGCCCTGCTTTTCGGCGTCGGTACGGCGCTCGGCGTTCTCGGCTTCCAGACGCTCGCGATTGGCCTCGAAGACCTTCTTGTTCGCCGCATTGGCGCGCAGGGCCTTCTTGTTCGGAAGCAGGAAGTTGCGGGCGTAGCCGTCCTTGACGGAAACCACGTCACCGATGGTGCCGAGCTTCTCGATACGTTCCAGGAGGATGATGTCCATGGGTCAGTCCCTCCTTACTTGACGATGTAGGGCAGCAGGCCGATGTGGCGTGCGCGCTTGATCGCCTTGGACAGCTCGCGCTGCTTCTTGGCGGAGACGGCGGTGATGCGGCTCGGCACGATCTTGCCACGCTCGGACATGAAGCCCTGCAGCAGGCGCACGTCCTTGTAGTCGATCGCGGGCGCATTCTTGGCTGCGAAAGGGCAGCTCTTGCGGCGGCGGAAAAACGGACGGGCCATCTCAGCGATCTCCCTTGCGGCCGCGGCGTTCGCGGTCGTTCTTGCGCATCATGACCGACGGACCACCTTCGTGTTCCTCGACCTTGATGGTCATGTAACGGATCACGTCCTCGTTGATGCGGGTCTGGCGCTCCAGCTCCTCGACAACGTTGGCGGGCGCATCGATGTTCAGCATCACGTAGTGAGCCTTGCGATTGCGCTGGATCTTGTAGGCGAGGTTCTTGAGGCCCCAGGTCTCGGTCTTCACGACCTTGCCCTCGTTCGCCTCGACAATCTCGGTGGCGGTGTTCGCAAGCGCATCGACCTGGCTCTGAGAGAGGTCCTGACGCGCAAGGAACACATGCTCGTAAAGCGGCATGCGCTTGTTCCTTTATCTGTGCCGATCGCTGACCCTCGCCCCCATGGCGAAAGGCCCCTCCGGCTTTCTTGCAAATTCCCGCCCTGCCGGTTCCGCCGCGGATGCGCGGGCGGGGCTTGCCGGGAAGAGCGCGCCATACAGCCTCTGGCCGCAAATGCAAGGCGCGCCTGCCGCCGGCCGTTATCGGGGAAAGCGTTCGACTGCGCCCGATCGCGGTCTATCTTGCGGCGCGCGAATCACAGGGGGCGGCATTTGGCGGACATGGCAGACATTGCGGCAACGCCCGACCAGCCGCAAATGGACCGGCCCCGGATCGACCAGCCGGCGCCCGAACCGCGCATCAGGCCCGTCACCACCGACCGCATCGCCAGCCTCGACATCGTGCGCGGCTTCGCGGTGCTGGGGATCCTGGCCGCCAATGTCGTCGGCTTCGCGCGTACCGGGCCCTATTACTACTGGGGCATGCTCTATCCGCATGGGTTCTGGGAAGAGGCTGGCTGGCTGGTCCAGTACCTGCTGCTCGACGGCAAGCTGCGCGGGCTGTTCGCCTTCCTGTTCGGCGCGGGCATGGCGATCTTCGTCGAACGCGCGGCGGCAAAGCGCGGGATGGCGGGCGCGCTGCTGCTGCAGGGGCGGCGGCTGCTGTGGCTCGCGCTGTTCGGCGCGGCGCATTACTATTTGCTGTTCAATGGCGACATATTGCTCGACTATGCGATCATCGGGCTGGTCGCGATGCTGTTCCTGCCGCTGGGCACGCGCGCCCTGCTGTTCTTCGGCCTGTTCGCTAGTTTCTACATGGGCATCATGGCGGCCATCGCGCTGTTCCCGGCGGGAGAGATCGCCGCGCTCGAAGCGCCGCCCGCCAGCGCGGCGCGGCAGGATTACGACGCGCAGGTCGGCGCCATCGTGGAACAGAGCCGCGCCAGCGACCCGGTGCGCCAGTCCGGCAGTTTTGCCGATCTGGTCCGCTGGCGCCACGAAACGCGGACCGTATGGGGCCGGATCGCCTTCCTGCCGGTGACGGGGCCGGGTTACCTGGGGCTGATGCTGCTGGGCGCGGCGCTCTACCGCATGGGCTTCTTCTCGGGCGAATGGAGCAGGCGGGGCATGATCGGCTGGGGGCTGGGCGGGATCGCCGCCTCGGCGGTGCTGACATTGCCGCTGGCGTTCATGGCGATGGCCTATGATCATTATCCCGCGGTCAGCTACTGGGTGCAGTTCGGCCCGACCTCGCTGCTGCGCCTGCCGATGATCCTGGGATATGCGGCGCTGCTGGTCGCCTTCACCCCCGCGCTGGCCCGCAGCGGTTTCGGCCAGAGGCTGGCGGCGGCGGGGCGCATGGCGTTCAGCAATTACATCGCCTCGTCGGTCATGATGGGCATCGTGTTCCTGGGCTGGGGTTTCGGTCTCTACGGCGACTGGCACCGGCTGTCGCTGTGGGCCTGGTCCGCCGGCGGAATGGCGGTGATGCTGCTGTGGTCGCGGCCATGGCTGGATCGCTTCCGCTTCGGCCCGCTGGAATGGGCGTGGCGCTGCCTTACCTATATGCGGCTGTTCCCGATCCGCCGGGTCGATCCGGCGGCAAGTTCATTTGCCAGCCACGGTTCGCCTGCTAAACCGGGCGGATAGTCTCAGATGTAAGGATCGTCGTTCCAAGATGCGCAAGCTCATCCTCGCCGCCGCGCTTGCCGGTTGCGCCCTTTCGCCCATCGCCGCCCAGGCCCAGCAGGCTCCCCGCCAGAACTCCCCGCAGCAGGCCGCCCCGCAGCAGGCCGCGCTCTCGCCTGCCGAGCGGTCCGATCCCGCCGCCGCCGCGATCGACGCCGACCAGATCGCCGCGACCGTGACCTTTCTTGCCGACGATCTGCTGCAAGGGCGCGACACGGGCAGCGAATATTACGACATCGCCGCCGCCTATGTCGCCTCGCGCTACATGGCGATGGGGCTTCAGCCCGCCAATGGCGACAGCTTCATGCAGGACATCGTCTTTCGCAGCACCACCGCGGGGGATGCCGCGCTGTCCTACGCCGCCGGCGATGAAACGGTGCAGCTGGAAGCGGGCAAGGATTTCGTCGTCACGGGCAGCTATGCCGACAGGCAGGTCGACCTGACCGCGCCGATGGTCTTCGTGGGGCAGGGCATCCACAGCCCTGAAAACGGGATCGACGATTACGCAGGCGTCGATGTCGCGGGCAAGATCGTGGTGGTCGTCTCGGGCGCGCCCAAGGGCCTGCCGGGCGAGATCGCATCGACGCTTGCCAATACCAAGACCGAATATGCCAGCCAGCAGGGCGCGGTCGGCATGATCTCCATCCGCAACCTGGAATCGCTGGAACGCATGTCGTTCGACAAGCTGGCCACCTATCTTCAGGAGCCGCGCGAGACCTGGGTCGGCCCAGACGGCAAGGCCAATGTCGCGGACCCCAATCTGCGGTTTTCGGCCTATCTGTCGCCCGATGCGGCGGCGCGGCTGATCGCGGCATCGGGCCACGATTTGCAGGACATGCTGGAAACCTATGACGATGCCAAGGCGAAGACGCGCCCCGCCGCCTTCGACCTTGCGGGCACGGCCAGCGTCAGCGTTGCCAGTGAGTGGGAGGACAAGACCAGCGCCAATGTCGTCGCCATGCTGCCGGGATCCGATCCCGCGCTGGCGGGCGAATATGTGGTGATGAGCGCGCATCTCGACCATGTCGGCAACCACCTGTCCGATGCGGCAGAAGGCGACGCCGCGGAAGGCGAGGAGACCGACACGATCTATAATGGCGCGATGGACAATGCGACCGGCGTCGCCACCATGCTGGAGGTCGCCCGCGTGATCGCGATGGGCCCTAATCGCCCGCGCCGCCCGATCCTGTTCGCCGCCGTCACTGCCGAGGAAAAGGGCCTGCTGGGATCGGAATATCTGGCGAAGAATTTCGTGCGCGACGACGGAGAGCCGGTGGGTGTCGTCAATTTCGACATGCCCATACTGCTCTACGACCTTGCCGACGTGGTGGGCTTTGGCGCGGAGAATTCGACCATGGGCCAGACGCTGATCCGCGCGGGCGCCAGCACCGGCATCGGCGTGTCGCCCGATTTCCTGCCTGAAGAAAACCTGTTCACCCGGTCCGACCACTACAGCTTCGTCAAGGAAGGCGTGCCCGCGCTGTTCCTGATGACCGGTGTGCAGAACGGCGGGAAAGAGGCGTTCACCAATTTCCTCGGCACCAATTACCACAAGCCGACCGACGATCTGACGCAGGACCTCAACTGGGAATCGGCGCGCAAGTTCGCGCTGCTGAACTACCAGATCGTCAAGCTGACCGCGAACGCGGACGAGCGGCCGATGTGGTACGAAGGCAATTATTTCGGCGACAATTTCGCGCCGGACGCGCCCCGCGCACCCGCGCTGGCGGCATCGCCGGCGGCGAAGTGACCCGCTAGTCCAGCCGGTCCAGAATGGCGCGCGCGAAAGCGCTCAGCGTATCGTCGCGCGCGCCCATCACCACGATCCGGTCGCCTGGCCGCGCGATCTGGGCGATGCGCTTGCCCCCATCCTCGCGCGCGGCGAAATGTTCGGCGGGCTTGCCCGCTTCGGTGATCCACCGCGCCAGATCGGCCCCGCCGATGCTGCGGTCCACCGTACCGCCGAAATAGGCCGGATCGCACAGGACCACGCGGTCCTCGTCCTGCAATTCCTCGGCCAGCACCTGCGCCAGTTCGCGGCCCATCTGGCGGATCGGGCCAAAGCCATGCGGCTGGAAGAACGCGATCACGCGGCCCGGATGCGCCCGCAATGTTCGAAGCGTGGCACGCACCTTGTCGGGATTGTGCCCGAAATCGTCGATGACGGTGATGCCCGACGCGCTGGTCCCGACGATGTCGAAGCGCCGCGCGAGGCCGGTGAACCCGCCCAGCGCCTTCACCGCGACCTCGAACTCGACCCCCACCGCCATCGCCGCGCCCAGCGCCGCCAGCGCATTGGACAGATTGTGCCGCCCCGGCACCTGCAGCACCAGCTGTGCCACGCGCCCCTCGGCGCGGTCCAGCACGGTGGCGGAGATCCCGCTCGCTTCCTCGCGGATCGATCCCGCCGCCACGCCGATCCGCGCATCCGCCGCGTCAATGCCATAGGTGATCGCCGCGCCCGCCCGCCCGGCCAGCGCCAGCGCCTCGGCATCGTCGGCATTGACGACGGCCATTTGCGAGGCCGCCAGGTAATCGCCGAACAGCACGCGCAATTCGTCCATGCCCTTGTGGTCCAGGGTGACGTTCAGCAGCACCGCAACGCTGGGCCGGTAGAGCGCGATCGATCCGTCGCTCTCGTCCACCTCCGAAACAAAGGAGCGCCCGTCGCCAACCCGCGCACTGGCGAACACCGCGTCGTCCGAGCGGAAATTCTTCATCACCGCGCCGTTCATGATCGTCGGATCGCGCCCCGCCTGGGTCAGCACCCATCCGGTCATGCCGGTCACTGTAGACTTGCCGCTGGTCCCGCCGATGGCGATGCTGCGATCCGCGCCGTTGAACAGCGCGGACAGCAGTTCGGCCCGGCTCATCCGCTCGCAGCCCAGCTCCTTCGCGCGGCGCACTTCGGGCACCGTATCCTCGATCGCGGCGCTGGCGACCAGGATCTGTTCGCCGCTGGTCACGCCGCTGCCGTCCTGCGGGAACAGGGCGATGCCCTGCCGTTCGATCCAGGCGAATTTCTCAGGGCTGCGGCCCTGGTCGAAACTGCGGTCCGACCCCGCGATGCCCGCGCCGCGCCCGCGCAATATGCACGCCAGCGGCAGCATCCCCGACCCGCCGATGCCGCAGAAAAAGAACGGGCGCTTCAGCAGCGCGGAAAGATCGGTCTGGCTCATGACCACCGTCGCTATTGAAGCACACGGCGCTTGGCAATCCGCCGCCGCCGCCCTAGCACCGCTTTTCATGATCCGCGTCGCCATCTGTGCTCCATCCGCTTCCCTGCCCCGCGAACTGGCGGCAGAGGTTCAGCACGTCGCCGCAAGCTTCGGCGATGTCGAACTGACCTTCCACGACCAGTGCTTCATCGAACAGGGCCATTTCGCCGGTTCGGACCAGCAGCGGTTGGACGCGCTGGTCGAATGCGCGAACGATGCGAACTATGACGCGGTGTGGTTCGCGCGCGGCGGATATGGATCGAATCGCATCGCGCAGGACGCCATCGCCCGCATGGGACCCGTCGCGCAGGGCAAGATCTGGCTGGGCAGCTCGGACGGTGGCTATCTGCTGGGCGCGCTCTACAAGGCGGGGATCGGCCGGTCGGTCCACGCGCCCATGCCGCTCGACATCAGGCGCGACCACGGCGCGGACGCGATCGGCACGGTGCTGTCGTGGCTGTCGGGCGATACCGGCCAGCTCGAACCCCATCTCGACGGCAGGCCGACCGCCGCGTTCAACCTGATGACCCTGGCGATGCTGTCGGGCACGACGCTGATGCCCGACCTGTCGGGCCACGTGGTGATGGTCGAGGAGGTGAGCGAATATCTTTACGCCGTCGACCGGCTGTTCTTCCATGTCACCGCCAACCTGCCCCCGTCGGTGCTGGGAATCCGGCTGGGCCGCGTCAGCGACATTCCCGAAAACGACCGCGATTTCGGAATGACCGCCGAAGAAATCGCCCGCCACTGGTGCGATCGCAGCGGCATCCCCTTCCTGGGCACTGCGGATATCGGCCACGACGCGGCCAATCGCATCGTCCCGTTCGGCGT
The DNA here is from genome assembly GCF_001661675.2 of Croceicoccus marinus. Classification (NCBI taxonomy): domain Bacteria; kingdom Pseudomonadati; phylum Pseudomonadota; class Alphaproteobacteria; order Sphingomonadales; family Erythrobacteraceae; genus Croceicoccus; species Croceicoccus marinus. The sequence continues at coordinate 2,123,613 of NZ_CP019602.1, read as the reverse complement.
GACCGATCGCAATGCCTCGCTGGGGCTGGCCGGTTTCACCCTTGGCAAGCCGCGTTCCTGGCAATAACGCGCCGCATTCGACAACGCGGCCCCAACAGGAGAGAGACCATGCGCGCATTCGTATTCCCCGGACAGGGCAGCCAGAAGATCGGCATGGGCACCGACCTTGCCGCGTCCAGCGCCGCCGCACGCGAGGTGTTCGAGGAGGTTGACGACGCACTGGACCTCAAGCTGTCGGCCATCATGGCGGACGGGCCGGAGGACACGCTGACCCTCACCGAAAACGCGCAGCCCGCGATCATGGCAAACGCCATCGCCACGCTGCGCGTGCTGGAAAGGGATTTCGGCATCGTGCTGGCGGACAAGGCCGATTACGTCGCGGGCCACAGCCTGGGCGAATATACCGCCCTGTGCTCGGTGGGCGCGTTCTCGCTGCCCGACGCGGCGCGGCTGCTGAAGCTGCGCGGACAGGCGATGCAGGCGGCGGTGCCGGTCGGCGTTGGCGCGATGTGCGCGCTGCTGGGCGGCAGCGTTGAGGCTGCCGAGAGACTGGCCGAAGAGGCCGCGACCGATCCCGCCACCGGCGCGAAGGAAGTCTGCACGCTGGCGAACGACAATGATCCGACGCAGGTCGTGCTGTCGGGCCATGCCGGCGCGATCGACCGCGCGATCGTGCTGTCCAAGGAACTGGGCTTTCGCCGCGCGGTGCTGCTGCCGGTATCCGCCCCGTTCCACTGCCCGCTGATGGAACCCGCCGCCGCCAGGATGGACCAGGCGCTGGAAGCGACCATGCCCCATCCCCCGCGCCTGCCGGTGTTCGCCAATGTCACCGCCAAACCGGTCGCCGACCCTGAGGAGATCCGCAAGCTGCTGGTCGCGCAGGTCATGGGCCGCGTCCGCTGGCGCGAGAGCATGGGTGCGATGGCCGATGTCGGCGTGACGCATTTCGTCGAGCTGGGCGGCAAGGTGCTGGCTCCGATGATCAAGCGCTCGACCACCGATACCGATGTCGTCAGCGTCGTCACCATGGAAGATTGCGAGGCGCTGGCAAGGACCCTGTAAGGGCCGCCGCGCTTTCCCGAAACGAGAGGATACCCAAGATGTTCGACCTTACCGGCATGACCGCCCTTGTCACCGGCGCCAGCGGCGGCATCGGCTCCGCCATCGCGCGCAGCCTTGCCAGCCAGGGCGCTCGGCTGGCGCTGTCGGGCACCAATGCGGCCAAGCTGCGCGCCTTTCGCGAACAGCTGAACGACGAACACGCCCCGAAGGACGGCACCGACCACGTCGAGATCACCTGCGACCTGTCGAACCCCGTTCAGGTCGAGGAACTGGTCCCCGCCGCCATCGACACGCTGGGCAAGCTCGACATCCTGGTCAACAATGCCGGCATCACCCGCGACGGGCTGATGATGCGGATGAAGGACGAGGATTGGGAACAGGTCATGCAGGTGAACCTCAATTCCGCGTTCCGCCTGATGCGCGCCGCGACCCGCCCGATGATGAAGGCGAAGTTCGGGCGCATGATCTCGATCACCAGCGTCGTCGGCACCACCGGCAATCCCGGCCAGATGAACTATGCCGCGGCCAAGGCGGGGCTGACGGGCATGACCAAGAGCCTTGCGCAGGAACTGGCCAGCCGCAACATCACGGTGAACTGCGTTGCCCCCGGCTTCATCCGCACCGCGATGACCGACGTGCTGCCCGACGACCAGAAGGCCGCATTGAACGGCCGCATCCCGATGGGCCGCATGGGCGAAGGCGGCGACATCGGCGCGGCGGTTGCCTATCTGGCGTCGAGGGAAGCAGGCTATGTCACCGGACAGACGCTGCATGTGAACGGCGGGATGGCGATGATCTAAAAGGGGCGAGAAGGGGGTCCGGACCGCTCCGGGGGCATCCGTCCTCCGCACGGGGCAGGGTAGCCGACTTCGTTTGACATGGCGGCCCTGGCTTGCGACCATGCGGGAAAGCGGTGCCCACGGCGGCCTCAATGGCCGGGCGGCACCTGTCGAGCGGCGCTCTGCGAAGCGCCGGAACCCACAGATCCAAGGAACAGCCCATGGCCACTCCCAAGACCGGCGACACCGTCGTCATCGATTTTTCCGTAAAGACCGCGGACGGCAATGTCGTCGGCGGCACCGACCAGAACGGCCCGCAGGTCGTCACCATCGGCAAGGGCGAGATCATGCCCCAGATCGAGGCTGCGCTCGAGCATATGGAAGAAGGTGCGGAGCAGGACGTCACGATCGAGGCGGAGCAGGCCTTCGGACCCCGCCGCGACGAGTTGATCATCGAGATTCCGCGCTCCACCCTGCCGCCCGAACCCGCGCCGCAGCCCGGCATGACGCTGGCTGCCCAGCAGCAGGACGGCAGCGAGATGAACCTGACCATCGTGCAGGTGGGCGACGAGAGCGTGACCGCCGACGGCAACCACCCGCTCGCCGGCGAGGATCTGACCTTCGGCCTCAAGCTGGTGGAGATCAGGCAGGCCGCTTGACCACGCATCCATGACGATGACCGAACGCCCCGCATGGCTGCCGCCTGCGGGGCGTTTGCTTTGGTTGCGGACACGAAGGGGTTGCGGGCACGAAGGGGTTGCGGGCACGAAGGGGTTGCGGGCGTGAAGGGCGAGCGCCGCTTTTATTGTCCTACGCGAGGCCGCACGCCTAGACCCGTCACATGCATGACAGCCCCGCCATCGACACGAATGTTTTTCCCGGCACCCCATGGTGTCAACCCGGCCCCGCAAACCCCCGGATTTCCGCGGCGCAGGGAAGGGTGACAGCGGGTGTAGGACATGTCGCCTGTGTCAACCGCACGCGGGGCAGGGCGGGTGCCAGCGGCTGTGCGACCCGCGCTATCAACGGCTTTTATCCCCAGAATCGACCTGTTCCCGTTCCGTTCGCCTTGTTCGCAATGGCCCATCCGCTAGGAAAGTTCGACCGAAATTCTCGTCCGGTCGGGTTTCCATTCGCCGCCGGGCTCAGGGGGATCTGATTGAAATGAAGGCGACGATCGAACGGGCAACCCTGCTGCACAGCCTGTCCCATGTGCAGTCCGTGGTGGAACGCCGCAACACGATCCCCATCCTCTCGAACGTGTTGATCGAGGCTGCCGCCGACGGCAATGTCCGGCTGATGGCGACCGACCTCGACCTGCAGGTGGTGGAGGTGATGCCCGCCGCCTCGGTCGAGGGTGCGGGCGCGATCACCGTGTCGGCGCATCTGCTGTTCGACATCGCGCGCAAGCTGCCCGACGGCGCGCAGGTCAGCCTCGAGACGAGCGAGAACCGCATGATCGTCAAGGCGGGCCGCAGCCGGTTCCAGCTGCCCACCTTGCCGCGCGACGACTTCCCGGTGATCGTCGAGGGCGACCTGCCGACCAGCTTCGAGCTTCCCGCCGCGACCCTGGCGCAGATGATCGACCGCACGCGCTTCGCCATCAGCACCGAGGAAACGCGCTACTACCTCAACGGCATCTTCCTGCATGTCGCTGACGATGGCCCGAACGGTTCGGCCCAGCTGAAGGCGGCGGCCACCGACGGACACCGCCTTGCCCGCTTCACCATCGTCCGCCCCGACGGGGCCGAGGGGATGCCCGACGTGATCGTGCCGCGCAAATGCGTCGCCGAACTGCGCAAGCTGCTGGAAGAATCGCTCGACACCAATGTCGCGGTCGACCTGTCGGCTTCCAAGATCCGCTTCACCCTTGGGGGCGAGGGCGGCATCGTGCTGACCAGCAAGCTGATCGACGGCACCTTCCCCGATTACAGCCGCGTGATCCCGACCGGCAACGACAAGCTGCTCAAGGTCGATCCCAAGAGCTTCTTCGCCGGCGTCGACCGCGTGGCGACCATCGCCACCGAAAAGACCCGCGCGGTCAAGATGGCGCTCGACCACGACCGCGTGACGCTGTCCGTCACCAGCCCCGACAACGGCACCGCGGCCGAGGAGCTGGCCGCCGACTACGGGGCAGAGGGGCTGGAGATCGGTTTCAACGCCAATTACCTGAAGGACATCCTCGCCCAGATCGAGGGCGACAATGTCGAACTCCACCTCGCCGACGCGGGCGCGCCCACGCTGATCCGCCAGAACGCGCAGAGCCCCGCGCTATACGTGCTGATGCCGATGCGCGTCTGACGGTTCGGGGTGTCGGGCAACGCTGCTTCATCGCGGCGAAAGCCCGCCTCGTCCACAGCGCATCGGCGAAGGCTTGAACGCCCGCGGTGCGCTGCGCATGAGGCAGCTTCGATCGACGGAGAAACCGAATGAAGAAAACCGCCCTGGCGCTTGGCCTGATCGCCAGCGCCGCCCTGTCAGTCCCCGCGGCCCAAGCCCAGGGAACGACCAACCCCGACCTGCGCTGCGCCGCCTGGGCCATGCTCGCCGGCGCGCAGGAACAGGACGAGGGCAAGAAGAACGCGCTGGGCTTCATGATGGCCTATTTCATCGGCCGCTATGAACAGTCGTCCGGCGGCAAGGTCCAGACGCAGATCACGCCCCAGACGATGGAAGACGTGCTGGGCGACATCGACGAGGCGAACGCGGCATGCGGTGCGCGCGCCAACGATTTCGGCCAGCGGCTGCAGCAGACGCTGAAGGGCATGCAGGCGCCCGCCAGCCAGGCGCAGGGCCGCTGATTTCAGGTGATCCCGCCGGTCAGCGGCCGGCGCGGATCATCTCCTCTACCAGCGTGAATTTCTCGCGCGGGGCGCCGGACCGGGCGGCGGCAATCTCCGCCTCCTCGATCTTCTGCCAGTCGCGGAAGGTCACGATGTCCAGTTTGCGCTCGGCGGCAAGCGCGTCGAAGCCGGATCGGCCTGCCTTGCCTTCGGGCCCGATGGCGCCGCTGGCGATATCCTCCGCCAGCTTGGCGATGATCGCGAAACCGTCCGGCTTGTTGGTGCCGATCGTCCCGGTCGGGCCCCGCCGCGCCCAGCCGACGCAATACAGCCCGCCATCATCGGGCGAGACGGAAATGCGCCCGTCGTCACTGGCAAAGCGCCCGGCTCCCTCGTCGAAAGGCGCACCGGGAATGGGCGCGCTGCGATAGCCGATGGCCGAGATGACGAGGTGGCAGGGGATCATGTAGAATTCCCCTGTTCCGTTCAGCCTGCCATCTGTGACGATCGTACGCTCCACCTCGACCCCCTCGACCCGGTCGGTGCCGAGGATCCGCACGGGGCGAGCGAAAAAGTCGAAGCTGATGCGCAGCGGCTTGGCGAGATCATCTTCGGCGAACTGGCGCAGCCATTGAACCGATTTGCGCTGTCCTGGCTCCAGCGCCTCATCCGCGATTGCGGGGGGCAGGTCGCCGGGATCGACATGGGGCGCGGCCCGCTCCAGCTCGCGCAGCTCGCCAAGTTCCTTGGGCGTCATGGCGATCTGATGCGGACCCCTGCGGCCAAGGATGACGATCTCGTCCAGTTGCGACCCTTCGATCGCGTCGAGCGCATGGGCCACGATATCCGACCCAGCGAATTCGCGGCGGGTCTTGGAAAGGATGCGGGCGATATCCAGCGCGACATTGCCGTTCCCGATCACGACCGCGCGCCTGCCCGACAGGTCGGGATGCAGGTCTGTGAAACTGGGGTGACCGTTGTACCAGCCGACGAAGGACGCGCTGCCGATCACGCCGGGAAGGTTATCGCCCGGAATGCCCAGATCGCGATCATGCGGAGCGCCCGTGGCAATGATCACCGCATCGTAAAGCGCCTGTAGCTCCGCCAGCGAGATGTCCTTGCCGATGGCGATATTACCGACAAAGCGGACATTCCGGGTCAGAGCCGTCTTTTCGTATCTGCGAGAGACCGCCTTGATCGTCTGGTGATCGGGCGCGACGCCCGTGCGGATCAGCCCATAGGGCACCGGAAGCCGGTCGAACACGTCGACCCGAATGTCCTCGCCCCATTCCTTGATGGCGGCTTCGGCCGTGTAATAGCCCGCGGGCCCCGATCCGATAATCGCGATATGCCGCATCGATGCACTCTCCCGATCGGCGCTGCATGCGCCTTTTGCCAGAGGCTATCGCATGGACCCGAAAAGAAAAGGGGCGATGCGGTATCAGGCGGCCAGAAATCTGCGCAGCGCAGGCGCCACGCGTTCGGGACGCGCCAGCGACGACAGATGGCCGCCCGAACGAATCTCGATCTTCCGGGCATGCGGCACCAGGCAGCCGAGCATGGTGTGATGCGCATACGGTACGATCGCATCGTCCGCCACGCCGACCAGCGCGACCGGCACCCGCACGAACGGCAGCATGGGAGCAACGCTCCAACCGGTCAGCGCCAGCAGCTGGTTGCTGAGCCCCTGCGGCGATGGCGAGCGGAACCGGCGCATCAGCCCCGCACCCGCTCCGCCCTCGGCGATCAGCGCGCGGAAATTGTCGGCCAGCCGGCGCGGATGGACATATTCCTCCGGATCGAACAGGCGGCGGATCACCTCGGGATTGGTAGGCGCCACGGGCAGGCCCGAAGTCGTCGAGATCAGACCCAGCCGCGTCAGCTTGCGCGAGGCCTGGACCGCGATCTGCTGCGCCAGTGCGCCGCCCCAGGAAAAGCCGATGCAGTCGAAGGGCGTGCCGGGATGCAACGCCTCCATCAGATCGGTAACGGCAGTCGACAATCCGCACATCAGGAGGTGGGAATTGCTGTCCGGCGATCCTCCGCAGCCCGGCATGTCGGGGATCACCACGGCGCGGCCTTCCGGAGCGTCACGGCCGGGTCTCGCCAGTTCCAGCGCCATCGGTTCCAGCAATTCGGCGTTGAAGCCGATGCCGTTCAGCATCAGCAAGGGCGGCGTCTTCGGCCCTTTCCCGCCATTGTCCAGCAAAGCGGCGCGCATGGTCAGACCGCCGACGCTGATATTGCGATAGTCGAATTGCATGGGCCGTCCGCTAGCATGGGCGGCTGGCGCATGACAGCCTCCTTTGGATCAGGTGCGGCTCTATTGCGGGTCGCGCGCCGGGGCCGTTCAATCCCTGCTGACAGGGGGGCGCCGCGCTGCTAACGGCGCTGGCATGAGCACCGATCTCTCCACCATTCGCAATTTCAGCATTATCGCCCACATCGACCATGGCAAATCGACCCTGGCCGACCGGCTGATCCAGGTCACCGGCGGGCTGACCGACCGTGAGATGAGCGAGCAAGTCCTTGATAACATGGACATTGAGCGTGAGCGCGGCATCACCATCAAGGCGCAGACCGTTCGCCTGAACTATACCGCGCAGGATGGCATCACCTATCAGCTGAACCTGATGGACACGCCGGGCCATGTCGACTTTGCCTATGAGGTCAGCCGCAGCCTTGCCGCGTGCGAAGGCGCGCTGCTGGTCGTGGACGCGGCGCAGGGGGTGGAAGCGCAGACGCTGGCCAATGTCTATCAGTCGATCGAGCACGACCATGAAATCGTGCCCGTCATCAACAAGATAGACCTTCCCGCCGCCGAGCCCGAGAAGGTCAAGACCGAGATCGAGGACATCATCGGTATCGACGCGCAGGACGCGGTGCTGACCAGCGCCAAGTCGGGCATCGGGATCGAGGAAGTGCTGGAAGCCGTGGTCAGGCGCATTCCCGCGCCCACCGGCGACCGGGCGAAGCCGCTGCAGGCGCTGCTGGTCGATAGCTGGTACGATCCATACCTGGGCGTCGTCATCCTGGTGCGGGTGATGGACGGCGTGATGAAGAAGGGCGACCAGATCCGCTTCATGCAGGGCGGGACCCAGCACCTGGTGGACCGGGTCGGCTGCATGCGGCCCAAGATCGAGCAGCTGCCCGAACTTGGCCCCGGCGAGATCGGCTTCATCACCGCGCAGATCAAGGAGGTCGAGCAGGCCAAGGTCGGCGACACGATCACCACGGTGAAGGGCGGCGCGACGCAGGCGCTGCCCGGGTACAAGGAAGTGCAGCCGGTGGTGTTCTGCGGGCTGTTCCCCGTCGACGCCGCCGATTTCGAGAAATTGCGCGAAAGCATCGGCAAGCTGCGGCTGAACGACGCGAGCTTCTCGTTCGAGATGGAATCGAGCGCGGCGCTGGGCTTCGGTTTCCGCTGCGGGTTCTTGGGCCTGCTGCATCTGGAGATCATTCAGGAACGGCTGAGCCGCGAATACGATCTCGACCTTATCACCACGGCGCCGTCGGTGGTTTACCGGTTGCAGCTGTCCGCCTCGCGCACCGATGATGCGCGCGAGCTTTATCTGCACAATCCGGCGGATTATCCCGACGTCAACCGGATCGAGAGCATCGAGGAGCCGTGGATCAAGGCGGTGATCTACACGCCCGACGAATATCTGGGGCCGATCCTGAAACTGTGCCAGGACCGGCGCGGCGTCCAGCGCGACCTGACCTATGTCGGCGGGCGCGCGCAGGTGACCTATGAACTGCCGCTCAACGAGGTGGTGTTCGATTTCTACGACCGGCTCAAGAGCATCAGCCGCGGCTATGCCAGCTTCGACTATGAACAGATCGGCCTGCGCGAGGGCGATCTCGTCAAGATGAACATCCTCGTCAACAACGAGCCGGTCGATGCGCTGTCGCTGATCGTCCATCGCAACGTCGCCGAGGCGCGCGGACGCGGCATGTGCGAGCGGCTGAAGGACCTGATCCCGCGCCATCTGTTCAAGATCCCGATCCAGGCGGCGATCGGCGGCAAGGTGATCGCCCGCGAGACGATCGCCGCGCTGCGCAAGGACGTGACCGCCAAGTGCTATGGCGGCGACATCACGCGCAAGAAGAAGCTGCTGGAGAAGCAGAAGAAGGGCAAGGCGCGGATGCGGGAATACGGCAATGTGTCGATCCCGCAGGAGGCCTTCATCGCCGCGCTGCGGATGGGGGAAGAGTGACGGCCCGCGCCTAGCGCGAAGCGCTGGAAGCGAGAGCCGGTAACTCCGGCCGGCGGCCGCGCGGGCATCAGGCCCGCGGCGAGCCGTTCGACGTCATGGCCGCGGCTTTGCCGCGGCCAATTCAAAACACAACAAGCCCCAAGCCGTCAAAGGCCGACAGTCCAACCGGCCAAGGCAGTTCGACAAGGGGCGCCAGTTCGACAAGGGGGCGCCAGTGCGACAAGGGGCGCCGCCGGTCCGGCAGCGCCCCGCATCGTCACGCGCGCCGTTCGGCGGCAGCCCGTTGATGACGCTCTATCGCGATCAGCAGGAAGAAGAACATGATGGCCAGGAAGCCGCCGGCGATCTTGATCGCCAGCCCCAGCGCCTGCGAGCCTTCCTCGTTGTCCATCAGTATGTCGCTGCGTTCGTTGCCCGCTTTTTGTTCCGCCTGTTCGGTTCGCTCGACCAGGGTCCGGATGTAATTGTCCTGATAGGTGCCGAACAGGTCCTGGTAACCGAACACGCCGTCGGGAAGCTCCATCGACACCTCGGTGGCGGTATAGGGGACGGTCCGCGTGTCATAGCTGATGCATTCGTCCATGTAATAGCCGTAGTAGTCGCAGTAACGCTCGGTACGGTACTTGGTGACCTCGGTCTCGACCCGCTTCTTCGTCGCGGCCTTGTATGCCGCAAGCCGCTTCTGCGTCACCTCGAGCTGGGCGGCGGCCTGCATCGCGGCAAAAAGGCCTTCCAGCCGCGTGCGATCGGTGCCCAGCGAAAGGTCTCCGCCATCGATCTGCTCGATCCGCAGGTCGGTCTGGACGAACATGTCGTCGAAGTCGGCCTTGGCCAGCACCTTGTCGTCGGCCTGCCTGAAGCGTTCGAACCGCGTCTGGTAGAGCGCGTAATATTTGTCGAGGAAGCTGCCGTAATAGCGCCGGACCGCTTCGAGGTCGTCGGCAGCAGCGTCCGGCTCCGTCTCCCCCTCCGCAGTCTCGACCGGCAATGCCGCGATTTCATCCGGACTGACCGAAACTTCCGCGACCTCGACGCTGTCGGCGTCCTTCGAAATGCCCCACAGGCCCGAAACGCCGAGCCACAGGGCATAGCCGAGCAGGATGGTCGCGATCCCAAGTGTCGCGATCCGCAGCCCGGCCAGATATATCCGCTCCAGTCTTGCGAGAGGATTTTGCTGTCCCTCTCCCAAGGCCAGGTCATCATCAAGACTATTCAAGGTGCCCTCCGTTTCCAAATTCACGATCCCCAATTCACCAGGTCACCAGATCGGTGGCGAGGCGCGATCAGTTAGTGACATTCGTCGGCGGGCAGCAGTTCAATCTGATCCGATACGGAGCGATCCCGGCTTGTGGTCTTCGGGTGGCGGGAAACGGGGCGGGAAACGGGGCGGGAAGCGGGGCGGGAAGCGGGGCGGCGCATTTCGGTGCGCTGCGGCAGGATCTTGCCGCCTGCGCGCAGGGCCTGTCGCGGTTCGCCCGCCCCCGGCCCCGCGCCCCCGTTCGGCCTCCCGCCCCCGTTCGGCCTCCCGCCCTCATTCGGCCCCGCGCCCCCGTTCGGGCCGTCAGGGATGATCGCTGCGCGATGCTTGCGGCAATGCGCTGGCGTCATGGGTCATCCTCTCGCGCACAGCGTCGAGCTTGCGGTTAATGCTGTCGATCAGCTCCGCCTCGCGGCGTTCGTCCTTTTCCGCCTGTTCGGCTTCCCATTCGGCGCGCCATTCGCGTTTCAGCCGGGCGAGCATCGCGGCGTCCACCGCGCTGAGCGCCTTGGCCCCGTCGGCGGCGAAGCGTTCGGGCGCGCGGTTGCGTAGCAGGAACATCAGCAGCCGGTCGTTATAGACGCGCCGCGTGCCGACGATCTGGCCGAAGTGATAGACGGGCACCTCCACGCCGTGGATCGCGCGTTCCATCGCGGCATCCTCCAATCGCTGGACGCCAAGCGCCAGCGCGGCTTCCCAGGCCTTGCGGAACTCCTCGCCATGCTTGTGGCGGCGCAGCAGATAGGCGCCCTCGGGCGTCATGTTCACCGCATGGGCGGCGCGCTTGACGCTACCGCTGTCGGCCAGCGCCTCGATAAAGCGGCGCTGGCGTTCGGGCGTCCAGCCGTCGTGGCGCTTGTAATGGCGCGGGACGGGGGTGAATTCGGGCAGGGTGCCGCGAACCGCGGGCAGCGGGGGGCGGGATTTGTCGATGGTCATCGCGGACGCTCCGTAAAGCAGGGCGCAACCGGATGGGCGAGAACGAGAGAGTAGGAAAATAAATTGACCGCCCCGCGCGCAAGGCGCAGGCCGAAGCCCGAAGCGAGCCGTTCGGCGCCAGGGCTGCGGCTTTGCCGCGGCCCCGGCACGGCCGCTAAGATCAGGCCAGGACCGTAAAGATCAGGTCAGGACCCCGAAGATCAGGTCAGGAACGATGCCCCAGCGCCCGCGTCCATCTTGCGGGCATAGATCAGCCGTCCTTCGCCCAGATGCGCGAACACCGTGTCGAGGTCGGCGAAGGGAAAGGCGAAGCAGCCCTGGCTGCGGCCCAGCTTGCCGTGCTGTTCGACCATATCGGGTTCGGCATACCAGGCGCTGTGGACCACGATGGCACGGTCCATCGCATTGTCGTTGGTCGGGTCCAGCCCGACCAGCCGCTGCGAACGTCCGTGCTTGCCGGTGTAGTATTGCGCGGTCGCATAGGCACCCTCGCTGGTGGCGTTGGAGCCGGGGCGGTTGGAGAAGCGTTCCAGCCAGCCGCTATAGGCCGGGTCGGACCCGCTGCCGTGCGAGACGAGCAGCGAGCGCGTCTGCCCGCTGGACAGGTCGACAAGGTGGAAACGCGGCTGCGAGGAATGGGCGCCGAAATCGACGATGCCGATGCGGTCGCGCTTGAGCCGCGCGCCGTGCCGGTCGAGCGCATCCATTGCGGATACGAACAGGTCGGGGCGCACGCCGCTGCTGCGGACGAGGTCGGGCGCAAGCGGCTGGACCACCGGCTTCGACACCATGCTGGATCCTGCCGGGCCGGGTCCCACGGCACCGGATTTCGCCCGCGCCATCGTGGCGGAGGTGGCGAGCAGCGTAGAGGCGGAAGCGACGAAATTGCGGCGACTGAAGTTCATGGGTGCGATAAATAGCCTATGGGTGCGGGCAAGGTCTTGGGGAAATTCTGGCGAAAACGATCATTGTCTTGTGGGGCTGCCCGGATTTGCGGCCTGGAGGCGCGAAGGACCCGGCTATAGATGAATACCAGGCACGAAAAGCCCGTCACGACCGAGCGTTACCGGGCAGCGGTGGCGCGGATCGTCGCGGCGATCCGCGGGCGCGAGGGGCTGTCGGACCGGCAGCTGGCGCAGCGGCTGGACTGTTCGGCGGGGACGATCCGCAATGCGCGGATGGAGGCGACTTCGCTGGATCCGGCGATCCTGATCCGGATCGAGCAGGCGTTCGGTCCCGGCGCGATCGATCCGCTGCTGGCGCTGGCGCAGGTGCGCTGCCTGCCGCTGGGGCAGGGCGGGGAAGGGAGTGGCGCGCCCGCGCTGGCGATCGTCGAGGCGCTGCACGGCGTGGTGGAGATGCAGGCCGCCAGCAGCGAGGCCGGGCGGCGCGTCACCACCCATGAACTGCGCCAGATCCTGCCCGAACTGCGCGCGGGGCGGGCGGCGCTGGACACGCTGATCGCGCGGGCGAGCGGTGAGGGCGCGGCTAGCGGTGAGGGCGGGCCCAGCGGTGAGGGCGCGGCCAGCGGTGGGGGCGGGGCCAGCGAGGAGGGCGGGGCCTAGATCCCCAGCACGTTGGCAAGATTGCCGAAATCCTCGGCCAGCGTACTGCCCCGCAGGATCAGCGACAAGGCCAGCACGACCTGCAGCACCACGATGGCGAGCAGGTAATACTTGATGTCGTCCCGCCAGTTTTCGGCGGGCTGCCACAGGCGCTCAACCTCGGGCTTGCGCCACCAGTCGTGCAGCCAGGCCACGGGCGATTGCTTCCCGTCCCGGTCCATCAGGATCGAGGCGAGATCGTCGTCGAGCGCGTCGTCGTGGAACGCGTCCAGACGGCGCGGCCGCTTGGGGCCTAGCTCCATCGTTTCACTTCCAACGCGGGCCTCCGGGGCTCGGGAAGAACTGTGCCGCGGGCCGGGGCATGGTCCGGACCGCTGCGAAATCCCGGTCAGTCGCCGGTTTTCGCCAGCTCCCGCACCGGATCGTAATCGTCGGCCTGCCCCCGCGACCGGGACGGGTCGGTGGTGGAGAAGATCCACCCTTCGCCCGCTTCCAGCCCCACGGCGGTCAGCTGACCCGTGTAATAGGCGCCGGTATCGATGCCGATGCGGTGATCGGTGATGCCCGGCCTGCCTTCGAACACGGTATGCCCATGTACCACGATAATGCCGCCGAAGTCCCCAGTGGAATTGAGGAACTCGTCGCGGATCCAAAGCATGTCGTCCTCTTCCTGCTCTTTCAGCGGGATGCCGGGGCGGATCCCGGCGTGGACGAACAAATAGTTCATGGCGCGCAGCGATATGGGCAGCGAATCGACCCAGTCCAGCATGTCCTCGCCGATGCGGCGGCGGGCGTCGGCGGCCATGTCGAAGGGCTCGGGCTCGTCGATATCGGCATCGGTCATGCCGAAACTGTGCAGCGTCTCGCGCCCGCCATAGCGCAGCCACGGCTTCAGGAAGCTGAAGTCGCGGCGCAGGGCGGTGACCATCATCGCCTCGTGATTGCCCTTTAGCATGACGAAGCGGTCGGTGCTGCGCGCCAGTTCGCGGCATGCGCGCAGCAGTTCGGCCGATTGCGGGCCGCGGTCGATGACATCGCCCAGCAGCACGATGCCGGTGACCTTGGGGTCGCGCAGCCGGTTGTCGATCGCGACATCGGCGATCAGCCTGCGGAACAGGTCCAGCCGCCCGTGGATGTCGCCGATCGCGTACACGCGTTCGAACTTGGGCTGCTGGGACGATCGCGATCCTGTCAGCGAGGCCGGGAAAAGGTTCTTCATCAGGACCATGGCATTATCTTTGCACGCGGCGCGGCGAGTGCAAATAGACCGGGCGGGTTATGCGCGCTGACCCTTAGGCACCCGGCGCGCGGCCCGAAAGCGTCGCGGGCGGGCGACTTCGTAGATCGCCGGCCTGTCCCGCTGCCACATGCCGGTGCCACATGCCGGTGCCATATGCCGGTGCCATATGCGGTGGACGGACGCGCCAACTTCACTTGGCGTTCATCGCGGGCGGGGTTATAGGCCTCGGCATGACTGCCCACGACCGCGCCGCTGCGCCCCAGCGCCCCCCCCTGCGCCCCCATGCCCGTTCCGCCGCCAGCAAGCCTGGCCTGCTGCGCGCCGCGCTCGTCGCCGCGCCCGCGCTGGTGCTTGCGGCATGCGGCGGCAGCGGCGGCGGGGCCGATGCGCCCGACACCGCCTATGTCGCGCGCGATGTGGAGACGCTCTATTTCGCGGCAAAGGACCGCCTGGACCGCGGGCAGGTGCAGCAGGCCGCCGCGCTGTTCGACGAGGTCGAGCGCCAGCACCCCTATTCCGAATGGGCCCGCCGCGCCCAGCTGATGAGCGCGTTTTCCTATTACGTGGCGCGCGACTATACCTCGGCCATTCGCGCGGCGCAGCGTTTCCTGTCGATCCATCCCGGCAACAAGGACGCGCCCTATGCGCAATATCTGATCGCGCTGTCCTATTACGAGCAGATCAGCGACGTGCAGCGCGACCAGGCGATCACGCTGCAGGCCAAGCAGGCGCTGACCGAGGTGATCCGCCGCTATCCGGGCAGCGGCTATGCCGCCGACGCGCAGCTCAAGCTCGACCTGGTGAACGATCATCTGGCGGGCAAGGAGATGGCGATCGGCCGCTTCTATCAAAGCAACGGCAAGTGGCTGGCATCGACGCTGCGGTTCCGCGAGGTGACCGAGGATTACCAGACCACCAGCCACGCGGCCGAGGCGCTCTATCGCCTGACCGAAAGCTATCTTGCCATCGGCCTGCCCGAGGAAGCGAAGAAGTCCGCCGCCGTGCTGGGCCAGAACTATCCTGGCAGCGAGTGGTACGAAAAGGCCTATGAGCTGATGGAAGACAAGGCCGAAAGCTTCGTCGGCTGAAGGGGCGCGCGGGGCCCGACCCGGTCCGCGCGCGCTTCTAGCCGAGTAGCGCGCGGCCCCCCATCCACAGGCCCATCGCGATCATCGCCAGGTTCTCGGTCAGCGAGACGAAGCCCAGCGGCACGTTGGAATTGCCGCCGACGCAGGCGCATTTCAGCTCGCGCTTGTCGACATACACCGCCTTGAACACGCTGACCGCGCCGACCGTGCCGATGAACAGCGCCAGCGGGGCCGCCAGCCATATGGCCACCCCCGCGATCATCAGCACGCCCGCCAGCCCCTCCGCCCAGGGATAGAACTTGGCATAGGGGACATAGCGGCGCGCCAGCAGGTCGTAGTTCAGGAACATGGTGGAGAAGCTTTCGATGTCCTTGAGCTTCTGCAGCGCCAGCAGGCACATGGTGAAGGCGACGAACCAGCTGATCGTGCGCAGCGTGAAGATCGTGCCGAAGGCGACCAACGCCGCCGCGCAGGCCATCGCCAGCCCCATGCCGAAGATCATCAGCACCGGCGTATAGCTGGTGTCCTTGTCCGACGGCACGGTCTTGCCGAAGAAGCGGCGCAGATCGTCATAGCCGCCGATCCTCTCGCCCGCGATGAAGGTCTGCGGCGTGGTCTTCACGTCGTGCTTCGCCTTGAACGCGTCGGTTTCCTCGCGCGTGGTGAGGTGGTGGTCCTCGACCTCGTATCCCTTGCGCCTGAGCAGGTCCCTGGATTTCAGGCCATAGGGGCACAGATGACCCGGCATGACCATGCGGTACAGCCGCGCGGTCCTGCTGCCGGCGGGGCGGGGCGAGGCGGAAGACGGGTTCGGGGCATGCATGGCGGTGGTCCTGCTGGATGGCACTATGATGTGGTAACGCGGGGTCGGGGGCCAATTGTTCCCGAAAGCGGTGGACAGCGCCGTATCGGCTGCGGCAGGCTTCCCGCCGAAGAGCGAGGGCGAGATGACCGGCATATATGATTTCGAAGCGGCGAAACCCGATGGCAGTGCGGTACCGTTGGCCGAATATCGCGGCAAGGTGCTGCTGATCGTCAATACCGCCAGCAAGTGCGGGCTGACCCCGCAATACGAAGGGCTGGAGGCGCTGTACCGCGATCTGCAGGACCGCGGGCTGGTGGTGCTGGGCTTTCCCTGCAACCAGTTCGCCGGACAGGAACCGGGCAGCGCCGAGGAAATCGCCAGCTTCTGCCGGCTGACATATGACGTCACCTTTCCGATCTTCGCCAAGATCGACGTCAATGGCGACGATGCCGCGCCGCTGTACCGCTGGCTGAAGCAGCAGGCGCCCGGCGTGATCGGGACCGAGGCGATCAAGTGGAACTTCACCAAGTTCCTGGTGGACCGCGAAGGGCAGGTCGTGGACCGCTTCGCCCCCACCACCGCGCCCGCGGACCTTCGCGGCGCGATCGAGGCATTGCTGTAGCGCCGCATCCGCATACGCAGCCGCTTGCGCTTTGCGGATTTGGCGGCATGATGACGCCATGGGGTCGCAGGAAAAGTTCCTGATCGCGCTTGCGCTGATCGGCGTGACCGGCGGCGTGCTGCTTGCCGGCGGCCAGGGCCTGTCGGGCGCGGGCGCGCAGCGTGCATCGTCGGTCGACGACGCGGCGCTGAAGCAATATCCGCGCGGGCCGCTGCCGCGGACCGAACCGGCGGGATGGGTGACCGAATATCCCAGCGGGGCGCTGCAGGCACAATTGCAGGGGCGGCTGACCACGCGACTGGCGGTCGACGCGTTTGGCGAAGTGTCGAGCTGCGAAGTCATGGAATCGAGCGGCGTGGCGGCGTTCGACCAGCGCAGCTGTGCCGCTCTGGTCAGCAATGCGCGCTTCTATCCGGCGCTGGACAAGGACCAGCAGCCGGTGAAATCGGAATTCGTGCAGTCGGTCCGTTACGAGATACCCGACTGACCGGCGCCTATATTCAATGGAGGAATGGGCTTGAAACGCATCATCACTTGCATCGCGCCGGCACTGGTAATGGCACTGGCGCTGCCGGCGGGCGGCGCGGCTCCTGCCATGGCGCAGACGGTGAACGCGGATTCCGACGGGTCGGCCGAATTCGTCCCGGCCGATTTCGCGGTGCCCGAACGGGCGGAGGGCGACGGGTTCAGGCTGGTGCCGCTGGGCCCCGATCTGGTCGATGTCGATTATGCCGCCTACATGTCCTCGATCCCGCATCTGCAGCGCACGTTCAGCCGCAGCACCGGATGGCCGACCGAAGGCATCACAGCCGAGGATGCGATGCGCGACATGGAGAACGAGCAGGGCCGGTTCCAGCGCCGCGAATCCTTTGCCTATGGCGTGCTGACACAGGATGGCAGCCGCGAGCGGGGCAGCGTCTATGTCTCGCCCAGCCCGGTCGAGGGCTATGACGCGGTGGTCCGCCTGTGGGTGACCCAGGCCGAGCATGACGCGGGCTTCGATGCGCGGCTCTATGATTGGGTCCGGGGCTGGGTGGCCGCGGAATGGCCGTTCGCGAAGGTCGCCTATCCGGGGCGCGCGATCGACTGGGCGACATGGGACGCGATGGTGGCGGCCAGCGAGGCGCAGGACGCGCCCTGACGCGGCGGGGGCGGACGGATTGGGGCGGACGGACCGGGGCGGACGGACTGGGGGCCTGTTCGGGACCTTTCGGGCGGTTCAGCTTGCGGGCGGGGCTGCCGGGCGGTCGCGCAGGATGTCATGGGCCTGCGCGATCCAGGTCGCGGCCCAGATGGCGATGCCGATGAACTTGGCCCCGTCCTCGATCGACTGGTCGAGATGGTTGAAGAACAGGTCGAGTATGCCCGACACGGCCCAGAACCCGATGGTGGCGGCGATGCCGATGCTGGTGCGCAGCGGAAGTTCGATGACGCTTGTCAGCAGGATGCCGCTGGCCAGCGCGAAATAGCCCAGCATCACCAGCTTTTGCGGTATCATCAGATGCGGATAGACATGGTCGTGCAGCAGGAAGACATCGTCGATCCCCATCGCCCATGACAATAGCGCGGCGGCGCCCAGCACCGCGCCGTGGCGCGGCCGGAAGGCCAGCGTGAAGCTGAGGATGGCGGCGCAGGAAAACCAGACCACGCCGCCCAGGTTGGAAAAGGCGCCGACATAGAACGCGCCCTTCAGCACGTCCTGCGGCTCTCCGGTGAAAATGCGCCCCTCAAGCCCGGTGATCGCCATGGCGGCGGCCAGCAGGATCAGCATCGCGGCGCTGAAGCCCAGCGCGGCGGCCATCGGCGCGAAGTCGCGCCGCGTCGGCATCGTCCAGTTACGGCGCAGCAGCGGCCCGTATTTCGCAAGCAATTCCGGCATTCCCCCGCCCGGCCTCCCATCGGCTGACCGTAATTTTGCCGCTGCGTTACAATCGCGACAATGGCGATTTGGGAGGGGGCGATTTGGGAGGGGGCGATTTGGGAGGGGGACCTGAATGTGCCATCCTGGAACAGGAAAAAGGGCGGCCCCGCGGGACCGCCCTTCTTCGGCTTCAGGACAGCGAAGGGATCACACTGCTTCCCAGATGGTCGCGATGCCCTGGCCGCCGCCGATGCACATGGTGGCAAGCCCGCGCTTTGCGCCGGTGCGCTTCATTTCATAGGCGAGCTTGGTGACCAGGATCGTGCCGGTCGCGCCGATCGGGTGGCCCAGCGAGATGCCCGAACCGTTGGGGTTCACCTTCGCCGGATCGAAGCCGAGCTGGTTGGTGACCGCGCAGGCCTGCGCGGCGAACGCCTCGTTCGATTCGATGACGTCGAGGTCGTCCTTGGTCAGCCCCGCCTTGTCGAGCGCGTTCTGCGTCGCGGGGACCGGGCCGATGCCCATGTAGGCCGGGTCGACGCCCGCATGGCCATAGGAAACAAGCCGCGCGAGCGGGGTGAGCCCATGCTCCTTCACCGCCTTTTCGCTGGCCAGCACCACCGCGGCGGCGCCGTCGTTGATGCCGCTGGCATTGCCCGCGGTGACCGTGCCGCCATCCTTCTTGAACGCGGGGCGCAGGCCCGCCAGCGTTTCGGCGGTGGTGCCGGCCTTGGGATGCTCGTCGGTGTCGAACATCACGGGCTTGCGCTTCACCATGACTTCGATCGGCACGATCTCGTCCTTGAAATAGCCGGCTTCGATCGCGGCGAGCGCGCGGCGCTGGCTTTCGGCGGCGAACGCGTCCTGCTGTTCGCGGGTGATGCCGTATTTCTCGGCCACGTTCTCGGCCGTGATGCCCATGTGATAGCGGTGGAACGGATCCTGCAGCGCGCCCAGCATGCCGTCCTCAAGCTTGCCGTCGCCCATCTTCAGGCCGAAGCGCGCGCCGGGCACGAAATAGGGGGCGCGGCTCATCACCTCGGCGCCGCCGCCGACGCACAGATCGTGGTCGCCCAGCATGATGTGCTGCGCCGCCGACACGATCGACTGCATGCCCGATCCGCACAGGCGGTTCAGCGTCAGCGCCGGGGCCGCGTGCGGGATGCCCGCGTCCACCGCCGCGATGCGCGCGACATAGGCGTCGCGCGGTTCGCACGGCACGACCGAACCGACGATGGTATGCTCGATCAGCTCGGGGCTGACGCCGGCGCGTTCCAGCGCGGCCTTGATGGTCTGCGAACAGAGCTCGCCCGGCTTTTCATTGCTCAGCGCTCCGCCGAAAGTGCCGATCGCGGTGCGCGCGGCGGAGACGAGATAGACGTCGGTCATGATGCATCCTCTTAGGCGTTGGCCGGGGCACCGGCCGGGAAATGGCGGCGGCACCCCGCCGCGCAGGGCGGCGGGGCGGCCGGGTGCATGTGGGATTAGCACACGTGCTTTGCCAGTCCAGCGGCGGAGCGTCTATCATTTGGGTTAGGGCAAGCGGGGGCTTTCGCCGCTGCGGCGACGCCGCGGGGCCGCAGCGCGCCTGCGAAACACTTGCCTGTGGGGGCACGCCGGTGGCAAGGCGGCGGCCCACAAGGGCGGCACGCAGGACCGCCCCGACCGACGAGGATTTCCCAGCAGCCATGGCGACCAAGCAGACCCGATCACATGCCAAAGACCCCGGGCGGCACGACGTCATCATCATCGGTTCGGGGGCGGCGGGATTGTCGGCGGCGCTGGTGCTGGCCGAACGGCTGAAG
Source organism: Croceicoccus marinus (assembly GCF_001661675.2). Taxonomy (NCBI): domain Bacteria; kingdom Pseudomonadati; phylum Pseudomonadota; class Alphaproteobacteria; order Sphingomonadales; family Erythrobacteraceae; genus Croceicoccus; species Croceicoccus marinus. The sequence goes on along the minus strand of NZ_CP019602.1, from coordinate 2,103,589 downwards.
GTGCTGGTGCTGGCCAAGGGCACGCTGCAATCGGGATCGACCGCCTGGGCGCAGGGCGGCATCGCGGCGGTGCTGGACGCGGGCGACACGTTCGACGATCACATCCGCGACACGATGATCGCGGGCGCGGGGCTCAACCGGCGCGAGACGGTGGAATTCGTGATCGAACGCGCGCCCGAATCGATCGAGCGGCTGATCGCGATGGGCGTCCCCTTCAACCGCGAGGAGGGCGAGATACACCTGACGCGCGAGGGCGGCCATTCGCATCGCCGCATCGTCCATGTGAACGACGCGACCGGCTGGGCGGTGCAGGCCGCGCTGCTGAAGGCGGCGGAGGAGAACCCCAACATCACCCTGCTGCCGGGGCGGGCCTGCATCGACCTGATCACCGGTCGGCACGAGGAGAAATATTCGGGATCGGGCCGCGTCTGGGGCGTCTATGCGATGGACCAGGACACGGGCGAGGTCGAAACCCATGTGGCGCGCGCCACGATCATGGCGGCGGGCGGGGCGGGGCGCGTCTATCAGTTCAGCACCGCGCCGCGCGGCGCGACCGGCGACGGCATCGCGATGGCCTGGCGCGCGGGGGCGCGGGTGTCGAACATGGAGATGATGCAGTTCCACCCGACCTGCCTCTACAACCTCGACGTCAAGAACTTCCTGATCACCGAGGCGGTGCGCGGCGAGGGCGGGCGGCTGATCAACCCGCGCAGCGGCAAGCGCTTCATGGAAGCCTATGACCCCGAACGCATGGAACTGGCCCCACGCGACATCGTCGCCCGCGCCATCGACAGCGAGATAAAGCGCTTCGGCCTCGACTATGTCCATCTCGACATCAGCCACATGCCGGCCGAATTCGTGCGCGAACATTTCCCCACGATCCATGAAAAGCTGCTGGGTCTGGGCATCGACATGACGACGCAGCCGATCCCGGTCGTGCCCGCGCAGCATTACACCTGCGGCGGCGTGCTGATCGGTCTGGACGCGCGCACCGACCTGCCCGGCCTGTGGGCGGCGGGCGAATGCACCGAAAGCGGGCTGCACGGCGCGAACCGGCTGGCGTCCAATTCGCTGCTGGAATGTTTCGTGTTCGGCGATGCGGCGGCGCGCGACATACTGGCCTGCTGGGACGACCTCGACAGCCCGCCCGCGATCCGCGAGTGGGACGAGAGCCGCGTGTCCGAAGCCGACGAGGAAGTCGTCATCAAGCAGAACTGGACCGAGATACGCCGCTTCATGTGGAACTATGTCGGCATCGTGCGCACGACCAAGCGGCTGGAACGCGCATCGCACCGCATCGCGCTGCTGGGCCGCGAGATCGAGGATTACTATGGCAGCTTCCGCGTCACCACCGACCTGATCGAGCTGCGCAACCTGCACCAGTGCGCGGGGCTGATCGTCGACGCCGCGCTGAAGCGGCACGAGAGCCGGGGCCTGCACTACACGCTGGACTTCCCCGAGACGCTGCCCGAGGCGAGGGATACGGTGCTTGTTCCGTAAGCCGCCCGCGATTCCCTGGGTCAGCAAGCGGCCCCAGGGACCGCAAGGCCCGCCGCGAGTAGTTCGACGACAAAGCCGCGAATTTGCCGCGGCTTGACCGCAACCGACGCCCACCCCACCCCGCTCCGTTGTCACAAAATTAACGACAAGCGTCACGCGAGCATCATCATCCGGTCCGGATAGTGTCACCGACGCTGCCTAGCTTCGCGGCCATCGAATCGCAGTCGGAAATCCCTGACTACATTGATGGAGTGAGTGACATGCAGAATGGCGTGGTGAACAGGCGTGCAATCCTTCGGGGCGGCGCCCAGGTGGGAGCCATCACGGCCCTTGGCGGCGTATTGGGCGGGCTGATGACACGGCAGGCGCTGGCCGCGGGATCGATGGGCCAGCTGGAACCGGCGGTCAGCCCCTATGGCCCGCTGTTTGCGGCAAAGGACCAGGAAACCGGCCTCGAACTGCTGAAACTGCCGCGCGGCTTCACCTATCGCAGCTATAGCTGGCAGGGCGACCTGATGACCGACGGCAGCCGCGTGCGCGGCGTGCATGACGGCATGGGCGTCGTGATGGCGGGCGGCAAGGGCGGCCAGGACGCGTTCCTGATCCGCAACCACGAACTGCGCGGCGTCACGGCAGAGCTTCTGCCCGCGAAGGGGATCTACGACGGCAACCGGCAGTCGGGCGGCTATGTCGGCGGCGGCTGCGACGTGCTGCGCGTGCGCAACGGCAAGCTGGTGGAGCATTACCAGACGCTGGGCGGTACCAGCACGAACTGCGCGGGCGGCGTGACCCCCTGGGGCAGCTGGATCACCTGCGAGGAGACGACCTATGACGGCACCTCGGCGGGCGGCAAGAAGCATGGCTATGCGTTCGAATGTTCGGTGAACCCGAACGAGACGACCGGCGAGCCGATCGTCGGCATGGGCCGCTTCGCGCATGAGGCGGTCGCGGTCGATCCGGCGACGGGCTATGTCTATGAGACCGAGGATGCGCGCAATCGTTCGGGCTTCTATCGCTATAAGCCGGTCAACACCTCGGGCCGCTATGGCTCGCTGGCGCAGGGCGGCCAGCTGCAGGCGGCCAAGGTCTCCGGCGTCGCGGGCGCAAAGCTGCTGGCGCTGGGCGGCGCGAATGCGGTCGATCACGTCGGCCAGACGCTCGACATCGAATGGATCGACCTGGACGAACCCGATGCGGCGCCCGTCGGCAATGTCGGCTCCGGCCCGTTTGCCGAGGCGCTGAGCAAGGGCTGCCTGACCATGAGCCGGGGCGAGGGCATCTGGCACCACGGCGACAGCATCGCGGTGGTCGACACCAGCTTCGGACGCGACAGCAACGGTTCGGACGGGCGCGGCCTGGGCGCGGTGTGGGTCTATACGCCCAGCATCTCGAACCCGGAACGCGGCACGATGACGCTGCTTTATGCGGCGGCTGCACGGGTCGCGGGCAATAATCCCGACAATCTCACGATCTCGCCGCGCGGCGGCATCGTGACCTGCGACGACGGCGCCGAGGTCGAGGACGCCTATGGCGCGGGCCAGCGGCTGATGGGCTATAATGCCGAAGGCGCCGCCTATATCCTGGCCAAGAGCAATGTCGTGATCGAGAATGCCGACATCGCGCGCATGGGCCGCACCGGCCAGTTCCCGGCGGACGATTATCGCGGTTCCGAATTCTGCGGCGCGTGTTTCGATCCCGCCGGCGACACTTTGTTCGTGAACGTGCAGTCGCCGGGCATCACCTTTGCGATCCGCGGCCCCTGGGCGAAGGGCAACCTTTGACCCCGCATCGGTCCGCAGCGGCACTTGCCCGGTCGGCGCAGGGGGGAAGCCCCCTGCGTCTGGCCGGGCTGGCGCTGGTCGCCATCCTGGCGCTGGTCGCGGCGATCGCGGCGCTGAACGCCCTGCTGGGGGGCGGCGACGAGATGGCGGGCGAGGGCGGCTATGTCGTCCTGCCCACCGGCCGGCAGGCGGGGCCGGGGCAGGGGCAGGGGCAGGCGCAGGCCTATGAGGCGGCGAGCGGCTATGCCGCCGCCACGCGCGGGCTGGAGTTTGCCGATGCGCTGGATCTGCGCCCGGTTCGCGTCGGGGTGGCGGACACCGGCTATGCGATCACGGCGGACAGCGACACGGACCTGCTGGCGGGGCACAGGCTGAGGGCCGGCGACGTGCTGCTCGACATGGACGGGCGCAAGCTGGACCCCGCGCGCATCGCCGCGCTGGGCGAGGAGCTGGGCCGGCTGGACGCGGTGGAGATCACCATGGTGCGCCAGGGCGAGACGCGGCAGCGGCTGCTGACCTTCGACTGATCGCGCGGGGGGCGGTATCGCCCTAAAAGCCCTAGAAGAACAGCCGCCCGATCAGGATCAGCGCCATCGCGCCCAGTACCGAGGCGAGGCACCCGGGCCGGCTGAAATCGCGCCGCCCGCGGCTGGTCACCAGACCCGCCAGCAGCGCGCCGCCCACGCCCAGCAGGATCGTGGCGATCCAGCCGATGTCGACCTCTCCGGGATAGAACCAGCGCGCCAGCGCCCCCACGACAAGCCCGCTTACGATCGCGCCGATGATGTTGAGCATGGGTCTGTCTGCCTTTCGCCTGATTCGCGCACCCGACCTTTCCGGCGGAGCGGGTCCGATATGGAATTTTGCCTGCCCGAACCCCATATCCATGGCGCGCCCGGGGGCGCAACGAAGCGGTGGAAAAGTTTTTTAAACCGCCGCGCGGGCCTTGCACCGCCGGACCTGCAAGGGGCGCATGACGCGCATCGCGGCGAAGGCGGGTTTCGGTGGAAAACTAGCGCTTGCCTGACCAGTGCTTTGCGGCACAATCCCTAGCGGTCGGCTGATGAAGCGAACCGCTAGACCTTGTGCAGCACGTACCCGGACTTTGTACGGGGCTGCCGCTTTCTTCCGGAAACGGGCGAAAGGCACGGAACGGCGGCGCTCCCCTGCGTGCAGGGCGGCCGGAAGGGGCTTGTTTCGATGATCCGGTCATGCACGAATGCCGGGCCCGGGATGCGCCCATTGTAATTTGCGATGATGACAGGACCGGGGCGGCGACAATGGATTTCAGAAACGGTGATGCAGGCCATGATGCGGAAGTTCCGACTGGAGATGTTCAGGTGAGCAGCAGCCCGGAGAGCAGCAGTGACGTCGATACGGCTCCTGCCCTCGAGAAGGCGGGCGAGGTGCTGGCGAAAGCCATGTCGGACACGGCTGCCAGGAAGCCCCTTTCGTCGAAGGACGTGGCCGAGCGCCGCTTTGCCATCGTTACCGATGCCAGCCGCGATGCTAAGCTGACCGATTTCGGCAAGGACACGCTGGAGGACCGCTATCTTCTGCCCGGCGAATCCTATCAGGACCTGTTCGCGCGGGTCGCCGATGCCTATGCCGACGATCAGGAGCATGCGCAGCGGCTCTACGACTATATCTCGAAATTGTGGTTCATGCCCGCCACCCCCGTGCTGTCGAACGGCGGCACCGGGCGCGGCCTGCCGATCTCGTGCTATCTGAACAGCGTCGACGACAGTCTTGAGGGCATCGTCTCGACCTGGAACGAGAATGTGTGGCTCGCCTCGCGCGGGGGCGGCATCGGCACGTACTGGGGCAATGTGCGCGGGATCGGCGAGCCGGTCGGCCTCAACGGCAAGACCAGCGGGATCATTCCCTTCGTGCGGGTGATGGACAGCCTGACGCTGGCGATCTCGCAGGGTTCGCTGCGGCGCGGCTCGGCGGCCTGCTACATCGACGTGCACCATCCCGAGATCGAGGAATTCCTCGAGATCCGGACCACCACGGGCGATTTCAACCGCAAGGCGCTGAACCTGCACCACGGTGTGCTGCTGACCGACGAGTTCATGGAAGCGGTGCGCGACGGGGCCGATTTCGACCTCAAGAGCCCCAAGGACGGATCGGTGCGTTCGACGGTCAACGCACGCGCCCTTTTCCAGAAGCTGGTCGAGGTGCGGCTGCGCACCGGCGAGCCCTATTTCGTGTTCTCGGACACGGTGAACCGCATGATGCCCAAGCATCACCGCGACCTGGGGCTGAAGGTGTCGACGTCGAACCTGTGTTCGGAAATCACCCTGCCCACCGGCAAGGACCATCACGGCAAGGACCGCACCGCGGTGTGCTGCCTGTCCTCGCTCAACCTGGAAACCTGGGACGAGTGGAACGGCGACAAGCTGTTCATCGAGGACGTGCTGCGCTTCCTCGACAACGTGCTGCAGGATTACATCGACCGCGCGCCGGACGAGATGGAGAACGCCAAGTACGCCGCCGCGCGCGAGCGTTCGGTCGGCATGGGCGTGATGGGTTTCCACTCGTTCCTGCAGTCCAAGGGCATCGGCTTCGAAAGCGCGATGGCCAAGGCCATGAACCTCAAGATGTTCAAGCACATCAACGCCAAGGCGAACGAGGCGTCGATGATGCTGGCCAAGGAGCGCGGACCGTGCCCCGACGCCGAGGAAATGGGCGCGATGGAGCGCTTCAGCTGCAAGATGGCGATCGCGCCGACCGCGTCGATCAGCATCATCTGCGGCGGCACCAGCGCCTGCATCGAACCGATCCCGGCGAATATCTACACGCACAAGACGCTGTCGGGCTCGTTCGTGGTCAAGAACCCCTATCTGCAGAAGATGCTGGCCGAGAAATCCAAGGATTCGGCCAATGTCTGGAACTCGATCCTGGAACGCGGCGGGTCGGTCCAGCATCTCGACTTCCTGACGCCGGAAGAAAAGGCAGTGTTCAAGACCAGCTTCGAGATCGACCAGCGCTGGCTGCTCGAATTCGCGGCGGACCGCACGCCCTTCATCGACCAGGCGCAGAGCCTCAACCTCTTCATCCCGGCCGATGTCGACAAGTGGGACCTTCTGATGCTGCATTTCCGCGCGTGGGAGATGGGGATCAAGTCGCTCTATTACCTGCGGTCGAAGTCGGTCCAGCGCGCCGGTTTCGCGGGCGGTGTCGAGGCGGACAACACCATCGACGCGGCCAAGTACGAGCTGAACACGGGCGAGACCGATTACGAGGAATGCCTGGCTTGTCAATAGTAATGTTGTGCTGTGTCTCATTCTATGGAACAGGATGGGACCGCAGTCAATAAATGACTTGAAAAAGTGAGAAGTTGTGCCCTCATGGATCGGGAAACCCCGTTACCCATGAGGGCACACCGTCTTGCGTCTGGCTTTCGTCAATCCTGATCTTCTCGACCAAACGGTCGACGAGACCTTCATGCCGGAAGAGCTTGAACGGTTCTGGCACGAGCGGGCGGGCCCGTTGGCGAAGTCACTCTACGCCAGGATCGGGATCACCGAACGAGTCCCGTTCGTCCTCGACCAGTATTCCAATCCTCCTCAAATCCATCATCAGTCCTCTAGCGTCCTACGCAAGATGACCGAGCAGGTGGCCGGGCGGACCACCATGCGGACCTATGGTCAGCACGTCCTCAGGTTCATCGCCACGCTAGCCGAGGATGGTGGAGATCTGGCGACTGTCGATCCGGGATACCTTTCCCAATACCGGGCTCGCCGCTTGGCGAGCACGACGCCTCAAGGGAAACCACTCGACCCCGTCTCCTGGAACTCCGAGGCCGCAGCGCTGAAGACCATGTTCGATGCGGCCGTCCTCCTGCGTCTGCGCCCTGACAACCCGACCGAACATCCGGCATTGCAATGGTCCTTCAAGGGTGCCGCAGCTGCGTCCGAAGAGCCCAAGTTCATCACGCTCGACCGCTTCCGTATTTTCCGGGACGACGGTCTGATGGTGACCAGATCGCCGTTGCGCAATGCCGCCTTCGCCGAAACCATCCTGACGTCCGGCATGCGTCTCTACGAATGCAGCAGGATGCCGGCATCGGCTGTTCCCTCTCGCGCCGAAAGCACCGGTGGTCGAGCGTTCACCTATCCGGTCCCTGCGATCGATGGAAAGGGCTATCGCGCCCGGAAAGTCCCCGTCGGCATCCACGCGTTCCGTCGCCTCCAAGCATATCAGCAACTCGAGCGACTGCCGGCGCTCGAACGCAAGGGGCTTTCAGCGTCTTTAACTCCGCTCTGGATCAACCAATCCGGCGGCCTCATGGGGATCGGCGGCTGGGAAAAGGTCTTCGAGAACGCATCCGAGCGATCGGGTATCAAGGTGACGCCGCACACCCTCAGGCACACCTTCGCGGTCTACATGCTCTGCGCGCTCCTGCGTCGGCATCACGACAGCATGAAGATCAAGGACGATGTCAGACGCCTCACGGAAGGCGGTCGCGGTGACGTCTACGCTACGATCTTCGGCGACCCCCTCCGCGCCCTCCAGCGTCTCCTGGGACACAAGCACTACGAAACGACCTTCATCTACCTCGACATCCTCAGCGCAGACGATTTCGTCATCGACGAGGCACTGCGGATCTTCGAGGATACCTTGGGATCGGAGGAGGACTATCTTGACCTCATCCGCTGAGAACAGGAACGACGCGTCCGATGAAAATCTCCCGCCGAGGCGCGGGCGGCCGCGGCGGAAAGTCCCGAGTCTCGACCGTGGAGGTGTTCTCCAGTTCCCCACTCGGTCGAATCCGAAAGATTGGCGGCATCGCCATTTCGAACGCAAGAACCCCCTGAACTGGGACTTCGCTTCGCTGCGTCCCGCCCTCGGGAGGGCCATGCTCGATGCGGTCCACAGGATGTCCGGACCCGGCAAGGCCATCGCCACCGGATCGACGGCCTTGGCCTACCAGACACAGAGCAAGCCCTTTTTCCTCTGGCTGGCAGAAACGGAAAAGGACGCGCGAGGTCAGGAGCCCGGCAAGGAAGACACGATCCTCGATCCTCAGATCGTCGAGGACTTCCGCATAGCCATGGACCTGCGTGCGACGCTGGGAGAAGTCACCGGCACCACCGCCTATGCCTACAAGGCCGCGCCGCTAAGGATCCTGCGACAGCTGTATCTCGAGGACGCGGCGGTATTGGGTCCGGGTTGGCGTGACGAGGACTTCCTTCCCGGCGAGCGGATCGACGATACGAAGCCCAACGCACCCTATTCGCTCGCCGAATCACAGCGCATCATCTCCGCCTGTGCGGCCATACTGCACCGAACTCACGATAGTGGCGACCCCGGGGACAGGGCGGCCATGGAGATCGCCGCCTTCGTCATCATCGGCCTGAAGCTCGGGATCGAGCCCGAATGCCTTCCCGTGCTCACGCTGGCGAATCTCAGGACCGATGGGCGGCGCATCAAGGTGCGCTACATCAAGCGACGCGGCGGTGGCGGGAATGGATTTCGCAAGAGCCGGACCACCAACCCGAGCGACGGCAGCATCGACACTGAGGAGGAGGCCATCGCGGATGGGACCTCGTTCCGGGAAGCCGCGGGAGCCCTCGCTCTCCTGCGGGATCGAGCCAGAAAGAGGCAGGACCAGGATGGCGGAACCGACGATGCGACACCGCTGTTCACGTTCCACTGCGCCGCCGATGCCTTCAGGGCGTTCAGCGACCATCTCAACGAGAGCGGCCTGCGAGATGATCACGGCGGGCGATTGCCGATCGTCAGGAACAGGCTGCGCCCGACCTGGCGGACGCAGCGCACGATCAGGCATGGAGGCCGATTGTCAATCGACAGGTCGGACAACTCGGCCGACGTGCGCGCCAAGCACTATCTCGACAACGACCGTATCCGACCCTTTCTCGAGAATGCGGTCCTGGACGCGCAGGCGCAGGCCTGGGACCACGCGCTCTCCAGGCGGGTCATCGATCTTCCGAACGACGCATCCGAGGATCAGGTATCGGCAGCCGCACAAAAGGCCGAAGTCGCCGAGAACGACATCGCAACCGCGCTGTCCGGCGAGCAGGACCTGTGGCTCGCCAGCTGCCGCGACTTCACAAATTCCCCGTTCGACAAGCCGGGAACGCCCTGCTCAAAGGCCTTCTTCGGCTGCGTGGTCTGTCCTAACGCTCTGATAACGCGTCGATCCCTGCCCGCGATCCTCGGCTTCCGGGCGCATGTCGAGCGGCGCCGCGACGAGATGGGGTCACCCGAGTGGGAGGCCCTGTACGGCGCTGCGTGGCGTGAGATCACCCATGCCATCCTCCCCCAGTTCGACCAACGCACCGTCGCAGAGGCGGAAGCGATCGCCAGGGGGCTGGACATGCATCTCCCTCCCGAGATGCTGCAATGAACGCGCATGCCGGCCATATCCGGGCTCAAGATGAGCGCGGCCAGCGGTCGCCCCACGGCGAATCGCCCATCCTCCTGCGTCGTCCCGACCTCAAGGGACGGTTCGGCGCGATGGTCTGGGACCTGACGGAGACGGATCACCATTCCGGCCGTGTCGAATCGATCTGCCGGATCGACTGGAACGACGTCGCCGCGAACCACCCGGGCTGGCTCGCCACCTGCAAGGAACTGTGCTGGCACCGGTTGAACACGCCGCTGGCGACCCAGAAGACGATCGGCAGCTACCATGCCTCACGCGAGCAGCTGAGGATGAAGCGGTTCTTGCGTTGGCTGGACGTCAAGCACCCCGATGTCGCGGGTCCTCTGGACCTCCGCCAGCGGCACGTCCACGAATATCGCGTATGGCTGGAGAACCATGGCCCGGAAGATGCAGTCAATGCCTCCGGCGCGAATGTGCGGACGGGTTCTTCCTGCAGCCCGCAGACGGTCTGGAGCTATCTCCTCCCGATAAAGGCGCTCGACGTCTTCCGTGAACGCCTGAGTTCCCCACTGCCATTCTCTCCCTACGACGGCAACCTGACCGCAAAGATGCTGGGTGCCGGCGAGACCAGCGAGGAGAACACCACCGAACCCCTTCCGGACGAGGTCATCGCGACGCTCATCGACTGTGCGCGACGCTATATCGAGCACTATGCACCCACCGTGCTTGCGATGCGGGAAGAGATGCACGCATTCTGGGACGATGGCAGGGCCGATTTTCCCGGTTGGAAGACAAAACCCGGCCCCTGCCCCGAGACGGGCATCACCTGGATGCCGGACCGCAAGAAGGCGGCGCACCATCTCTATCGCGAGGAACTCGGCCATCTTGTCGCCGCCTGCCTCATCGTGATCCTCTACCTGTCCGGAATGAGGCCAGGGGAGGCCAGTAACCTCGATTCCGACTGCCTCGACCGTCCCGTCGACAGGGCTACCGGCCTCCGCGACCGCTGGCGCATAAGCGGCATACCGCTCAAGAAACGCGGCAAGGGCAAGGAAGGCAAGCCTCCACCCGTGGAATGGGTGGTCCCGGATATCGTCGCCCAGGCCGTGCAGATGCTGCAGAAGCTTCTGGCGCCATACCGCGCGATGCACGGGTCGGATCTGCTCATGCTGAGCAAGGATGCCTTGCGCAAGCCCAAGTCGCGAGACAGGAAGCTACAGCGTTCGTCGAAGACTGGCTATCCACTGTCCGTCACCTCCATTGGTAGCCTGGTCAACCTGTTCTACGAACGGGCGAGATGGCAGCGGGACGCGATCGCCCAGACAGACCCGAGCGTCAACCAGGCGCCCGATTATCACATCAAGCCGAGTCAGTTCAGGCGCACGCTCGCGAGGTTCATCGCGAGGCAGCCTTTCGGCATCATCGCCGGACGCCTCCAATATCATCATGTCTCGACGGCCGTCTTCGAAGGATACGCCGGCTCCATCTCCGACACCTTCGCGCTCGATGTCGAAGACGAGCGCATCCTCGCGGGCATCGACATCCTCGAGGAGATGAGGAGCGATGCCCGGGCAGGTTGGCGGGCCGGTCCGGGCGCCAGCCGCGTGCTCGCTGAATGGGAGAACGTGCGGGAAGTGGGCCTCGCATCGGCCGTGGTGGACACGTCCTCGAAAGGAGCGGTGCTCGACAACAGCGTGCGCAAGCTTGTCCAGACGGTCCATGTTGGCAGCCTGAGCTACTGCGTGTTCAACGTGAGCAACGCGCTCTGCCTGACCGAGCAGGAAAAGTCCTCACCGGGCGCATCCCCGGCGATAAGCATGTGCTCTCCGGACAAGTGCGCCAATTCGGTGATAGCGCCCTGCCACGTTCCCAAGTGGCAGGGCCTGCTCGACGAAGTCCGAAGACTAACCGGAACCGCCCGGAGCGGACCGCAGAAACAGTCACTCCGGACCGCCGCCGAGAGATACGAAGGGGTGATCGCCAAGGCACAGGGAGGTGGAAATGGAAAAGATTGACCAGACCTCCTTCGAGGAACTCAGAAAGGACAATGCGGACCGCCTTCACGAACTCGACGTGCTGGCGGGAGGAGGCGACCTTCGCGGAACGGAAACGACCGAAAGGACGATCCGGGCCGGAATCGACCGCTTCTGCCGCGGGACCACGCAGACGGACGGCTCCTGGACGGTCGTCAACCTGGTCGAGGAGACCGGCGTCCCGCGGCCGACGCTCTATCGTTACAAGCGCGAACTCGAACTCTTCCAGAATCTCGGCGCATCGGCTCCGCACGGCGGCGCGCGCGAAGAGCTGAAACGCCTACGGAGCGAATTGGCGGCAGAACGCGAGGCGGCGAAGGCGGAACGCGCGCGGCACCGCAATGCCGAAGCCGTCCTTGTGGAACGCATCCACGCACTATCCCTACTGGTGGCTTCGGCGATGGGAGAGGATTCGCTGCCGCGAATGATCGAACTCAGCAAGCCGCCCGAATAGATCGGAGCTCAGGAAATGTCGCTGGTGATGGAAAACGGGTAGGAAACGCCTATCCTGATGAGGTGGAAGAGAAGGGGAAAAGCAGATGACGCATGCAGCGACCATTGCCGACGACCGGCTCGAGGCCGCCCTGGCCCTTCCAGGCGCAAGGCGTTCCCTGCGCGTGGCGATCGGTCATCTGAACGTGTCCCTTCCCGACAGTGTGAGCGAGCAGGAGCTGCTCGGCTCGCTACTCGACATCCAGCCTTTCTCCATCGACAGGGTCTGCGTCAGGGAATTCCTCAACGAGGCCGAACTCGAGACGCTGTCCGACCTCGTGACATCGGGGGCCATCAGCTACGACCAGCTCGCCGATGCCGCTTCGCTGCACCTCCCTTCCGGACACGAGACGAGGAGGTGGCTCGATGACCGCAAGGGCCTCTGAATGGCGCAAGCTCCTCGACAAGGCGCTGCCGGCGCTGGATCACGTGTTCGGCGCGCAATCGGAGAAAACGGATAGCCCCGACTGGACGCTCGGGGGCGGTACCGCGATCGCCATCCAGATCGCCCATCGCATATCCTACGACATCGACATCTTCGTGCCGGGCACCGCGCTCAGGAACTTCGTGCCCGCCAACAATCCTGCCTCACGCGGCATTTCCGAACGCTTCCAGTGGCCGGGTCACTACCTGAAGTTCGAGCTCGACGAGGGAGAGATCGACTTCCTCTCCCCACCCCTGCAGACCGAACCAGGATTCGAATGGGCCAGATACGGGGATCGGCGCATCGCCCTCGAGACACCCGAGGAAGTGATCATCAAGAAGATCCGATATCGATCGGCCAAGTTCACTCCCCGCGACGTCTACGACCTTGCAGCGGTCACTCAGGAAAGACCCGCCCTGGCCAGGATCATGGCGGAAGAGACCGCGGACGCATTGCCGCGACTCCAGGAATCTCTGCGCGTGCTGGAGGCCAAGGGCGGGACGGATCTGACCCCCTACGTCAACCCGACCGCTAAGGGACGGAAGATCCTACCGGATGCGTTCCGCATCGCCAAGGCGACCGTCGGCGAAGCCATGGGCATGGCGGACCGGGCCTCGCGGCAGATTTCCCGTGATCCGCGTCGATTCCCGCCTCCGGATCGCGGCATCGGGGACTGAGGCGACATGCTTCTTCTTCCGCTGCTCCGCATCGGAATCCGATATGAAGAGCGGTGTCGCTGCTGAACGATGAGACGTTGGAAAACGGTGTATCCACATAGGGAAGGAAAAGGCACTCCTACGACCTGACGCCATCACCGCCTGGGTGAAGTTGAAGATCCGGATGTGGAAGATTCCGGTCCGTCGTCCTATATTCGAAATGAAGAACAAAACGCAGAAAAGAGGAGGCTCTCTCATGGCTAATCAGGATTTCAGCCAATCCGACAGGGCCAAGGCGAAGCAGGCCGCGCGCGACCTCGATGAACGCGATCTCGCCGCCGGACGTATCGACGCCGCTTCGCTTCAGGAGCGCAACGGGTTCATCCCACGTGATATCGCTCGGCGCGCAAAAGTTCGTCAATGGAATGAGATCGATTGATCGCCATGCCGGGCGTCCTTCCACAGAGGATCGTGGAGAAGGTCATGGACCTGACCGCTCCCGTGGAGGGCGCGCTGCTGGTCGGAGGTCAGGCATTGAATTTCTGGGCCGAGCGCTACAGCGAGAATGCCCCCGAACTGTCGGACTATGCTCCCTTCGTTTCGAAGGATATCGATTTCTTCGGAACCGGGACCGTCGCGGCAAAGATCGCCGAAAGACTCGGTGGCCGCGTCCAGTATCCCAAGGCGAACGACCATACACCGAATGCAGCAGTCGTGCATGCAACCATCGAAGGTCACGAACTCGAGATCGACATCCTGTCGAACGTCATAGGTCCACCTGCCGACAAGCTACTCAAGCAGATGGTGATCATGGATTTTCCAATGCGGTCCGGAGGCGATGAGACCGCCATACCCCTGGCAGTCATGCATCCTCTTCACTGCCTTCAGAGCAGGGCTGCCAATGTGATCACCTTGGGAAGAAACTACGATGTCGCAAAACGCCAGTTGAATGCCGCACCAATCGTGCTTCGTGAATACATCTCCGAGGCCTTGGGCGACGGGTCGGATCCTAATCGAACACGCGTTGCCACGTCGGTCCTGAAGTCCCTCGACGCATACCTCCAGACCGACATCGTGGGTCGCCGTCTTCATATGCGGATGAAGAACAACCCCCTAGGTGTCATAAGGGCCTTCGAAGGCGATCCGAGGCTGGACGAGCGCTATCGAGAGAATCAGCTCAAGCGGATGATCACAGACATTTCCGCCCGTCAGGCAAGGGACCGCAACCAGATGGCAGCGGTCGCCATGGGACAAGGCATTCCTCGCTAACCATAAGGGCGAGGTCGACGGCGGTCTCAGCTCCGAGTTGTCTGATCGCATAGCACCCGCTTGAACGTCGGCTCCGGATCCTCTCCGCGAGGATCGGAACGAACCATCGCATCAAAACACATCGCGTCTATCCGTGGAGGCTTTGCCTCCGCGGTCCTTCGACGTGTCCACCTCGAGGAAGGAGGCCATCATGAGCAATGTCTGGTCGCGAATGCCGCATTGGTCCACGCTGCTGCAGCGATGGACCGGAGCGATGGAACGCCACGGCGTCAACCTCGCAGAAGGGCTGACGACCGTGGTCGACGTCGTATGCGACGATCTGTCCGAACTGCGGACCGTCTCGGGCCTGCGCCACATGTGGATCGATCGCGGATCGAGCCTTTACGACCGTCCCATTCCCGCCTTCCACCTCCTCTCGCTGGAGAGGCAGAAATCGCGTCTGCACGACGGAAACGAGGTGCTGCGCGCACTCGGCGATACCGGGGGGGACCCGGAGCTGGTCGCTGCCGTGATGATCGCCGCGACCGCCGCCGGCTATGACGACCACGACGACAGCCTGCAGGCAGCCGGAAAAATGGCGACGGCGATCCTCGAAGCACATGCGATCGATCCTCCTCGCCAAGACAGGCGGCCGGTTTTCCTCATGGAGGACCGGTTCGACCTCGGCGAACTGGCATCGGAACGCCTCGCCGATGCGCTCGCCCGCGAACATGCCGGCATATTCCAAAGCGTCCTGGCGGCCCGCATCAGGTATCTCGTCAAGACCGCTGAAGGCGTCCGCATTCCCACCCGCGAGGAGCTGGCCATCGGCCTGCCGGGTGAATTCGATCTCGCATTCGGTGCGCGGATCAGGCCGGTGACGAGCGGATCACCTGACGGCGCACGTGAGAATACAATAAGGGTCGCGCTCTCCAGCCTCCCGCGCGACGAACTGATCATGATCCTGGACGCGATCACTGCAGGGCTCGCGGCGGGTGGTCACGACATCGATGCGGTGACCAGTTTCGATCCCGAACGACGTTCGAGCAGCTACTTCGGACCGGCCATCCGCGCGACCGTAGACGCCAACACGAAAAACGGATGGCTCCTGCGGGTGAGCCGCCCCACCCTGATCACCATCAAGCCTGAGGACACCGATTCCTGCACGGTCCTCGTCGGTCTGGACGGTTCGGTCAGGACCGAGGACATCGAGGCGCTGGGCAGACTCATGGAGCGCGCCATCGAAGCCGGCAAGCGCATCGACGCCGAAGGGCTCAGGATCGAGGACTGGGAGCATGTCGATCCCCGTGATCTACGGGTGGACAGCCTGACGAGACGCATCGCCCACCTACGGGGAATTGATCTCATCCACGATGTCCGGTGGAGGTGGGGTGACGAAGGAAAAGAGGATCCGACCCCGATCTCCGAAAAGAACGTCCGTTCGATCGGCCTCAGGGCCACTGACCGGAGAGTGCATATATTGCGCCACTGGCTGCCTTGCCCGCGCGATGGAGCGTTACTGTTCGAGGACGACGGACGGGCGCAAACCATCCGGACGCCTCGTGCCATCGGCCGAGACGCGTTGGACCGGCCCATCGCGGAAGTCCTCGATCAACCCGATCTGGCCGATATCCATGATGTGACCGTCGACGACATCACGACCGATGCGGACGGAAGAAGCGTGCTCTACCTCCGCTTCCGTCCTACTTCACTGCCGTTTCCCGACGAATTCCGAAGAGCGGAGTGAGACAGACAAGCCATGATTTAACCTTGGAGAACTGGCGACCTTGTCCTAGAATCAGGATGAACGTCATTCTCCTCCCAACCGACCGAATGACAGGAGAAGAATCAATGAACACCACGTTGCACAAATGCATCTGGCAGGTGCGCAATTGCGCAGTGAGACACCCTCACATTCTAACTAAGGCGTGCCAATAGGGGGACACCGGGCGATCCGAATGGATTGACGCGATGAAAGGGGCGATGCCGGCAGCGGCGTCGCCCCTTTTTCGTTCCGGCCGTGGAACAGCATTTGCGGGTCTGCGGCGCGCACCTGCCCTGCGCCTCCTTCCCCGGCCGGAACCGGATCGACTTGCCCGCAGCCGCGTTAGGTTCGGTAACGCCAAGGAGATTAACCGCGTGCTTGCTCCATGAACGCCCAGACCGAAACCTTCTTCAGTTCCGCCGGCCACGTACTCAGATCGGGCCTGTCCGCCGCCATCCTGTTCGTCGTCATAATCGTGCTGATTCGCCTGCTGGGCAAGCGGGCAACCGGGCAGATGAGCAATTTCGACTGGATCATCTCGGTCACCGTGGGCAGCCTGGCGGCCAGCGGCATCCTGCTGAAGGAAGTCAGCCTGGCCGACGTGATCCTTGCCATCACCGTCATCGGGGTGCTGCAATGGAGCACGGCGTGGCTCGCCTCGCGCAGCGTCTGGTTCGAGCGGCTGGTGCGCGCCAAGCCGCGCCTGCTGGTCCACAAGGGCCGCCTGCTGGAAGAGGACATGCGCCGCGAGCGCATCTCGCGCCACGAGATCTTCGCCTATCTGCGCGCGAACGGCTATGTCGGCCCGGAAGAGGCGAACTGGGTGGTGCTGGAAAACGACGGCACCATGACCGTAATCCCCCGGCAGGATGCGGGCTTCGACGATGCGGGGCTGCTGGACGATGTCGTCTGGTCCTCGTCTCCGGCGGATGAAGCGAAGGAACGGGCCGGCGCAAAGGAGGAGGAAAGGGCGGAACAATCGCGCTGACCCCCGGTTGAACCGGAAACCCGTTCAGCGAAGGAGATCCGGATGACCGCCGATACGCAGACCCTCAGCAGGATCGCGCCCCGCAGCGGCGTGGCCTTCGAACTGAACGAGGGCGAGCGGCTGACGGTGATCGATCCCGAGGGACAGCAGGTCGCCGACCTGCTCGCCTTCGTGCGTGGCGATGTAGGCGAGGTGATCTCGAACGGGCGGACTTTCGATTATGAGGAGACGATCGCGCTGACCACCGGCAACCGGCTGTGGTCGAACCGGTCGAACGTGCTGCTGTCGATCGAGGAGGACACCGTCGGTCGCCACGATTTCCTGCTGACCCCGTGCAGCGAAGCGACGTTTCGTCATTTCTATCCCGGCAAGCCGGTCCACCGCGGCTGTTTCGGCAATCTGGCCGAGGCGCTGGCCCCCTGGGGCATCGACGAGGACCGGATCCCGGTCGCCTTCAACGTGTTCATGAACGTGCCGGTGGCCGCGGACGGCAGCGTATCCGTGCTGCCGCCCACCGGACGGCCGGGCGACCACATCACCCTGCTGGCGCACCGCGACCTGGTGATCGGGCTGACCGCCTGCTCGGCCTATGACAGCAATGGCGGCAGCTTCAAGCCCATCGACTATCGCATTGACAGATAAGGACAAGCCATGACCGACAAGACCAATCCGCCCCGAAGCGAAGGCAAGCCGGACAAGGACCCGTCCGACATTCCCACGACCGACCGTCCCCGCCAGAACAGCAAGCTCTATAACGAAATGCGCAAGGAGGATTCGGTCGATCCCGAGCAATATCCCAAGAAGGACCGGGACGCTGCCGATCTGACCGGGAAGAACCAGTAGCACCCCCGCGACCGATCAAAGGCGGGATGGCCGAACCGAAGGGGCGGGACAGTCCGCCCCTTTCCCCAGCCGAATGACCGATCGGTATGCAACCGAATCGGTCCGCCGCGCATTGCGAAGACAACACAGGAGATTGCCCCATGGCCAATGACATTGATTTCGACGACGGCGGCGCCAACCATCAGAAGCCGAAGGGCAGCGACGACATCATGACCACGGCGCAGGGCGCTCCGGTCGCGGACGACCAGAACTGGCTGACCGCCGGGCCGCGCGGTCCGCAGCTGCTGGAAGACCATATCGCGCGCGAGAAGATTTTCCACTTCGACCATGAACGCATCCCCGAACGCGTCGTCCACGCGCGCGGCTATGGCATCCACGGCCATTTCGAGCTGAAGAAGGCGATCCCCGAATATTCGCACGCCGCGATCTTCAACGAGGTGGGGGTCAAGACGCCGACCTTCACGCGCTTTTCGACCGTGGCGGGCAACAAGGGTTCCCCCGACCTTGCGCGCGACGTGCGCGGTTTCGCGACCAAGTTCTATACCAAGCAGGGCAACTGGGACCTTGTCGGCAACAACATCCCGGTGTTCTTCATCCAGGACGCGATCAAGTTCCCCGACCTGATCCATGCAGCCAAGCCCGCGCCCGACCGCGGCTTTCCGCAGGCGCAGACCGCGCATGACAATTTCTGGGACTTCATCTCGCTGACGCCGGAATCGATGCACATGGTGATGTGGATCATGTCCGACCGCACCATCCCGCGCAGTTTCCGCTTCATGGAAGGCTTCGGCGTCCACACTTTCCGCCTGATCAACAAGGAAGGCCAGTCGCATTTCGTCAAGTTCCACTGGAAGCCACATCTGGGCATGCAATCGGTGATCTGGAACGAGGCGGTGAAGGTCAATGGCGCGGACCCCGACTTCCATCGCCGCGACATGTGGGATTCGATTGAGGCGGGCGACTTCCCGGCCTGGGACCTGGGCATCCAGGTGTTCGACGAGGATTTCGCCGAAAGCTTCGAATTCGACGTGCTCGACGCGACCAAGATCATTCCCGAGGAGCAGGTTCCGGTCCAGATCATCGGCACGCTGACGCTGGACGCCAATGTCGACAATTTCTTCGCCGAGACCGAGCAGGTCGCCTTCTGCACGCAGAACATCGTTCCGGGCATGGATTTCAGCAACGACCCGCTGCTGCAGGGGCGCAATTTCTCGTATCTCGATACGCAGCTGAAGCGTCTGGGCGGGCCGAACTTCACCCATATCCCGATCAATGCGCCCAAGTGCCCCGTCCGCCATTTCCAGCAGGACGGCCACATGGCGATGACCAACCCCAAGGGGCGTGCCAATTACGAGCCGAACAGCTGGTCCGGCCCGATGGACGACAATCGCGAACCCCGCGGCCCGCGCGCCTGCCCGATGAACGGCTTCACCAGCTATGAAGCGCCGGTCGAGGGTCCCAAGATGCGCGTGCGCAGCGAGACCTTTGCCGATCACTACAGCCAGGCGCGGCAGTTCTATATCTCGCAGACCAGGATCGAGCGGGGGCACATGGCCAATGCGCTGACCTTCGAGCTCAGCAAGGTCGAGCATGTCCATATCCGCGAGCGCATGGTCGGCCATTTGCGCAATATCGACGAGAATCTGGCGAAAGAGGTTGCGGATGGTCTGGGCATGCCGGACATGCCGGAAAAAATGCCCGCCGCTCGCGAGCCGATCACCGACCTGCCGCCCAGCAAGCCGCTGTCGATCCTGGCCAACAGCCCCAAGACCTTCAAGGGCCGCAAGCTGGGTCTCTATATCGCAGAGGGCGCGGATGCCGCGACGGTCAAGGCGCTGATGGAAGGCGTCAAGGCCGAGGGCGGCATGGTCGAGATCGTCGCCCCGCATGTCACCGGCGCCAGGCTGTCCGATGGCACGCTGCAGGCCGCGCAGCAGAAGATCGATGGCGGTCCGTCGGTGCTGTATGACGCGGTCGCGATCGTGATGGGTGAAGGCGCGGGCAAGAACTATGCGGACGACAAGCCCAGCATCGATTTCGTCAACGATGCCTTCGCGCATGCCAAGTTCATCGGTTTTTCGCCCGAAGTCATGCCTCTGCTGAAAGGCGCGGGCGTGGCCGAGAAGATGGACGGCGGTTTCGTCGAACTGGGCGATGCCAAGGGCTTCGTCGACGCGATCAAGGATCTGCGTTTCTGGGACCGCGCGGCGGTCAAGCAGGACTGATCCGGAAAGGCAAATGGAAAGGGCCGGGGGGCATCCGCCTCCCGGCCCTTTTTTTGTCTCCGGCCCGCCAGTGTCAGGCCCGCCAGTCTTGGGTCGGACAGTCGGCGACCCGTCAGTGGGACAGTTCGTCGCGCAGTTTCAGATGACCCTCGCCGTAAAGATACGAGGGGTCGAACTTGCCCGCCTGTTCCAGCCGCGGGCGGTCGAGGATCGTGACCCGGCCGCGCGACAGCTCCATGATCCCCGCCTCGCGCAGGCTGCGCACAACGCGGTTGAGGTGGATCGGGGTGGTGCCGCAGGCGTCGGCGATCTCGACCTGGGTCAGCGGCAGGTTGAAGCCGTCCTCGTCCCCCAGGCGGACCAGCGACAGCCGGTGCCACAACTCGGCCATCAGATGGGCGAGCCGCCCCTCGATCGGCAGATGCTCCATCGTCAGGATCCATTCGCGGTGGATCGCGGCGTCGAGCAGGGTGGAAAACCACAGCATGCGGCCCAGATGCGGATGGTCGGCGACGATCTGCTCAAGCTTCCTGTGGGGGACATAGCCGACTTTGGCCGGCCCGATCGCCACCACGGTGTGATCCAGCCGCTTGAGCGCGAAGGCGTGCAGATCGATGAAATCGCCGGGAACGTGCATCGATACGATATGGCGCCGGCCGTCACGCTCGATCGTGCGGGCCATGAAACCCTCGATCAGATAGGTGCTGCGGTCGGCCAGCTCTCCGTCGCGCAGGATCACGCGGTCGTGGGACACGCGCTCGACCGGGCCGATCATGTCCTCGACGATGCGCTGTTCGTCGCGCGACAGAGCGTGCCGCGCCCTGCCGAGCAGAAAACGCCAGCTGTTGGGGAAATCCTCGCTCACACCCCGTCCATCATCATATCGATTGTCCCGGTTTCGCCGGACTATTGCCTTATCAATTGATAGTCGGGCTTCCAATCTTTGCAACAGTTCAATCCGCCGGGGCAATCCTCGTTCCAACAATTCGCAATCTGTTGCGCTATGGTCGGTCGCTGGATTTATGGACTTGATCTTTGCACGGTGGCGCTATCTGCGGAACAAGTGGAGCGCCCGGGTTTTTCACCCATGACAGATCAATCAAGGGCCCACCCATGGCGACAAAAGATCCGCGTGCCGACCCGGCGCTGCTGGAAGAGTTCGAGAATTTCATTCGCAACCAGGAATTCCCCTGCGTCGGCGCGAAATCCGCGCTGAGCAAGGGTCAGATGAAGATCGTGCCCTGCTGGTCGCTGACCAGCGGATGGAGCGACGTTCTGATTCACCGCCAGCTGCTGCAATGGGCGTATGACTACCAGCAGGACCCGACGCTTTTCCGCTCCATCGCCTTTGTCTTCGACGGCCCGCTCGACCTGGACGAGGTCGGCTTCGAAAAGGCGATGTGGGAGCGTATCCAGTCGCTGTCGGACAAGGACGCCTGGCTCGACCAGCCTTATGACGAGCAGGTCAGTTCCAATCCCGAGGATCCCCATTTCTCGCTGTCGTTCGGGGGCGAGGCGTTCTTCGTGGTCGGATTGCATCCCAACGCCAGCCGCCCGGCGCGGCGGTTCCGCACGCCGGTGCTGGTATTCAACCTGCACGACCAGTTCGAACAGCTGCGCAGCCAGGGCCGCTATGAGAAGATCCGCGACACGATCCTGGACCGCGACCGCGAGCTGGCCGGATCGATCAATCCCATGCTCGCCCGCCACGGCGAGAGCAGCGAGGCGGTGCAATATTCGGGGCGGCTGACCGGCAGCGACTGGCAATGCCCGTTTTCCGACAAGCGCGACGCCGAGCCTTCGGGCAAATAGGCCCGGGGGCTAGACGCGGGGGTTCAGCCCCCGGTCGAGGCCGGGCCGGCTGGCGGGCCGGATGCCGGGCCGGATGCGCGCGCCGTCTGTGCCGCGGGCGCGGGTCCGCCGCTGCGGGTGACGCGCCACACGGTGTTCGACACATCGTCCGCGATCAGCAGCGCGCCGCGCTGCGCATCCCAAGTCACGCCCACGGGCCTGCCGCGCGCATGGCCATCCTCGTCGATGAAGCCGGTGACCAGGTCGACCGGATCGCCGCCGGGCGACATGCCCGCGAATGGGATCCAGCTGACCTTGTAGCCAGCAAGATCCTGCCGGTTCCAGCTGCCATGTTCGCCCACGAACACGCCGCCTGCAAAGCGCGGGCCCCAGGCGCCGCCGTCCATGAACGCGAGGCCAAGCGGCGCATGGTGCGAGCCCAGCGAATAATCGGGCACCACCGCGGACTGCACCAGTTCGGGCCGCTGCGGACGGACGCGCGGATCGACGTGCTGTCCCCAATAGCTGTAGGGCCAGCCATAGAACGCCCCGTCGCGGATGCGGGTCAGATAGTCCGGCACCAGCTGCGCGCCCAGCTCGTCCCGTTCGTTCACCACGGCCCACAAGGCACCGTCGGCGGGATTGATCGCCAGCGCGGTGGGATTGCGGATGCCCGACACCATTTGCCGGTGCATGCCGGTCGCAGGGTCGATCTCCCAGATGACGGCGCGGTCTTCCTCGACCTCCATGCCGCGTTCGCCGACATTCGAATTGGACCCGATCCCGACATACAGCCGCGACCCGTCGGCACTGGCGGTCATCGCCTTGGTCCAGTGGTGGTTGATGCGAGAGGGCAGCTTCGTGACGATCTCGCCCGGAGCGGTGATGCGCGTCTGTCCCGGCGTATAGGGAAAGCGCATCAGATTGTCCTGGTTGGCGACATAGACCGCGCCGTCCACATAGGCGAGGCCATAGGGCGCATCGAGGCCGGTGATGAACTCGCTCACCATCTCGGCCCGGCCGTCGCCGTCGGCATCGCGCAGGAGCGACACGCGGTCGCCGCTCTTCGCGTCGGACTTGCCCTTGCCCTTGATATAGCCCGCGATCAGGTCCTTGGGCCGCAGTGCCGGGGCGTGGCCGCCCATGCCCTCTGCCACCAATATGTCGCCATTGGGCAGCACCAGCATCTGGCGCGGGATCTGCAGCCCGGTGGCGAGCGGGGTGATCTCGAACCCTTCGGGCACCGTGGGCAGCGCGCCGTTCCACGGGGCCGGGGTCGCGATGTTCATCGCGGGCAGCAGCGCCTCGGTCTGGGCGGGCAGCACGGGGTCGGGGCCGGTCTGGTCGACATCGGGGCCGCTGCCGCCGCAAGCGGCAAGGCACAGCGCCAGCGCCGCCGCGGGCAACGTCATCCGGGGGCGGATGGTCATCGGGCAATCTCCACGGGGCGGGGCCTGTCGGTTCGGTCGTGCAGATCGGCATCGCGCAGGCGGGTTGCCGCGCCCAGCGAGGAATAGCCGATCGCCCCGGCAGCGAGCGCCAGCAGCGCACCCAGGATCGACAGGATCAGCCCGAACGTGCCCACCGATGCCCAGCCGTCGCCGCTATGGTGGAAGGAATTGATCAGCCCGACGACGAACAGCGCCAGCACCAGCAGGAAATACAGCGTCGCCCGTCCGCTGCGCGAGCGCACCAGCGACACCAGCGCGCCGATCAGCAGCAGCCCCGCGAACAGCTCGCCCGCGGCCAGCAGCCAGGCGGAGAAATTGGTCCACTGGATCTCGGCAGTGTTGAGATAGGTGATGTCGGTCACCAGCGCTGCGGGAAACAGGGCCACCGGGAATGCCAGCAGCAAGGCCTGGAACGACCCGATCATCGGACGATGGGGGCGGCGGTCGGGGATCATTCGTACCTCCGGGGGACGGAACGCGGCAGGGATGCGTTCATCCCTGTAATTCCTCCCTTCGGTGGATGTTCCCGCCCCGGCGATGGCAATTCACCGATCTGTAACTAAGTAACCGCACTGTCATGATCGATTCGACCAATCCGCGCCCGGCCCGGGGCGAAAGGCCGCGCCGCCCGGGGCGCTGGATGCTGGGCGCGGCCTGCGGCGCGTGGCTTGCGGCCGCGCCCATTGCCGCATCCGGGGCAGAGGCGGATTTCGTCGGCGGCCTGGAGAACGCCGCGCGCTGGATCGACGCTTCGGATGCCGAGGACTGGGATCTTGCGGGCATGGCGGAGCGCGGCGACGCCCAGCGCGCGATGCGGGATTCCTGGCAGGACGGCCCGCAGGACAGCGGGGACGATGCGCCGCAGCCGGTGGAGCCGGCGGTGCCCTACGCCGGACCTGCTGGTCCCGAAGCCCCGGTCCGCCATGCCGCGGGCGTGGTGCCGCCCGGCTGGGCCGATCACGTGCCGCGCGAATATGCGAGTCGTCCGACGTTCGGATCGCAGGTCGGCGCGATCAGGACCGAGGCGCTGGCGATGTTCGGCTATTTCACCATCCGCGCCGGGTCCAAGCTGTTTGGCGAAACCGACGGCTTCAAGTTCAAGGACGAGGGCTGGTTCGGCAAGGACACCGAATATGTCGGCGTCGACAAGTTCGCCCATGCGTGGAACACCTATCTCGCCGCCGAAATCCTGCACAACCGCCTGCACCGCAATGCCAATGCGTCCGAAGGCGACGCGTTGACCGCAGGGGCGCTGGCCTTCGGTTTCGTCGCCTATAACGAGCTTTCCGACGCGATCGAGCCGGACAGCGGCTGGTCGTGGAACGACATCGTGATGAACGGGCTGGGCGCGGGCTTTTCGGTGCTGCGCAACACGGTGCCGGGCGTGAAGGAAAAAGTCGCCTTCAAGATCGAGATCGTGCCGAACGAGGATTTCTGGACCTATAGCGGCCCCCGCCGGTTCGAGCAGCAGCGCTTCATGTTCTCGCTGAAAGGCGCCGGATTCGAGGAATTGCGCGACACGCCGCTGCGCTTCCTCGACCTGCAGCTGGGCTATGGTGCGGATGATTTCGAGCCGGAGGACCGCGCAGCGGGGATCGAGCCGAAGCGGCATGTCTTCGTGGGCGTCGGCCTGAATGTCGGGGAACTGCTGTTCGGCGGGTCGCGGTCCGGGGTGGCCAGGGCGGGGTGGTCGGCGCTCGACTATTTCCAGGTGCCCTATACCTCGGTGCGGATGGACCAGGGCGGCGATCCGTATTTCTGATCGGCCGATACGGGATCAGAACGAGCGCTGCCCGATGTTGAGGTCGATGCGGATCCGCACCCATCCGCCGATCAGATATTTGCCCCCCAGCCGGGGCGGGCGCACCTGGAACTGCCATGCGGCGGCCAGCAGCGCGCGATTGATGTTCGAACCGCGCGGCCATTCGTCCACCGCGACGCAGTCCTCGACGCGGTAGTCGGGCGCGGTCTTGCAGGCGATCATGCCCCATCCCGGCCCGTCGGCGGTCGACAGATAGCCCTCCAGCTCGCCGTCGCGCGGGCGGCGGTGCCATTGCGCGGCATAGAGCGGCTCGCCATTGGGGGCGGTGCCGACGCGCTGGCTGTCGGGAACGGCGGGCGCACGCGGGGCCACAACCGGGCCATACACCTCTTGCGAGGGGGCGAGCGGTGCCGGGCGCGGCGGGGCGGGCGGCGCGGGCGCGGCGGGCGGCGCCGTGGGCCGCGGCACGGGATTGGGCGTCTTCACCACCGGCGGCGGCAGCACGGGTTCGGGCCGCGGCGGTTCGGGTATCTCGGGCGCGGGTTCGGGTTCCGGCGGGGTTTCGGGCGGCGTTTCGGGTTCGGGCGGGGTCTCCGCCGCGGGCGGTTCCGGCTCGGGCTCGGGCTCCGGTTCGGGCGCGGGTTCGCTGGGCGGGGGCGTGGCGGTCAGTTCGATGCTGGTCAGGTTCTCGTCCGGCTCGGGGGTGCCGACGATCGAACCGCCCAGCGTCAGCAGCATCAGGATCAGCAGCACTTCCAGCGCGATGGCGAGCGCG